>CAZVTW010000941.1:0-1960 GCA_964629805.1 uncultured Bacteroidales bacterium | reverse complement strand
CATTGTTCGAAGCCTTTACTCGAAAAGTATATTCTCCGGGGTCAAGATTGGTATATGTAGCAAATCGTTTACCGGCATCCGTATAAATCCAGTTTTCATCAAACCCCGGCATCTTATACGCGTACTGATTTTTATCAGGTAAAATATAATTGAGGGCTGCAAATTCAAACGAAAAAACAGATTGCTTATAAGAGAGAATAATTTTGTCTGTCAAACTAATGTGTTTTGATAAAGGTGAATCATCACCTATTGAAACAGGTTTACTGAAAATTTCAAAATTCGTGAGATATACAGGAGGTATATATGGATTATTTTTAATGCTATCAGGATGAAATACGTAAAACCCCCTGTGTGCACCACCAATAATAAATTCTTTTCTATTTTGTCTTTTTATAGCTTTTTGATTAAAACTCGCTCCGTCATCTGCATCATACTTTTTTACTTCCCCTGATTGTATATTAAACTTCTTTATACCATCCGATGTACCGAACCAAATATTTTTTCGGGAGTCTTCAAGGGCAAATGTAACGTTCTCATGCTCAATTTCATTTGTCGAATCAAATGTTTTAAATGTGTCACTTTCCGGTTTGTATATATTCAAACCTCCTTTGGTAGAAACAATTAGCCTGTCTTCTGAATCAATATAAAGATGATTAATTGTATTACTGCTTATTGTTCCTTCTTTTTTCTGATTGTGATAATAAAATGAAAAGGAGTCAGAAGAAGTGTTATACCTGATCAATCCGTTATAAGAACCAAACCATATGTTACCGCTTTTATCTTCAATAATGCTTCTAATTTTAAAATTGAATCCCCGTTTTTCGTATTCCACCTTTTTCCAGTTGTTCGTTTTGGGATTGAACGTTGTTATTCCTTCCTGTGTACCTATCCAGATAATTTCACGTCTATCCTGGTAAAAATAATAAATACTATAATGGTGCAGGCCTTTGTGATTTGTAATATGTTTAACAAACCTTTCTTTCTTAATATCATATATGCTGATTCCTTTTAGTGTACCTATCCAGAGCTGCTGTTTCTTATCCTGCATCAAAGCAGTGACATAATTCGACAGAACAGACTGATCATTAGAATCTTCAGTCATTAATTTTTTGACAAAAACATAATCTTTCGTATATTTCTTCAAACCTTGTCCAAAAGTAGCTATCCATAAGTTCTCCTGGTAATCAATCAACATATCTTTTGTGTATTCCTGGTACTGCGGATCTTCCGGCGGGTGGTAGTATGATGAAAATTTGTCCTGCATGGGTGAATATTCATTGAGCACATTGTTGCCAACCCAAACTATACCCTGATTATCCTGGTATATTGCAAAAACAAATCCAAATCCAATACTTTTGGGGTCAGAGGGGTTATGTTTAAAATGGTAAAAACGATTGCTGTTTTTAGGTAATACGGATAAGCGCTTTTCCCTCCCGTCACCAATCCAGAGCATGCCTGATTTGTCACAATGAACAACTGCGATATTGTCATTCTGTAAAGCGAAGGGATCATTTTTGTCTTTTTGGTAAATAGTGAATTCTTCTGTCTTTTTGTTGAAATAACATAATCCCCCGTCAACTGTAGCAATCCAAAGGTTGTCATCAGCTCCAAAAGCAATATCATTGACAATATTTGAAGAAATAGATTTTGGGTGCCTGTTTTTTTTATACCTTTTGAATTCTTTTTTGAAAGTATCAAACTTTAACAGCCCTCCGCCGTAACTTCCTGCCCAGATAATATCCTTTTTATCTTCTATCATGCAGGTAATTGATATCCCCTTTAAGTGCAGGCTCGTATCAATTTCAGGCGTGTAAGTGATAAAGGATTCAGTTTCGGGAATGAACTTTATTATTCCTGTTTCGCAGCTTAACCAAATTCTGCCATCTTTGTCAACCAGAACCTGTTTTATCATTTTAGCAGTCAGTCCTTTTGATTTGGAAAGGGAATAATTATAATTCTT
>CAZVTW010000940.1:0-1961 GCA_964629805.1 uncultured Bacteroidales bacterium | reverse complement strand
TTTATTACATGAATTAACTATATTTGTTTCATGGTACAAACATAAGAGGTTAAAATCTTATAAATAAGATTTCTATATTTCAAAATAACCTTATCTTTTTTTTAACCTTAATAGAAAATGTGACAACCCGGCGAAAAACCTTATTATCTTATTATTTTGCCGATATTTTAGCCAAAATTTATAGGACAGGGTATTAGTGGCTTTGAGCTACATCTAAAACCATTAAAAACAATCATTTACACTTTGTTAGTGTATATGAGAAAACTCCAAGCCTCGAACTTGGAGCCTTCTTAAAGCCACTTCAAAAAAAAATCAAGCGTTTTTTTATTGGCACTAATTAGAAGTGCGATAAATTATGATTTCCTCAAAAACTTATCTAATTTAGCCTGAAATATAATTGCTATACCAGCAGTTTTGATTTTCACGCTTTGACCATACATGATTACTATAATATCCTTGATTTGAAACCTGGCGCCGGAATTACGGATATCAAAAGGAATTACCGTACCAAAGCAAAGCGTTATCATCCTGATGTGAATCCCTCTGACCAGGCTCATAAAAAATTTATTCAGATCAATGAGGCATACCAAGTCCTACTGCACTATAAAAGAACGGGGCGTTTCACTAAACAGTATCATAAGGAAACCGGAAATACAACAGATACATATGAAGAATGGCTACAGAAAGAAAGAGCCAGGGCCAGGGCTCAGGCTGCATATAATGCCAAAATGAAATACGAAGAATTCCTGAAATCACCTTTATACAAATCAGCACAGATTATGTTTACTTTTTTTGATGTTGTTTATTTTGTCGTAGGTTTAGCCGCAATTATTGGGCCTGTTTTCCATGTACTAACCGCCGATTTGAGCGATGAGGACATCTATTTACATATTATGGGATTATTTTTTGCTATACCTTTTGGAATAATGTTAATTACAAGTATTTTTATATCCAAAAACAAATAGCATGGTTTCAGAAAAGTTTTCCCGTGTTCTCATTTATATTGGCATGTTCCTCATCTTGACATTTATTGTCATTTTTGCCTGGAACGAAGTGTTTTTTGAGATGGCCAAAAAAGTCCAGGCCGACAAATTCGGACAATTAGGTGATATCATCGGAGGGTTTGTTGGATCTTTATGGGCTCTCGCAGGCGTTATTTTGTTTTATGTCGCTTTGTCTGAACAGCGGATTGACTTCAAAAACAACCAAAAAGCGTTGAATGCACAAATAGAAGCCCTGCAAATTCAGTCTAATGAGTTTAAGCTTCAAAGGAAAGAACTTCAAGAAACACGTAATATTTACATAGAACAGGCCAAAACGCAAAAATTACAACAATTTGAATCAACTTTCTTTAATTTATTGCAACTGCTTCACCAAATTGTCAGGGATATTACCCTACAGGAAACAAAAAAAGACGTGGCTAAGCTTATGAATGATGCCCAGGAAAAGGAAGTGAATATCACTGGCAGGAGATGTTTTGAGATTCTATACAACCGCCTGGGAAAATTTTACGAAAGACATCATCAGCTGGATATTTTTGAAAATGAGATTGATGTGGTACAATCAGCGTATCTGGATTTTTACAACCGCTATCAGCCAATCATTGGTCATTACCTGATGAATTTATACTATATAACCAAATTTATACAGGAGCATGCAGAAAACATAGGTCTTTATACCGACATGTTGCGTTCCCAATTGTCTTCACATGAGCTATTGCTTCTTTTTTATCATATCCTTTCCAACAAAGACGGGAAAAAGTTAAAACAATTTGTTGAAGAATACCAGTTTTTGCGAGGATTGCTTATTGAAGATTTGCTATCAATGGAACACAAAGAATTATATGCAGAAACAGCTTATTAATATATATTTAATTGACTCATTCATATTACTTAGTGCCTCCAAAAAAACGCCAATCTCTGCGTTACTTTGAAATTTTAAATCCTCATTTACAGTCAGTA
>CAZVTW010000939.1:0-1961 GCA_964629805.1 uncultured Bacteroidales bacterium | reverse complement strand
GGCTTATTCATGATTTCATCCCCGAGGCATACGATTGTATCGGCTGTGATAATCATTGTGTTATTTTTCAGTTCAGGCGTGTAGTGTAAGGCTTTATGCCTGGCCAGATAAACGGCTATTTCTTCCCGGTGAAGATCAGGGGGGGCTTGTTCGTCAATATCGTCTTTGACAAAAATATTAAAATTAAGACCAAGCTCCCTGAGAAGATATTCACGGCGGGGAGAGCCGGATGCCAGAATAATGTTATATTTCTTTAAATTCTTTAGCAAAAGACATATTTTTTGGCTAAAAAATAAAAAAAAATCGGGAATGAGAATTTTTTCAGCTTGTTTTGCAGCCTGAAATGCTATTATTACTCATCTTCCCACACAGGTTCTGATACCTTACCCAAAAATGTAATGGCATTTGATTCTGTTTCAACAATGGCAAAAATAAATGGCCGGTTAACCTGAAACTGGATGATATTCATGTCAAAAGATGTCCTGTCAATACCGACAACTGTTGCTGCCGCTGCTTCTGTGCCTTTTTCATTGACTTCAACAAATGATTTATGTTTGACATAATCAATATAAATGCCACCATCTTTGTGAATGCCGGTGAAGTTAGCAGATGGGGTAAATGCTGAGGGCATGCCCATCTCTGATAAGATATCATTCAGTTTCTTGTCGTATTTGAATTTGAATTTTGGCAGGGCAAGATTCACTTTTTTTTCTTTTTTGAACGAATTAAGCCAGTTATTCCAATTTTCGGGAGTGAACGATTCGATGATTTCTCCGGGGCATTTATCCTCTTGTGGCAAAAAAACAATCATCCTGTAATTGCCTTTCCCGTATGGAAGCTGAATTGCCTGAAACAAATCAGTATTAAAATAAGAAATTGTATCCTCCCTGTGCATAGCAGGTGTTTCAATTGATTCGTTTTTTGATAGGTAAAAAGGAATATTCCTCGTGTTTTCTTCATCAAATTCATAGGTCCAGATACCATTAAAATAAATGGCATTAATCAAAAACATGACATGTTGAGGATCAATCCTGTCAATCAGATCAGTAATTTTTCCTTCTGTTTTGTCTTCCACCCATTCATTAATGATATCTTTAGCTGTTGGATCAGTAAAATCAAGCGCTTCAACAACGGCATCGTAGTTTGACCGGTTCGTCTCAATAAAATCATTTTCAACCTGATAATCTTTCCTGTACCAGATGGAATTTGCAATGCTCAGTTGAACATCCTCATCCAGTGTGACTAGTTCATTGATGAGAGACTTGTAAACTGCATTTATTTGTTCACGGGACAATCCTGAAAGTTTTAATGCGGATTCCATTTGTGTTTTTGTTTCCTCCTCAGCGCCATTATATGTCATGGCAAGTGCCAGTGCAACACTGACGGGGGAAATAAAAACATTTTTTTCTGTCTCCTCATTTTTTACAAGTTTTTCGAAGAGTTCCAGGCCAAAGGCATTATCAGCGCTAATTATTTTTTGTTTACTTTTTTCCATACTAACAGGAAGGTTATTTTCATTTTGATCGCCAGGTTCGTTATTATTGTTTTTCTCGCATGAAAAAGATAATAACATTAAAATCAATGATAAAAGAATAAAAGATTTCATAGTTGTATGCTTTAATGAGTTATCAAAGGTTTACACTTCTTAAAATACGATTATATTTATTGAAAATTATACTGTAAGATGAAAAAAAGTAAAAAATGGTTGCTTTAATACCTTAAAAAATGTATCTTAAACGAGCAAATTATTATATTCATCCTAAAAATTTATAAAATATGGAACAATCAACGATTTTAGATGACAACGTATCAGGAGAAAGTTTGGCATTAACAAGGGAATCACTTGTGTATTTGAATGAAATACGCAGATGGACAATGTTTTTTGCTATCCTGGGATTTATCGGAGTTGCATTATTGGTTCTAATGGCCTTTTTTGTTGGCGCTGTTTTTCAGCTTTTCAG
>CAZVTW010000938.1:0-1962 GCA_964629805.1 uncultured Bacteroidales bacterium | reverse complement strand
AAGAAACGCCAAAAATTAGTTGAAAAATATGCCGAAAAAAGGGCAAAATATAAAGAAGAAGGAGATTACAGAGCCCTTGCAAAAATACCTAAAAATGCTTCTCCTGTAAGACTGCACAATAGATGCAGAGTTACCGGAAGGCCTAAAGGTTATATGCGCCAATTCGGAATCAGCAGGATTGTTTTTCGGGAAATGGCTTCACAAGGGCTTATTCCAGGAGTTAAAAAAGCAAGTTGGTAGAATAATATTCTGATATTATAAAAAGTATGTTTGGCCCGGTTTAAAAATCGGGCTTTTATTTTCACCCGATTTCAAAAAAAATAACATTTAAATTATTAAAAGATAAAAATTAATTTATATCTTTGCAGCCGTTTTTTTGAAAAATTTGATATAAACATGATCACAGATCCAATTGCAGATTATCTAACACGAATTAGAAATGCTATCATGGCTAAGCACAGGATAGTAGAGATTCCTGGTTCTAATATTCGTAAAGGAATGACCAAAATCCTTAAAGAAAAAGGATACATTTTAAATTATAAATTTGAGGAAGATGATAAACAAGGTATTATAAAAATAGCCTTAAAGTATCATCCGGAAACCAAAGTGCCGGCAATAAAAAAACTTATCAGGGTCAGCAAACCTGGTCTGAGAAAGTATGCCGGATTCCAGAATTTGCCCAGGGTCATAAATGGATTAGGCATAGCCTTGGTATCAACATCTCAGGGATTAATGACTGATAAAGAAGCCCGGCAAAAGCAAATTGGAGGCGAAGTCTTATGCTATATTTACTAATTTGAAAGAAAATTGTCTATGTCACGGATTGGAAAATTGCCGATAAAAATTCCTGAGGGGGTTCAGGTTAGTGTTGATGAACATAATAATATTACTGTAAAGGGAAAACTTGGTGAACTAAACCAAAAAGTCGATCCTGATATTAAAATAAACATTGAGAATAATCAGATTGAGCTTGAACGACCAACACAGCAAAAGAGGCATAAATCAATGCACGGTTTATACCGGGCTCTTATTTACAATATGGTTTACGGAGTTTCGCAAGGATATGAAATCAAACAGGAACTTGTTGGTGTTGGATTTCGAGCTGAGGCAAAGGGACAGATTCTTGAAATGGCCCTTGGTTTTTCCCACTCTATTATTATGCAGCTCCCTGACGAAATAAAAGTTGAAGCTAAAACCGAGAAACGCGCAAATCCGATTGTTACTCTCAGAAGCTGTGATAAACAGCTTATCGGACAAGTTGCAGCCAAAATCAGGTCTTTTAGACCACCTGAACCTTACAAAGGAAAAGGAATCAAATTTGTCGGTGAAGAATTACGCAGGAAAGCAGGAAAAGCTGCTGCCGGAGCATAATAATAAGTTTTTTTAAGATGCAGGGCTGGTAGCTGGAAATCAAATTAGAAAATGAGATTATAATTTTAAAAAAAAGCGCTATGGCGTTAACTAAGATAAAAAGAAGAGAGCGTATTAGACGCAGAATAAGAAAAAAAATCAGTGGATCCGGAGATTTACCGAGGCTTGCTGTTTATAGAAGTAATAAACAAATTTCTGCTCAAATTATAAATGATATAGAGGCAAAAACGCTAGTTTCTGCATCCTCTTTATGTAAAGAAATAACTTCACAGGGTTCTGTTAATAAAAAGGAGCAGGCCGGTTTGGTTGGAAAACTCATTGCAGAAAGAGCAGTTGCTGCCGGTATTGAAGGTGTTGTATTTGACCGGAGCGGATATCTTTATCATGGCAGAGTGAAGGAATTGGCTGAAATGGCAAGAAAAAACGGGTTGAAATTCTAATTTTATACTATGTCAACAACAATTAGAAAAGTCAAAACTAGTGACCTTGAACTAAAAGACAGGTTAGTAGCTATTAAGCGTGTAACAAAGGTTACCAAAGGAGGCCGCACATTTAGCTTCTCAGCTATTGTTGTGGTAGGTGATGAAAATG
>CAZVTW010000937.1:0-1966 GCA_964629805.1 uncultured Bacteroidales bacterium | reverse complement strand
ATATTTTTATGCTGAAGTTAAATTCGGCAGAAAAGCTAATCCCTGATTTGTACCATCTCAAACATATGATGAATGATGCCTGTCTCATCAATCAGGATATTGAAATATTCAAAACGATTTGCAAGCATGATGATTGACTTCTTTTCTACATACACTTTTTCTGTATCCAGTGGTGTGTTTAAGCCTCTGATAACTATGTCATCGCTTTCATATATTTTTGACTCGCCATTGGAAATATTAACTTTTAATTTTCCTGATACAATTAAAAAAATATCTTCTGAATGGCCATTAACAAGAGATAATTCCTGCCCTTTGTCATATTCATTTATTTTGACAATCTTCGCAATTTTTACCAGCAGATTTTCTGGTATGCTGAAAAATGTTGAGAGACGCTTCAGATATTTTATCTTATTAGTTAATAAATTGAATTTGCTAAGTTTTGGGTCCTGAAGCACAGGATATATTTCCTGCTTTTTTGTTGAGAGATTCTGAAGATAATTTAAGCAACGACTTGGATTTTCCTCATAAATTATCTGTGCGGCCGTTGAAAATACTATCTCATCAGGATGATACAAACATGCAAACATTTCATCCGGCATTTCACTCTTTCGTATCGCTTTTAGCAGTTGTTGCACATTTTCATTTGTCCACAGATCAATTTTTTCGGTGTCTTCCGTTTCAGATTCTTTAATATCAATCGATTTTTTCTTTTTATGTAATTTACCCAGCAATTCAACTGCTTTGGCAACAGTCCAGGGATCAACTTTGTTGTAATCTCTGACAATGATATCCTTAAGGCGGTTGGTTAATTTCAGTTTTCTCTGGGGAAAATATTTATTGAGTTTTTTTAATCTTTGATATTTAGAGATATCATCAAACAACGGTATGATAAGTTGCTTTTGATCCTGTGAAATAAAATTATCGATAATCTCAAGTGCAAATATTGTATTTTCGCCTATAATGTTCTTTTTAATGAGGTTAATGACTTTGGGATCATACAGGAAACTCAGGAGTTCAAAAATCAATTCATAGTTGTTTTCTCTTTCTAAATCCAGTGATTGTATGAGTTTGAGGGTGTTCTTTTCTGATTCAAGATCAATAATTGATGCATATCCCCACATGACACTGTCAATGGTTTCCTCTAACTTTTTCCTGATAATTGAAACTTCATTGCCACCTGCCTGGTATCTACAAAAATAAAGTCCCCTGATAACATTTATCTGAACATCGCGTGAAGGGAAATTGATGTTTTTTACCAGAAGCGATTTGGCGCTTGAGGAGCCCATTTTTGCCAATATTTCAACTATCCTTAGTATATAATTTGTGGATGACTTTGTCGTAAAATGCTTTGATAATTCAGGAATAATCTTATCACCTATATCCAGAATTGCATTTGCAGTTATATGGCAATACTGTTCCGAATTCAACAATTCAAAAAGTTTTTGAAATAGTTTGGTTGAGTTCCTTCTGGGCACCAACTCGATAGCAGCAGTCTTTATTGTCCTGTCATTACTTTTAAGAAGATTTAATATTAGCTCTTCATCATTATCAGTTTTACTCTTGGTTAAATACTTGACAACGATTAGTTTATCAGCATATTGAGAGGATTCGCTTAAGGTTAATAAATCTTCCTGTCTAACAGCTTTTATTTGCTCAAAATCTAAATTTTCACAGGCTTTTTCAGCTAATCGTTTGATTTCAACCGGTTTTTCAAGTGTTGCAAGTTTTTCGGTGGCATTTTTAATTCGTCTGCGCCAACTAGAATCTATGTTTCGTAAAATACCTTTCCTGATTATTGAGTTATCCTTCTCGAGCAATGATGAAGCATACGGTTCCAATACTTTTGGATTTGTCTCTGATAAGATGGTAACACTCATCTTTACTGTTTCAGTATTGAATTTTTTCAGTTTTCGTTTTAACAATTCATCTCCATAACTATAACTTGAAATATCACGTTTTTTATCCC
>CAZVTW010000936.1:0-1966 GCA_964629805.1 uncultured Bacteroidales bacterium | reverse complement strand
AGTTCCTGCAACTGGCTGTCGGAATATCTTGTGTCGGGTAAGGTGGGATTTCCAACAATGGCTATTTTGTAAAAAAAAGAATCATCCTTTACACTACATGAAAAAGAAAATAGAAGCAGCAAAAATATACAAATCGTATTTTTCATAATATTCAGTTTTATTTATTATTTGTTAAAGTTAATATTTTACACGTTAAGTTTATATTATTTTTTCGGCAAAATCCTGACCTCTTCCCATTGTATGGCAATCAGAAGTGTCCTGATGGCAGGGACATCTCTTTTATCCAGTTCATTCGTCCAGAAAACACAGCTCCACCGGTTGCCGTTGTTATCCATAAACCCGTGCGAAAAAGGACGACAAGAGATTACAAACCCGCGTCAGCAAGGTCAGACTTTTGACTTCCTGTTTATCTACCACGCATTCAAATCACTACCATTTGCTTCACGCCAGTAATGACGCCATAATTGCATTTGCCGTACACCGTTAAATGATTTTGGTTTACGTTGTTCTTTACCGGCAATTTCGGGAACAGCAACAGCTTTGTCCTGATACCAGTATGCAACACTGGCAAGGTTTAGCGTTAGGGCATTGTTGTGTCCGTGTTCAATACTAAACTTTAATGATTTGTCGAAGTAAATCGGATCGGTAATATGAAAACGGTAAACGTGCGTACGACCTAACCATCCCACATCATTGTTTACTCGCGCGTAACCATAGTATGGATGCGCATATTTATCTTTAGGACACCAGGCCGTATTAAAATAGTCCTCTGTTCCTGTTCCATTTAAGCTTGGCTCATCTTCACCATCAATAAAGAACATATCATCACCTTCGCCGTACCACATAGGACCCGGGGAGTGTACATAGTAGTTTACGCCAACAAAATGGCCTTTACCTTTCGTTTCTAAAAACAGGTAGTTGCGTTCACCTTTCAGGTTACTGCCGTTTTCAATATTTTTTATGCTGTTAAGTAAACCCCATTCGTTTTCTCCTTCAGGAAGGCATTCTGTTGTTTGGTTGTTGTACCAGGCATGAAAGCGACCTGTTCCTTCGGGAAGCGTTACCATTTCAACATAATCAACGTAATAATAAAATGCTTTGATGGTATCGTTATTTTCATTTGTTATTTCAATTTTTGCACCCTTTTCGAATGGCATAGCAAAATAACTTACCAATGCACGACCTTCTTTAGGCCCTGCTGCCAATGGGAGAGAAGCATAATCGTATGACTCATTCCATCCTTGTCCAAAGAAAGGACCAATAGGAGAATTCACGCTGGGTTTTTTATTACCATCCCAGTACATTTTAAGGATAATATTGTTACGATCAAGGCTGGAAGGCGGAGGAGCAATGGTTATCCAAATGTGATTGATAATTCCTGTTCCTTTAATATCGCATAAAGTCAGGGTTTGACCGGGAGCAATTTTTTCAACCCTATCGTTATTACCTCCGGATTTATCATATGAACTAACTCGTTTTGATTTTACTCCGGTTTGGATTTTTGTTAGTCCCATTAGTTCGTTTGAGTTTTGAGCCATAATAGAGAAGCTCAAAAACATGGTTGCTACTATTAATAAGAATCTTTTCATAACAATTATTTATTAGTTAAGGTATGTTCTAAAAATTGACTTCGTCGAGCTCACCGCCAACTGGCGGTTCGGTTCATTTTTTTTATGTTGATTAAAATAATCGCAGAACCTATTTAGCGGCAATTAAAATAATGTTTTTTATTGTTTAGGCAAAATTCTATCCCCTTTCCATTGCATGGGCACCAGCCGTGGTCTGATGGCAGGGACATCCTTTTTATCCAGTTCATTCGTCCAGAAAACACAGGTCCACCAGTTGCCGTTGTTATCCATAAAATGATTGCCGTGCCCACCGTTGGTAATAGACGTGTAGCGTTTTCCGTACGGGCCGTATAGGTCTTTTGATGAGGCAACCACAGCATCATACGTTACCAGTTCCG
>CAZVTW010000935.1:0-1967 GCA_964629805.1 uncultured Bacteroidales bacterium | reverse complement strand
GAAAAACCAGGTTTTCAACATATCGCCTCTGGGAATTTATTTCAGATTTTTGCGCAGATTTTTGCCTTTAAAAAATACCATGTTTTTGAGGGAAAAAGGATTGAAAACCAAATTGAACAGGCAAAATCCTATATTTCTGACAACCTGACGGAAAACATCTCCCAAACAAAGGTAGCCCTTGAAGTAGGTTTAGGCTATTCACTTTATAGGAAAAAATTCAGGGAATATACGGGACTTTCGCCTTGTCAGTATCAGATTCATTTAAAGATCAATAAAGCAAAAGGCCTGTTGATTTCAACAAAAATAAGCCTCCAAGAAATAGCTGATCAGCTTGGATTTGACTCAAGTGACTATTTCTACAGAATCTTTAAAAGGAAGGTTGGACTTACACCTTCTGAATACCGTACGAAAAACTTACGTTAGTTAATTCTATTTTGACACATTAAGGTATTCTTTTAAATAACAGCTATTTATCGCCTGTTGTCGTCGTCTGTGTCGGTTATACATCAGGTTTAATACATCTATTTCTGTCATCTCTTTCATCATATTGAAGCACAACCAATCTTTGATATCACGTGCTGACAATAGCGGTATATCATTAACCCAACTTGATAATAAGTAATGCGAAAACAAGCAAAATCGACTTTTTTCAGGGTAATTTAAACGCTTTTACTGGGCTGTAGAAGGTTTGAGTCGATTGTAGTGATGTATGGTGCTTGTTTATTATATTTTTCCTGCTTATATTGCAGCCATGTTTATCAGGCAAGTAAAAAAGAAAAACGCTAAGAGCGGAAAAACATTTTTTCAATACCAGTTGGCTCAAGCCTCCAGGATTGAAGGAAAAGTTAAGCAGCAGAGTATCCTGTATTTGGGTAGTGAGCCTTTACTGTCTGATACAGAGAATCGTAAGATGTTATTGGATATCCTTCAGGCAAAGATATTTGGTCAGTCCACACTTTTCACCGAAGACTATCCAGCCTCCATCCATGAGCTGGCAGAGAAGTATTTTGAGAAGTTCCGGATCAAGTACAAGGGCGTTGACATTGAGGAATCTGTATCCATCCCCCCGGTTACGGATAAAGCACAACTGGAAACCATTGATTTAAACTCATTGGTTGTTGAAGATTCCAGGACCTTTGGAGGTGAGCACCTGTGTTCTCAAATTTTAGAGAAATTAGAATTTGCGCACCTCCTTGATACATTGGGCTTTAGGAAAAAGGAGGTTCAGATGGCGCACGTCAGCATCATCAGTAGGGCTCTTTTTGCTGCTTCGGAATATAAAATCACTCAGTATTTACGGGACAATAGTGAACTAAAAACAATGTTTGGGTTTGGTGAAAACGAAGATATCTCCCATTACAGCCTTTATAAAATTGCTGATCAGCTATATGATAGTAAGGATTTAATTGACAAGTTTTTATACAAGAAATTGACAGGTCTGTTCAATATTAAGGACTCTTTAGTGATCTACGATTTGTCAAACACTTATTTTGAGGGCAGGAAAGCGAACAGCAAACTGGCCCGGTATGGCAGAAGCAAAGAGAAGCGTGATGACTGCAAGCAGGTTGTATTTACCGGAGTCGTGAATGCTGAGGGTTTTATCCGGTATTCCAGGATTTACGAAGGTAACGCTCCTGATGTATCCACACTTGAAGATATGATCAATGATCTTAAAAGGCACAGTGATACGCTATCAGACAAGGTAGTAGTGATGGATGCAGGCTTTGCCTCAGAGGACAACCTTGAATATCTGACCGGGCAAAAACTCAAATATGTGTGTGTATCGAGGAAACAAATAAAAAATTACCAGATAGACCAAAATACACCCGTGTGTACTGTAAAGGATAAAAGAAATAATTCTATTGAATTACAGGTTTTTACCCCGGAAGGGTTCCCGGATACCTGGATGTACGTTAAAAGCGAACAAAAGAGAATCAAAGAACAGTCGATGGCTGATAAAATTTTCA
>CAZVTW010000934.1:0-1972 GCA_964629805.1 uncultured Bacteroidales bacterium | reverse complement strand
TAACAAGGCCTCAGAAAAAGTAAGAAAAAATCCGGAGAAAATTGCTATGTTTTTTAGTGTCTCTTTAACATTATCAATCTAAAATCCATTACCTGCTTACCGGGAATTTCTGTTGCTTTGAGAACCAATTTTCCTTTGCCCTTCTCCAGGTTGATTATTCCGACGGAAAAAGGAACAAAATCCTTGACATATGATTCCTGACGTGGTACAATATCGTGTTCTGCGCCAATTAATTCCGAATCATGCGGCATATTGAGTTTATTGTTGACAGAATCATTTTTAAATTGTAACTGTATCACTGAGCCTGTGTTTTCAGGCGCACATGTGTAATAGATAATGGCCTCAAAACGGCCTGCACTGAGGACTTCAATATCCCAGGTGATACTATCACTGACTGATGTCCAGTTTGTGAAAAAACTGCAATTCGGATATTTATTTGAGCGCCGGATATCACCATGAGGCACACCGTCGCGTGCGGGGAGCTGGTTGTAGACAAAATCAGGATGCCCGACCGGAAAACGTCTCTTATCATGCTCCGGTAATTCTGACAGGACATTTTTTTTCCAGTTTTTCTTATAAGACATATGTTCTTTTGTTACATCAGGAAATTCCGCCGAAATATCCTTCACCTGACCCGGGTCATTTTTTATATCGTATAACCTGTTTTCATTATCAAGCCTAAACTGTTGGCTGCGGATACTGATTTTTCCATGCCAGTAATTCACAATTTTTCTGTCCGGAGTTTGTTTGTCAGAATCCATAAGCGCTGACCGAAGACTTATTCCGTCAGATGTCTTACCTGTTGATGACTTGATTCCAATTAAATCGGTTATTGTTGGAAGGATATCTATTGCGCCGGCAATGCCTTCGATAATTGTGCCGGGTTTGATATTTTCTGTCCATTGAATAAAAAATGGTGACCGGACGCCCCCTTCATCAACCCAGCCCTTTTTTCCTCTCATTCCACCGTTCCAGCGCCAGCCATTCGGCCCATTGTCCGAAAGATACATAACGATTGTATTTTTTTCAAGATTCAAATCTTTGATATGCCGTAATATCCTGCCCACATTTTCATCAATATTTTCACACATGGCAAGCGCTGCTTTGGTATGCATGGTATCTTCTTTTTCCGGTTCAAAATGCCGTTTGATGAGTGACGTATTTTCAAATTTGTTCCGGTTTCTTTCAGGTGCCTGCATTGGGCTGTGAGGGACATTATAGGGTAAATAAACAAAAAAAGGTGCGTTTTTATATTTTGAAATGTAATCAATGGCTTTGGTTGTCAGGTCATCAATGATATACCCTTCACCTTTTATCAGTTTGCCATTATGCTCGAGCATAGGTGAAAAATAATGTCCCCAGTGTCCTGAGCAGAAACCGTAGAATTCATCAAATCCCCTGGCATTAGGATGATAAGGATATTGCATGCCATTGTGCCATTTTCCGAAAGCCGCGGTTTTATATCCGGCTTTTTTCAGGATATCGGCGAGAGTTGTTTCGTCAAGGTCCATCCGTTCTCCGCCGGCTGATGTTGAATAAACACCGGCCCGGGGATGATATCGTCCCGTTAGTAATTCTGCCCTGGTTGGTGAACATACAGGACAAACATAAAAATGGCTGAACCTGGCACCATTTTCTGCAATGGAATTGATATGAGGTGTATTAAGATTTGGATTTCCATGTAGGCTCAAATCGCCCCATCCCTGGTCATCTGCCAGAAACATGATGATATTCGGTTGTTGTTCCGCTGTTTTATCTGTATTGCACGAAATTATTAATTGACCGGTCAATAAAGCGGCCATACCTTTAGATAATAGATTAAATCTCAGATTCATTTTCAGATTTGGATTAAGAGTTTGAAAATGTTTTTTTGATTTTATGTTGCAATTACTCATGCGAATGAAAATGTTTATTTTGTATCAAAAATACAATATTTAATAGAAAAAGGAATATGAAACTTTTATTCAATCCG
>CAZVTW010000933.1:0-1979 GCA_964629805.1 uncultured Bacteroidales bacterium | reverse complement strand
ATATTATCGCATCAAATGTACATAACCTTTTTCAATTTTTTGGGTTCCGTCTTTACCTTTGTATTGAATAATATAAAAATAAATGCCTGGTGCTGCAAATCGTTTACTGTCGTTTATACGACCATCCCAGTATCCATCCTCACCTTCCCATTCGTAAATTTTCCTTCCCCACCTGGTGAAAATTTTTCCGCTGAATTCTTCAAAATAGAAAATATCATCGGGCGAATATTTAACCTGGAATCTTTCATTTATACCATTCCCATCAGGGGTGAAAATGTTTGGCACAACAAATTCCTCAAGCTGACATTCATCACCATTGATATATACTGTATCATAAAGTGCGCATCCATGACTATCCCGAATAGAAATAAAATAGGTATCTGCCGGTAAATCGTTGTAATTAAAAATACTATGTCCCAGGTTATCAGTTACATTAATTTCATAATCAGGAACCCCGCCGGATAATTTAAGGTCTATTTGACCATCTTCATTCCATGTACATGATGCATCTTGTTTTGTAATGGTTGCGTATAATTTTTTAGGTTCTTCAACTACATATTCAGTATATGCACATTCATTCTGCATGGTATCCCTGACAAATATAGTATATGTGCCTCCGGAAAGAGAATCTAAATCTTCATTGATACTGCCATTTGACCAGTTAAAAGATACATGTTCCTGTCCTGGTGCAATGACTGAAATATCTATTTTACCATTATTATCACCGTGGCAGGTTACATGAGTGAGTTCGTCAAGTTTAATTGTGATTTTTTCTGGTTGGGAAACAACAAAAGGTCCTTTGTCCAGAAGGCAATTGTTATTATCCATTACCTGTATATTGTAACTCCCTGCTTTGAGAGAATCAAAATACCCTGAATAGTTGTCTTTTTGATGTTCATTATTAAAAATCCGATATTTTAGTATTCCCGTACCACCGCTGCCTGAAATGCGCATTTTGCCATTTGACAAGCCCTTGCAGCTGACGTTGATAATCTCCAGGGAGTCGAATGTAATTTCAGGTGGCTGGGTTATCCTGACCACGGAAGATTCTTTTGTGCAGTTATTTTCATCTTTCAGGAAAACGGTGTAAGTTTCCGCAGGAAGACCTGTTATGATATTTGAATTATAATGCCGGCTGAAAACACTATCTATTGAATAAACAAGGTCACCTGTCCCGCCGGATGCAAGGATACGCAGGCTGCCCGTACTATCTCCGTGGCAATTTAAAACATCCTCAGGGATGATGCTGTCAATCTGTATAGGTGGAGGTTCTTCAATGGCAAAAGTAACCGGTTGACCAGTACACCCCATAGTGTCTTTAGATAATATTTCATACATACCAACAGACAAGGAATCATACATAAAGGTATTCTTCTGGTATGTATTTCCACTGTCTAATGAAAAATATAAACTCACGGAGTTGCCACCACTGGCAGTAAATTCAACTTTCCCGTCACTGTAACCCACGCATGAAGCATCCTGTGTTTTCTTTACGGAAACAATGACTTGTTCGGGCTGTGAAAGAATAATGTGCCTGCTTTTGGAAAAGCAATTTTTTATATCTTTTACCACAACGGTATAACTTCCTGCTATTAAGCTGTCAAAATTTGTACTGTCTTTATAAAAAGTCAGTCCGTTATCTACTGAATAATAAAATTCATTAGCACCGCCTTCAGCTAAAATTGAAATTTTTCCGTCACTGTATCCATAGCACATCGGATCATAAGATGTAATATCTTTTATCCTGACAGAATCAGGTTCTGTCAGGATGAGTGAATCAGTTTGAGCAGTGCACTGATTTTGGTCCCTCGCATATATCACATAAGTTCCGGCAAGTAAACTGTCAAAGTGGCCTGATTTGTTAAATTCCTCCTTTGGTAAGTCTTTAAGTGTATTCAGAGCAAAGGTAATTTCACCAGTTCCGCCGGAAGCTTCAACAACAATTGAACCTGTATTATCACCGATACATGTGGGGACAT
>CAZVTW010000932.1:0-1979 GCA_964629805.1 uncultured Bacteroidales bacterium | reverse complement strand
TGAATCTCCGTCAGGAACAGATAAGACGCCTTCATCAAACATGATTTCTATGTTATTGTCGTTTATTGAGAAATAGGATTCAATCGTATTGCCGGTTTGGTCAGTGATAACAATGCTCTTAATAATGGTTTCAACAGATGAGGAGACTGATAATTCAGTCATGAGCTGAAGTTGTTTTATGTTTGTTGGTAACTTGTCGCCGGTTCCTTTATCCCTGATATTTAACTTGATTAGATTTATAGGATTATCTTGAAGATTCATTGCCGGCGTGATAATTATTTCTTCACTTGGTTTTTCTGTTTGACTTATTGAAGAAGTTGTGTCACCACTAATGCTTATGATGTCACCTTCAACAGGCGGAAATGAATCAGTTGTTGTTAGGATGGTGAAATTGTCAAAAGATGAGTATTGAAGGTCTGTCCAGCGGGCTATACCCTGAGAACATTTTTGCGTTAGCCCGTTTTTTGACTGTAATGTACCCCGGCCTGTTTCTACCTGTAAAGTCATATTCTTTGAGAATGACACATCCCGGTTACCAAACTTGTCAGTTACTTCGGTTTCTATCGAAAAAAGCGACTGGCTTTGTATTTCAACAGGATAAGATTTGAAATTCATTGTTGAACCCTGAATATCTATTGTAAAAGGATTTGAGGAAATATCTTCCTGAATAATTTTGTCAGTCAATAAAGTCCCTGATGTATCAGCTTCCCAGCCGGATAAATCTCCTGGTATGGAGAACTGAAAGATATCCCCCTCTGTCATTCCTTTGTTTTGAGCAGATATGAACAAGGTAAAGGTATTTTTTTTATCATTTCCTACATTGAAGGAATCGGCGGGACAACTGAATTCAATTTTTGAATCCGAAATTACTGACTGACATGAGGATAGCTTTGAATTATCCTGTTCCAAAAAAGCATCTTTTAAACATTTTTCCCAATTTGTATTGTTGCTTTCTCCCGGCGCTATGGTTAATTTGTTGATATAAGTATTTTTATCATCGTCTCCAATATCCCGAATATCAAATGTAAATACCGGAACCGGTGAAACAGTGTGCCCCGGGACAATGGTACCGGCTTCAATTTGTGTTTGAGGAGTAACAGGTAAGGTGCTTTTATGTTTAATCATTGAACTGTCGATTTCCGGCCCTCTGATCTCTATATCATCAAGCCACAGTTTACCGGCTCTTGTGGATGTATAATTAAAAACGAGCCCACAATCACGGCCATCGGGCAACCATTCGCTTTTTGCTTCACCGGAATATATCATTGAATCAAAATTCCCTTCAGGATTATACTTCAAAACAAAGACCCCTTCTGTTGTTCTTTCAACCTGTATGGCAACAGTATTGTCGGATTGCCAGCTAAATCCTGTGGTGATAATTCGTTCTGATGCTCCGTCCCGGATTCTCCATAAAGACAACAAATCATCAGAAACATCCTTGTTAACACCCACAGCATAACCATTATCTGTATCATCGTTAGAAAGTGGGCCATCTGCTACGAGGTAAAACTGAAAGTTGTTGGATGAAGACGGCGACCATCCGCTGTTATTAAGTATACATTTCCAGACTGAATACCCTGCTTCCGGCCAAAATCCCGGTAGATTTGCAGACAGCGTACTTGTCCCTGAAACGCCGCTGAGGTTGTGTTTAAGTGAGTTGCCATTAATTGCCCTGTCAGTTGTTATTGTCCAGTCTTTAGCATCATTCCAATGAGCCGTATTTCCATTTTCAAAATTTTCTTTGAATACAAAAGATTCGTTTTCTGCTGAATTATTGATAATTAGAGGCTTGCCATTAGTTAGGTCTGTTTGAACGATGCTGTCATTATCCAGAATAACTTCCCGGGGCGAGAAAACAACCGTATCAATACCATCCTGATTATCACGAATATCGATTGTCATATAGAGATAAACAGGCTGACCGGGAATAATTGCTCCGATATCTGAAAATTGAAATATTGTACCTGGAACTACATTTG
>CAZVTW010000931.1:0-1984 GCA_964629805.1 uncultured Bacteroidales bacterium | reverse complement strand
CGCTAAGATAAGAAATTGTCGAAGAAGCCAGAAATTGAACTTCAGTTCGCTATATTATTACAATGGGATAAATCCGTTTGAATGGAAAAAAGCATCCTGAATAATGTATTATATTTGGTGAAGATTCACCAAATATATTGATATTTTAAAAATTGATTAATAATTTTTAAACCTTATTTCGACTTGGCTCAATACAGGTATTATCTTATTTAAATTGCCTGGTATTTGCAAAAACTTTTGGGACAGGGTATTAGTGTTTGTCTATAAGGTACAAACATTTTACTATATGGATGCACACGCATTAGAATTCACTGTTCCGGAAATTATGATAATTTTAACCTGACGTCATATTTTATACCTTTCATGCGCAACAAATCATTTTTTTTCATTTACTTTGAAGTGCCGACAATATCCAGGCATTAATCATATCCCTAAGTCCATGATTGTATACAAATTTGGGGGCGCTTCGGTAAAATCAGCAGCTGCAGTAAAACAACTGGCTCATATCGTTGAACAGGTTCATGATGAACTTGTCATCGTCATCTCAGCAATGGGAAAAACAACAAAAGCGCTTGAAGATATCACTGATGAATGGTTTTATAAACGTGATTATTCCCTGTTAATGGCAAAAATCATTTCATACCATCTAAATATTGCAAATAAGCTGTTCCCGGATTCCAAACACCCTGTTTTTGCCAAAATAGATGCCATCTTCGATAAACTCAGGCAAAAACTGGCTGATGAACCGTCAATGGATTATGACTATGAATATGACCAGATAGTCATTTACGGTGAACTCCTCTCAACAACCATTGTCCATCAATATCTCATGGAAGTAAAAATCCAGACAGAATTCATTGACATCAGGAAACATCTGAAGACAGATGCCAATTACAGGGATGCCAAAGTCCTCTGGGATATTTCAACACCTTTGATTTTGAAATCGTTTAAAGAAAAGGTGAATATACCGAAGATAACCCAGGGTTTTATCGGATCAACCATATCAAATATCAACACCACTCTGGGACGGGAAGGTTCTGATTACACGGCTTCTATTCTCGCTTTTGTTCTTGATGCAGAAAAAGTTGTGACCTGGAAAGATGTAGAGGGGATATACAATGCAGACCCGAAATTTTTTGATAATCCTCAAAAACTCCCTGAAATCAGTTATAAAGAGGCTGTTGAACTGACATACTACGGGGCGAAAATTATTCATCCAAAGACAATTAAACCCTTACAAAACAAAAATATTCCTTTGTATGTGAAATCATTTATCAATCCTGGCGCGGAAGGTACACTCATCCATTCATTTGTTGTTGACGACAGGCTCGGAAACCGTTCGTTCGTATCTGTTCCTGTCTATATTTTCAAAACAGGGCAAATGTTGGTTTCTATCTATCCAACCGACTTTTCCTTTATTGCAGAAGAAAATCTCAGCAGGATATTTGCACTTATGGCTGAACACAAAATTAAAGCCAACATGATGCAACACTCTGCCATCAGTTTCTCTGTCTGCATTGACAATACAGGAAAAAAAGCAGAGAAATTTATCTTTGAACTAAGAAAAGATTTTTCTGTGAAATACAATATATCCCTTGAACTCATTACAATCCGCCACTTTACGGATGATGCTATTAGCCGTATCATAAAAGGCAGGAAAATTCTCCTTCAGCAAAGAAGTCGCCTAATGGCTCGTTATGTGGTTAAAGAAGTTATAAGAAACTCATTTGAATAATTGATTTTTTTTAACCCAGGCTGTATTGTATCCAGCCAGTGTCATGGCCTATAATCTGTCATGTGACAAATCCTGAAAGAGGTGACAATAACCATTCGGCAATTGAGGCAAGATGCTCCGGATTGCCTAAATGTTTGACAGGCATATTATCAATGAGCTTATCTTTTGCTTCAATGTATCAAACTGAAATCATCATTTAATTAGTGTCTGTCCATAAAGTCCGATCTCTTCGTTGGATTAAAAACCCTA
>CAZVTW010000930.1:0-1984 GCA_964629805.1 uncultured Bacteroidales bacterium | reverse complement strand
CATCACTTTCGCTTGCCGTAATTAGGGAAATATAACCATCGCGTGCATTTAGCACCCGCTTTCCATACACTATACCAATATCGGGTATTTGAGTCTCTACAACAGTGTTGTTTTCACCTGCTGTAACAAGATAAGCATCCGAGCTCAAAGATTCATTATAAAAACCTACAAAATCACCGGTCGTTAAATCATAGGTGGAAGGAGCAAAATTGCCCCCGGGGGTATTTGTAATGGAAAATTCCGTGGTCTCTTGTGAACCGGACAGGTTTATCCCGATGAAAGCAGTTTTACTGTCGCCACCATGCAACCAGGATAAAAAATATTTTGACTGATTCACGTAATCAATGTGGAGGTCATCATTAGCAAACGATTCCGAATAACCGGTAATCATAAAGGAATTCCATCCATAATCATTATTATAACATACAAAGGGATCATAATCCGACATGTCAATGAAGGCGTGGTAGAGATCATCACTCGAATATACCGGTAAAGAAACATCATCATCTGGTGAAACATTGGCAAGCTCATCAATATTATATTCCTGCTTTAAATTCCATGTACCTGAAGCCTTTGTTGCAGAAATCAGGTAATTGTCCCAACCGTTAAAGCTTCCTGTGGCCGAAATGTAGGTAATTACTATTGTACCATTTTTGTTGGTAATCTGGGGCCGGCCATTTACATAGCAATGATAAATGCCATCTGTATCTTCTTCAGGGTTAGTGGGGTTAGTGGAAACTTGTTCTACATGAAAGTCTCCACCATTTTTTGCAGCATAATAAACCGCATAATTTCCCGTGTTTAGTGAAATATCTGTGTTTCTTTCAACAAAGAAAGTGATGTGCGGGTTGTTGTTGGCTAATGTAATGGCCGGAGCAACAGGGGCTTCTTTATCAGCTCCCTGATATACCTTTGTAGTGGTAACACCCGAACCATCATAAAGGCTGTACATTACCGAACGCAGACCATCCTTTTGTTCTATCCAGGCGATATGGGTATTGTGATCTTTATCGAGTGCCGCCGCCATTCCTGCATTAGGTGTTGTAACATTATCTATATGGGCAGAAAAATTAAAAGTTTCAAAATTTGCTGTTTGACAAAAACAAACATTCATTAAAAATAACAAGAAAAAACCTGCTACGCTTTTTTTATCCATGATTAATCGATTTTTCTATTCATAAACATAAATTTTACAAGAGTAAAAAAACAGGAAAAATTAACAGTAAACAATACCCAACATTGGGTATTTTTTCAGTATTTTCAAGAACCCCCGTGAACAGAAAGGGTTTGCATCTGCAACAGGGCTTAGCTATTATAAATCTCCTTTAAAATATCCTGATAAATATTTGTTCTCTGAGGATAAACAAGAAAACTCAATTTCATAATTATACCCATTTTTAATTAATGTTAAATCTCCACTGGTAAAGTCGTCAATCCATAAATCCATTTCATCAAGATTTCCATCCCAAATAAAATCAGCATCAAATGTACCATCCCCTTCAAGATAATTGCCATAGGAATATGTATAGGTTCCATCATCTGTAATACATTCATTATTATATAAATTAAGGTAAATAGCACTTCCAATTCCTGTTTCTTCGCTAATATTTACACCAGAAGAATAGAAGATTACGTCTTTAAACATAGGGCCATCTTCAACTGTTCCAAAACAATCAGGGTCGATTTCTGCACTAATTAATACTTGTTCTGTGCCATACTTTAAAAAATTTTCTCTCAGATTATTATCATCTGAATTTTTTTCATCCTTTTCACAAGAGGAAAACAATCCTATTATAAGGACAAAAATCAAAAAGTTAAATGTTTTTTTCATAATACAAAGATTTAATTATCCTACTCGTTTGGCTTTTCGGTTACGCCCCGTTTTTACAGTTTCTGGCTCTGTTTATTTCGTTGTGTCTTTGCCTTGTTGGTAACGTTCCGTGGCTATATGGCGTGGCAAGCTTGCGTGATTTATCAGTTTCAA
>CAZVTW010000929.1:0-1988 GCA_964629805.1 uncultured Bacteroidales bacterium | reverse complement strand
ACGCTGCCGGGTGCAAGCACGCCGGCAGGTTTAGCGCTCAAACCCAAAAAGGTTATAAAATGTTATTCTATTACGGCTTGTCCGGTTTAGGGTGTGTAATAAGATAATCAATCAGATAGGATGTATTAGCAATTCTTTTACACACCCTAACTTGTCCACTTTATTTTTCATCAATGACTTATAGTTTAAACAAATTTTAAAAAATCCCTTCCCTGGTTGGCAAATAAAAAACTAACTTGTTTATCATTTCCATTATAAATACTTATTTTTACAAAAAAAACCTGGTTATGCAAAGATATTTTAACACAACAGGATTTTGCCGCGAAGACTGGCATTATATGGTAGACCCTTTAGAAAATATTGAGGCTGAAATAAAAAGACTTATCCGGAGCAAACAGTATTATCTGATTCATGCACCCCGGCAGACCGGAAAGACAACTTTATTACATGCACTTACCAAAAAACTCAACAAAGAAGGAATATATACAGCAGTTACTTTTTCAATTGAGAATGCGGGGCACAGAAGTGTTAGTGTGGAAAAAGCCATGTATTTGAGCGCTAAGAGTTTGTTGAGCGCTTCAAAATATTTTTACCGGAAGACGAATTACCACCTGATGTTGATACATTAATACTCAATGATGCTTTTTTGTTTGATTATCTGCAGAAATGGTGCGAACAGCAAACCAAACCAATTGTCCTTTTTATTGATGAGATAGATTCTGTGTGGGACGATGTATTGATTTCAACACTACGGCAATTACGAAATGGTTTTCAATACCGCCCCGAAAGGTTTCCCGTTTCAGTTGCTTTGGTTGGTCTCAGGGATATCCGCGATTACAAAATGAAGGTGAGGGCATTAGACGGGGAAATGGGAAGTGATTCGCCATTCAATATTAAAGCAGAGTCATTTCGTCTTGGCAGTTTTACGAAAGAACAGGTGAAAGGATTATATAATCAGCACACTGAAGATACAGGGCAGTTGTTAAGCGATGAAGTTATTGATTTAATTTATGACTATACAAACGGTCAGCCCTGGCTTGTAAATGCTGTTGCCAACCAAATCATAGTCAAAATCCTGAAGGATGATTATTCACGTGAAATCACAAAACAAGTTGTTGAACAAGCCATTCAGCAACTGATAGAAAGACGGGATACACACCTTGACAGCCTTATGGATAAACTCATGGAACCAGGGGTCAGAAACATCATTCAATCAATTATTACCGGAAATTTGTCAGATTCAGATTCCTATAATAATGATTTGCAATATACAATTGACCTTGGCATTGTTCATGACACCAATAATGGAGTTATAATATCCAATAAAATGTATATTGAAATAATCACCAGATCGTTGAATGCCAATTGGCAGGATGGTATGAAGCCGGTTATTAACCCACAATGGTACATCAAAAACGGCAGGCTGAATATGGATATTCTTCTAAAAGAATTTCAAAAATTTTATCGCCGCTATTCCGAAAGCTGGATTGATAAGTTTAGTTACCAGGAAGCAGGAAAACAATTGTTGCTCATGGCTTATTTGCAACGAATAATTAACAATGGCGGAAAGATAGACCGGGAAATGGCTTATGGACGCAAACGTACAGACTTAACAGTTGAATACGGTGAAGACACTTTTATCCTGGAATTAAAAAACAACAATGAAGATTATGTGAAAGATGAAGGACTTGACCAATTATCTGAATATCTTGACAAAGCAGGAAAAAACCACGGTTATCTCATATTGTTTGAACCGAAATCCTCCCGTGAAGTTCCATGGGAAGACCGAATTAAATGGACTGAAACAAAACACAAGTGGTTGAATATGACAAAAAACATTACCATTGTGGAAATGTAGAAATAATATATAGGAGTTTATTCCGGAAAATATTTTTTGATTAATGCAAGCCCCCCTGAGAACCCAAGTTCATAACTTTTTTTCCAGTCGTGTTTAGCCCGGTCTTTTTTGTTTTGTTTATAAAAAACAA
>CAZVTW010000928.1:0-1994 GCA_964629805.1 uncultured Bacteroidales bacterium | reverse complement strand
ATATATTGCCACATTTCCCAGGCTTCTGGTCAGGGCGTCAACATCAGGGAATGCTTCTTTGAAATTTTTCGAAGAGAGAAAATTGTTATATGCCTGGTATTGTGCTTCAAAGTCATGACCATCCCATCCTTTTTTGCCTGAAGTTTCTATTTCATCATGTATGAGTTGTAATCGCGGGGGTGTGCCAATGGCTCCGTCTTCACCCCAAAAAATTATTTCTCTTTTATGATCGGTATACCGGTAATAATCACCCGGGCTTTTATACAAATCATCCTTGTAAGCGCCCGGACCACCGGCATGGTGTTCATCCCACCATCCAAATATTTTGGGCTCATGGTCATATGGTTCCATAAACAGCTTTCCTTCAGCAGGCGTTTTGGGCGCTTTACCGTCATGATAATGTTTGGGATAATAATGTGAAGAAAAAGTGATGATCCTGGTTTCGTCAAGTTTATGGGCAGAGCGCATGTCCTCTTTTTCATGTGGCTTAGGGTCCCTTCCGGCTTCATTAATCATATTGTAAATGATCAGTGAAGGGTGATTCCTGTCGCGTTTGATCATGCGCATCAGTTTTTCACGGTTAAATTGCCTGGTAAATTCGGTATCACCATAATGTCCGTATCCTCCAGGCTCCTCATAATATAGCAGGCCTGTTTCATCAGCCAGGTCCAGAATTTTTGGCTGGCCAATAGCACGATGAAAATTGAGCATATTTAAACCATATTGTTTGGCTGTTTGAATTTGTTTCCTGGCCAGGTCAGGTGTAGGATAAATACCATTGGACGGCCAAAATCCCCATGATATGGCAGTACGGAGCACAATTCTCTTTTCGTTCAGGAACAATTGCCTGTCGCCATTCATATCAAGAATATCAAACCACCGGAAACCAAATTGTTCTGTCATTTCATGATTTGAATCATCTTTCCCTTTCCAGTTGATTTTCAATGTATATAATTGAGGATTTTCCGGTGTCCAGGGCTCTGCATTTTTCAACCTGATTGTATGATACGCCATCTCACTTCCTCTTTCAATCAGTTTGTTAATGGTTTCACGGTAATCTGCCTGATGTTCCGCACCTTTTTTATAGACCAGTATCTCAAGACTGCCGGAAACACGATTTTTGGTTCTGTTTTGCATTGATATTTCAAGGTCTGCTTCGTCAAGGGCAGGTTTATTTTTGATGAAGACATTATCAATAAAGATTTTGTCAGTCACCACGAGTCTGACCGGCCCCGTTATTCCGCCAAAACCATGACCTGGCGGGATTGTTATGTTACCCCAATGGTGTGGAGCATAGTCGCGCCAGGTAAAATTACCCGGGGGATCGGTTATTCTGACTGCAAGCCGGTTCTTTTCACCATACCTGATATTGTCAGAAATGTCAACTTCAAAAGGTGTTCCGGCAATAATATCATAGCCTGTAAGTGTGGAATTAACATATACCTCGGCCCTGAACCTGACACTTTCAAAATGTAACACAACACGTTTACCCCGGTATTCACCCGGAATTTCAATTGTTGTATAAAACCAGGAAACCCCGGTATAATCTCCTGCTACACCAATTGTATTTCCGTTTCTTGTCCAGAAATGCTCTTCGACTGTTGCCGGAAGAGTAATTTTTTTACCTTTTCCGGAGAACAGGCTATCCCATCCGATGGTTGGAGGATTTTCAGGTATTGAAGAAAGGTCGGCCGGTGGTAAATATAATGAGTCATCCTGCCAGAGTGCATTCTTATCTAACCAAACATGCCAGTTGTGATTGGAGATGTTTTTTATGTTTTGTGACAAACCAATGCAGGAAATAAAAATGAGTGACAGAAAAACAGACAGATTTTTCATGATCAGTAGGATTTTGATTTTTTTATATTGCATAAATAATCAAAAATTCGCAAAAAACCTATTTGTGGGGAAAAGTTTTAAAGGGGAGAGGAAAAGTATAAGTTATAAGACGGGGTACGGGAGACGAAAGACGGAAGACGGGAGACCGGAGACGG
>CAZVTW010000927.1:0-1996 GCA_964629805.1 uncultured Bacteroidales bacterium | reverse complement strand
AATCCCAGTTCTTTTGCCTTGTTAACCACTGTTTTATATTCCTGCCTGGTGATTCTCCTTGATAACTCCTGGAAATCATACGCTTTATGAGCAGGATGGTATTGGGCCATCAGGTTGATGTATGTTTTTTTGGGGAGATGTTCGGAAATCCAGGTCAAAATTTTATCAGAGCCGCTTATGTTGTTCGGTAAAACAAGATGACGAATCATAAGGCCTTTTTTAACCAGGCCATTTTTATCAGGTTTTGCGACACCCACCTGACGATTCATTTCCAGGAGCGCTTCTTGCGAATATGCCGGATAATTGGCAGCTCCTGACGAATATTTCTCAGCCTGTTTGGAGTCAGCATATTTAAAATCTGAAAGGTATATATCAATGATTCCGTCAAGTTGCGCCAGAATTTCACCCCTTTCATATCCCGATGAATTGTATACCAATGGAATGTTTAATCCACGTGAAGCAGCTATGTCTATTGCTTTTATGATATGTGAGACATAGTGTGTTGGCGTCACAAAATTGATATTATGGCAACCTTCATGTTGTAAGCGAAGCATCATTGCTGCCAGTTCTTTTTGTGAGTAATAGCTGCCCTCGCCCTTTATGCTTATTTCCCAGTTTTGACAATAAGAGCAACGCAAACTGCAATTGGAAAAGAAAATCGTGCCTGAACCGCGCACACCTGTCAATTCAGGTTCTTCACCATGATGCGGAAAAAAGGATGATATTTTCACTTTGTCATTCGCTTTGCAGGTTCCTTCGTTAGAAACGAACCTGTTAACAGCAGATTTTCTGGGGCACAGTTTACAATTCCTGAGCATGTCCCATAAAATCCCTGCCCGTTTTTTTAGTTCGCCTGAGTGATGCAACCCGACATATGATGGTGTATAATCCATATGACCTGTTCTGTTTGTATTTGTATCAATGTGTGAATTGAAATATAGTTTTTGAGCCGGAGATTTTTTTTCGATTCGGAATAAATTCCAAAAACCAAATAAAGAAATAATCGTAGAAAAGAATGTATACATAAATTTTTTCCTGCTTAATTTTAACATGATAATAACTTTTTATAATTTTTTTTTTTTAATGAGGTTAGAATACAAGAAAAACCATACATTCGTAATAAACAAAGATACTGAATTTTGATGTCAATTCGATACCACTTGATATTTTTTAGAATACCTGAAATATACATATACATAGAGATAAATCAATAAAAACTGCAAATCATGGAAAAAAAGAGGAAAATAGCAAGCGCCTGGATATTAATGACCGGGATATTAATCCTGATTCTTGGGATAATTCATAATGTTGCCACACCGTTCATCATGAATGGGTTTGAACAATTACCGGACGACAAATTTATGGTATTTGTTTTCATGTTTGTTGCAACCGGAACAGCAACAATTTTTTTCGGGCTCATCACTATTGTATGCGCCACGAAATTTGACAACGGAAATAAAACAGCTTATTCCGTATTGATGTTGTCAGGATTTTTTGTCATCATCTTAGGTGCAGGAGCATTTGCATCAATGCCTTCCAATCCCTTTGCATATGCAACGCTTGCCATAGCCTTTCTAAATATCATTCCAATGTTCATTTTCAGCAAATCATTGAGATTTGAACAAGCCTTGGAAGAAACAGACAAAAACAATAATTAATCAATGTCCATCCCTAAAATCAAGTGCAAGAGCTTGTCCCGATTTAAACGGGGTAGATATCTGACTCACAGATAAACACTAATCCAGGATAAAAGGCGTCCTTTGATAGACATAATAATTGATCCAGTTTGTATACAGCAGGTTAGCATGGCTTCTCCACTTCACCAGGGGAGTCTGAGAAGGATCATCATCAGGAAAATAGTTTCTTGGTACTTCAATATCAATTCCTTTTTTGACATCCCTTTCATATTCCATCTTTAGCGTTAACGGATCATATTCTGAGTGGCCTGTGACAAATATTTGTTTTCCGCTTTTTGAACCGGCGATATAAAGACCTG
>CAZVTW010000926.1:0-1996 GCA_964629805.1 uncultured Bacteroidales bacterium | reverse complement strand
TATACCGTTCGCCATACATCACTTCATAATATTTCCAGTCGGTGACCGGTCCGCCGGCCACACCTGTTTTAAAAAGACCCGGGAAATTGATCATCAGTGAAATTGACATAAATCCTCCGTAACTCCAGCCATGAACAGCCATACGTGTGGTGTCAACATAATCAAGGGATTTGATAAATTCAACGCCTTTGAGCTGGTCCTTCATTTCAACCTGGCCTAATTGTCTGAATGTGACATTCTCAAATTCAAGGCCGCGATGGGCTGAACCCCTGTTATCAATTGAAAAGACAATAAAGCCCTGTTGTGCCATATAGTACTGCCACATCCTGGCGCCGGCCAGCCAGCTATTCTCAACAAGTTGAACATGTGGACCGCCATAAACATAGACCAAAACGGGATATTTCTTGTTTGGATCCAAGTCAGCGGGTTTCAATATCCGGTAGAATAATTCCGTTTTATTATCTGCTGCTTTAAGGGTGGAGATTTCAATATCAACCTGTTTATATCCCTCTAAAGGATTTTTTGCCTCAACAAGGGTGTTCTCCCGTTTTCCTTTGTGAGATATTACCTGTAAGATACGAGGTGTTTCAGTATTCGAGAAATTGTCTGTAAAATAAGTCCCGTCTGATGATAATGTTGGTTGATGCCAGCCTTGTTTCCTGGTAAGTTTTTCTCTTTTTCCTTTTTTTAAATCCAGTTTGTAAACATGACGTTCAACGGGGCTTTCTTCAGTGGAAACGTAAAAGAGATTTCGTGCTTTTTTATCAAAACCGAGCACCTCAGTAACTTCCCAGTTACCCTGTGTCAATTGCCTGATATAATTACCCTCATCATCAAACAAGAAAAGATGATTATAACCGTCGCGCTGGTCCGTTTGCCAAATAAATTGACCGGGATTTTCAGGGTGAAATAAAAGTATGTGTTCCGGTTCAACATATTTATCATCCTTTTCTTCAAACAATGTTTTGACAAGTGTTCCGGTTTTTATGTCATATTTATTTAATTTCATGTGGTTTTGAGCCCTGTTGAGGACAGCGACATATAAATATTTATTGGCTGGTCCCCAGGTAACGGTTGTGAGATACTTTTCAGAAATTGTATCTTTTTCAATACAGATTGTTTCTCCTGTCCTGAAGTCATAAACACCAATACACACATGTTCGCTTGCCATTCCGGCCATGGGATATTTAACCGGTTCAGTAGCTGCAATTGGTGTGGTGATGTCTACAATAGGATAATCTGATACTTTTGATTCATCTTTCTGGTAAAAAGCCAGATATTGGCCTGAGGGAGACCAAAACGTTCCTTTTTCAATACCGAATTCACGCCGTGACACACTCTGTCCGCTAACAATATTTTTGTCAGAGATGTTTGTTATTTCTGTTGTATTTCCATCATAATCTGCAACAAACAGGTTATTATCCAGTGTGTATGCAATGGCTTTTGATTCTGCATGCAAATCATGATTTTCTGATTTTTCCGGCAAAACAAATTTTTTCATATTACCGGATTCAGTGTGGAAAAACACAAAAATATGATTCTGGTGAAGGACAATATTATTTGCGTCTATCCATTGGTATGAAGGGAAATAACTAAATTTATCAGCCTTCATGTTTTCAAGATATGCATTGACAGAATCAAGACTCAACAGGTCAGTAGTTTTTTCTGAATTGATTGTTCGTTTGACCAGTTTATTTTCTTCTGTTACATAAGAAATTTCATGGCTCTCCGGTATCCATGCATATTTTTTCAGGGTTTCAGGATAAAGACTTTGCCATTGCCCGATAACTGCCACCTTTATTGTCAGCATTTTCTCCTGTGAGGAGACTGGCAACGAACTGTAAAAAAGGATACTAAGAAAAACGCTGGCAATAATAAAAATTTGATTTTTTAACATTTTTTTATTCATTGATTCGCATTTATATATGTTAAATGTGCTGGTTTTGAGAATTTTCTACTCATAAGAAGAAAAATATTTCATAAACTGAGCTCTTTC
>CAZVTW010000925.1:0-1997 GCA_964629805.1 uncultured Bacteroidales bacterium | reverse complement strand
GGTCTGTCCCAAAAGCTGATTGTTGCCTATACAGGATAATAAATAAATGATAAATATATAGTCAGGAATTCTCATATTTTCAGAACAAACAATAATTCAGTCTTAAAAAGTCTTTTCTCTTACACCCACACAGCAAACAATTCCTTATCACCAAATTTTATTGTCTCCTGCTTAAATTCTTTTGTCTTATTAAAATCAAAAATAAGTAAATATCCTTTATCCAGGTTGTTTAAATCGAGGTAAACGCTTAACTGCCGGAGCCCCCGCTGATGGTATTCCTGCCCGTACCATATCTTCAGCTCCACGACATACTTCTTATCATTAAAGGTAATGACAATATCCATCCTTCGTTCATCTCCAACATTCGGTTCTTTAAAGTCAAATCCTTTTCCATTGATGATTGGTTTGAGAAAAGAAAGAAACAACAAGCGGCCTTCACGCTCAATAAATTTGGCATCTTTGGGCGAGTAGTTTTCTTTCATGAATTGCTGGAACCTTAACAATACCTCTCTTAAATTTAATTGATTATTCCGGATAAATGATGTTATATACGATGAGGGCAAAACGTCTGAATATTTGAGATAAGCTTTTGATACAAAGTAATTATAAATACGTTGTTCAAAAATCCTGTTATGTATTTTACAAAGTCCATTATAATCAGCAATAATTCCATATAGGTTCCCCAGGTTTATGACCGGATTATTGATATTAAAATTAATTGTTTTACCATTTATGGAAATATTTAAGACAACCTGAAATAACTCTTCATTATTTTCAAGAGATTTGAAAAGATGATCAAACAGGGTTGTGGTGTAACCCTGGTATGTAAGTGATTTATAGGCTTCATTTATGTCGGTCAAAGTCCATGATTCATTGTTGTTTATTCCTTTAATTGTCTCATCCACAATTTTACACATTTTACTCACCAGATAAGGATATCCGTTTGTATAATAGTAAATCCTTTCAGCGATGGATTCAATGTCCATTTCCACCTGTCTGTCTCTTGAATAGTCATCAAGCATGGTGGAAATATCCTTGTGGTTGAAACTCAAATCCACATTGAAATCAACGGCTATATTCCAGGGGCTGTTTAATTTACCTGTCGAATCCGGGTGTATCTTCAGTTTGAGTGACTTAACATCGTGAACGCCTATAAGTATGACTGAGTGAAAAGTATAATCCCTTCCCATGTTTCTGCTGAGATATTTTCCGCGAAGCATTCCCAGAAAGCTGATAAACAACTGATTATTGCTGCTTTTATCAACTTCATCTATCATCAGGACAATATTCTTCTCACTTCTGTTGGATAAATCTGTAATGACAGAAGACAATTGATTAAAACTTGTTACAGGTTGTTCTTTAGCAATAATTTCCTGAATTAATTGATCTTCTCCCAGGAAATGAAGTTCATGTGACAAAATATCAAAGAATCCGGAACAAAACTTACCTTCCTCTTCAAAAATCTCATCACCGATGCCTTCAAAACTTGTTTGTAGTGCCAGGTAATTATTTTCTTTCATCAACTTATTTGCCAGCAGATAAGAACTGGTTGTTTTGCCATACTGGTATGGGCGGTTAATTGTGAAATATAATCCGTCTATAACAAGTTCGGCAATTTTGTTGAGTTTTTCAGTGGTATCTACCATGTAATGCATGTTTGGATTGCAGATACCTGTATCGTTAAACCGTTTTCGCATATTATGTATTTTTTTCACTGAATATAACAACATGTAAAATTATAAATTATTTACCTGATAATAGATAATCATTTCCTTTTTTGAAGATTCTATTTATTTTGTCTATATTTCAGCTTTTATCAAAAAATATACAAAAAGTGGGCATTTTTCAAAAATATGTAAAAGTAGTTAACACTTTTTTCTCAATATGATTTCATTTTTCCTACGAGATTCCTCCCTATGGTCGGAATGACCATGATATCGGTTTGAATTTATAGGAGGAAGGATGAGGAAAGCGGAGCTTTCCTCATCCTTCCTCCT
>CAZVTW010000924.1:0-1998 GCA_964629805.1 uncultured Bacteroidales bacterium | reverse complement strand
AAGACTTTAAAGTCAAAAAAAGCATGTATTCGAAAAAAATCAATCGACCAAGTCCGATACATATCTGCATTTAGAAATTGCCAGAACCTATGAACACAAAGGCTTTACCAGAATAAAACCAACCGCCAAAGCGTCAGTGTCAAACACCCACAGATCAGACAAGAGATTATACCTCCTCCACAAATCCGGCCTTCTCCCCAACAAAAACTACAATGTATGCTTTAACGGTTTCCATTCCAGCCTCAGGGCGCACAACAAAATCATGTAATTCTTTGCTTTGCAGGTATTGTTGAAGTTGTGATTTGGCTTGCTTTGTTGTTTCTGTAATAATTTTCGGGTTAGCTTTTGTTTTTTTCAGGTATTTGAGTTCAAAGACAAATTGATAGTTCGGATAATAAGGCGGTCGATACAAAAACATCACATCAGGATATTTCTGCTCAACCTCCGGTTCGCTTTTTACATAATAAAAGCCAGCGATGTTGGCATAAGCAACAAAGAGGAGCTTTATATATTTTTCATCGAAATTTCTAAAATCCCTGTTTGATAATGCCTGTAATGTGTTTTCTATGAGTTCGATAAAAGGGGCGATGCTATTTGTTTGTGCCAGTTGTTTTACAATACCGCGGATATCAGGGGCCTGGATGTCCAATTCGTTCTCTTTTCGTATTTTCTCAACAAAAAAATCATAAAAAATGGATTTAATAACAAAATTAGGTATCCTCAAAATTATATCTGTTATTTCTGCCCTGGCAATACTTAGATAGCCCATATAATAGAGGAGAGATAAAAAATCATCGGTAGTGAAGTCCCGTTCAAAATTATACTGTGTCGTCAAATCTGTTGAAATCTCTCCCTGTTTAACAATTTGTTCAATGAGTTCATGATTTTGTTTCCTGTTCCCGATTTCAAAAAGACGCTGGAGTTTTCCATAGTCTGAAGCAACATTTGTATCAATTATATCCTTTGGATATTGTGTGAATTTGTTGACAGAGAAATCAGATATGAAAAACAAGATCATATCTGAATTATAAATACGTTCAGTAGCATCTTCACTAAACAAATACCCATTGTACCAATTTTTAAGGTCTTCTTCCACCTTTTTGGCATCAAAACCCGAAAATCCCCTTTGATTGGCAACATCAATAAGTAGATGATCAACTTCATTTTGGGTAAAACCAATGGCTTCGTTGACATCTTTGCTGGTTGAAAAATTACGTGCAATATTAAAGCCGCTTGTTAGACTGTCCAATGTGATTGGAGTGACGCCCGTGGCAAAAAAACGGCTTATTATCCCATTCCATGCCGCTGTTTTTAATGTTTCATAGAATTTTCGAACATAGCCGTTCTTACTCACAATGTCCTTAAATTCATTGAAACGGAAAGCAAGCAGTTCATTGGCAAAGTGATCGTATTCGTCTATCAATACAAATATGGGTTCTGCTATATTTTTTTCTTTGTAAACAGTAAATAGCTCCTTGATTATTTCCCCGGGCTCATTTTTGTTAACAATGTTGGTAGTATCTGCACCTTTAAAAATATCAAAATAACTTGATAAAAATACTCTCGTCCCTTTTTGTACATTGCTTAAAAAACCATTTTTTGTGCTTTCAGATGTACTTGTGTCTATCCCGCTGAATTCAAATTTTAAAATCAAATATGAATTTGCTTTTGGAGTAGGATTTTTTCCGATATACAAGTTGCCAAAGAAATCTTCAAAATGGCTTTTATATTGTGTTCCGTAGTAATATTCCAGCATTGAAACAAACAAACTTTTTCCAAACCGGCGTGGGCGAAGCAGAAAGATATATTTTGAATCGGCGTTTTCCAGCTTATAAATATATTGGGTTTTATCAATATAATAATATCCTCCTGTAATAACCTCTTTATAATTGCTTTCTCCGTATGGTAACTTTTTCATAGACCTGAATATGAATGATGCTAATTAGTGTCAATAAGAAAACGCATGATTTTTAGAAAGTGGCTCTTAGAAAACTTCAA
>CAZVTW010000923.1:0-2000 GCA_964629805.1 uncultured Bacteroidales bacterium | reverse complement strand
ACAGGACAGATTCACGAACTATTTTCATGACCCGAATGATGAAAGTTCACTGTCTGCTAATTACATTAAAGATATTCATGTTGACAAAGACAATAAGATATGGATTGTCACGGATATATGCCTTGATTTGTTTATTCCGGATGAGGAGCGTTTTATGCATCATTTTCCACCCATAGATACAAGTCTCTATAAAAGCGGGCAAATACTTTTGTGTGCGGCAGAAGACAGTAAGGAAAACTTATGGCTCGGTAGTTGGGGAGGCGGATTATTTAAATTTGATAAATCTGAAAAAAAGTTTACACGTTATTTGCACGATCCTGACAACATACAAACGATCCCGTCAAATATAATATTTCGCCTAAAAGCTACTCCTGACAATGAACTTTGGCTTGGCACTTATTATAACGGATTAAGTTATTTTAATTTAGCCACCAATACTTTTATACATTACAAACCAGATGAAGGAAATCATCGGGCGCTGCAAAATCCACTTATACGTTCGATTTGCCTGGACAGTAAAAACCGGCTTTGGGTTGCAAACGGAAAAACACTTTCTCTGTTTAACAGGGAAAAGGATAATTTTACCAATTATCAACATGATCCGGCAAATCAGGAATCCCTGGCAAAAGGTGCTGTATATGATATTCTTGAAGACAGAACAGGTATTATCTGGGTTTCAACAAATCGTCTAAACTCATATTCTCCGCTGCGCGATAAATTCCAGGAGTACTATTTTTTACCTGATGATGATACGCATCAGGATTACGTTACAGATTTTACAAATGACAATCAAAATAATTTGTGGATAAGTACTTATAATGATGGGATAAAGATTTTTTCTCCTGGTTTAAAACATTATAAGCGGATAACTAACAACAAATCGAATTATTCGCTTCTTAGCAATGAGGTGCATGCATTAGTCAAAGACAAACAAGAGCAGATTTGGATTGGAACCACCAGAGGGATAAATATTTATGACTTACAATCAAAACAATTATTTCCCTTCAGACATAACAATGAACTGTTGCATCACAGAATATTGGAGCTTTATGAGGATAGTCGCGGATTAATCTGGATTTGTACACTGGAAGGAATACAATACTTTGATCAGGCTGATGAACACTTGAGCAAGCTTACATATGGCAAGAAAGGTCTTAATTTTTACGTTCGAAGCCTGACAGAAGATAATGCCGGCAGGATGTGGTTTGCTACAGACAATGGTTTAATACGTTATCATCCTTCTAAGAATAAAATTTCTGAATATTACAGCGACAGAAATGATAAGGAGTCTTTAAGTCATAATACCATTAATTGTGTTTTTCAGGATTCGGAAAACCACATCTACCTGGCAACCAAGGCCGGCCTGGATATGTACCTGCCACAAGTTGATGGTTTTAAGGATTTTGGAAAGAAAGAGGGCTTCCCGGATGCAGCCGTCTATTATAATATTCTTGAGGATTCACATAAAAACCTGTGGTTAACAACATCAACGGGAATTTTAAAGTATAACACCCAATCAGGCAATGTGATGAGTTATGGTATCCACAACGGGGCTGTTTTTAACAAGGCAGGTTTTAAACTCAATGGAAAAGGCCGGTTTCTGATTGGAGGAAAACACAGGGGATTTTTTATTTTTCACCCGGACAGCATAAAAAACAATCCATATAAACCACCTGTTTTTATTACAAAATTCAAAATATTTAATGAAGAGGTGCCAATAGAAGAAGGTTCTGTCCTGTCAAATCACATTGCATTTACAGACCAGGTCATAATGAGTTATAAACATTCGGTTTTTTCATTTGAATTTGCTGCATTAAATTATATACTGCCTGAAAACAACAAGTTTGCCTATAAGATGGAAGGATTTGATGAAGAATGGAATCATACCACCGCTGATAAGCGATTTGCTACTTATACAAATCTTGATCCCGGAGAGTATACCTTTCACGTAAAAGCCTCCAACAATGATGGAATATGGAATAAAGACGGCAGAAGCCTTA
>CAZVTW010000922.1:0-2000 GCA_964629805.1 uncultured Bacteroidales bacterium | reverse complement strand
AAGGAAGGTGATATTTCCAAACCTTTTGAAGGCATTGATCAGAAAGGACAACCTGTATATAAAATTATTAAAATCAAATCACTGACAAAATCTCATGTTGCCAATCTCAAAGACGACTACCAGCGGATTCAGGATTTAGCTTTACGTGAAAAAAAGAAAAAGATAGTCGACAAGTGGGTCGAACAAAGACAAAAGGACACTTATATCAGAATAGTTGATGATTTCAAAGATTGTCCTTTTGAATACAAAGGTTGGATAAAATATTGATTTCCCTGGTTTAGATGAAAAAAGTCGGAATTTTTGAAAACCTCCGGGAAAAAAAATCGCAGTTTAATTCTAAACAAAATTAATGTATGAATTTCAAAGATGATGTTGAAGCAGTAAATGCATTGCAGAAAAAATATGATACTTTTTTATCAGAAATCAAAAAAGCGATTTATGGTCAGGATCATATTATAAAAGAAGTCATTATTTCCATATTCAGTAATGGCCACTGTTTATTGGTTGGGGTTCCGGGGCTTGCAAAAACGCTTCTGGTCAACTGCATAGCCCAGGCACTTGGTCTTAATTATAAACGTATACAGTTTACACCGGATTTAATGCCATCAGATATTATCGGTACCGAAATACTGGGGCAGGACAGAAACTTCAAATTTATCAAAGGGCCTCTGTTTGCAAACATTATTCTTGCAGACGAGATCAACAGGACACCGCCGAAAACACAATCAGCACTGCTCGAAGCAATGCAGGAAAGAGCTGTGACCGCTGCCGGTACCAATTATGTTCTTGAGAAACCTTTTTTTGTGCTGGCAACACAAAATCCTATCGAACAGGAAGGGACATATCCACTACCGGAGGCTCAGCTCGACCGTTTTATGTTCAATATATGGATGGATTATCCTGAATTCGACCAGGAAATTGAAATTGTTAAGAATACCACCAGTAACCTTGATGTTGAACTGACAAATATCATCAGTGCAGAAGAGATTATTTATTACCAGAATCTCATCAGACGCATCCCTGTTAATGATAACCTTTTGAATTTTGCTGTATCTCTTGTATCCAAAACACGTCCGGGTACTGATAAAGCACATCAGCTGGCAAATCAATATATCAACTGGGGAGCCGGACCAAGAGCTTCACAATATCTTATCATCGGTGCAAAGACCCATGCTGTACTGAACGGCAAATACTCGCCTGACATTGAAGATATTAAGGCTGTTGCTGTTGCTGTTTTAAGACACAGGATTGTCAAGAATTATAAGGCTGAGGCTGAAAATATTGCTGTTGAAAATATGATAGAAGAGTTGCTAAAATGACATAATTGTTTCTGGTTATTATTTATTTGTTGCTATTTTTTTAAATATGCTTAAGAATCATTTTATATTAATATTATGTATATTAATCTTTGGTCCGCAACATTCTCCGCAACTTTTTGCCCAGGATAAAAAGAAAAAGATAACAATTATCCAGGTTGGAACAATGAAAGGTATAGACAAAGGTAAGCGCCAGGTTTTGACCGACAAGGAAAAAGTTATCCTGAAACTTGATGACATGGATATTGAATGCAGCAAGGCCATAATTGAACAAAAAACAAATTCATTTGATGCCTACAGGAATGTCCATGTTCAAAAAGGTAAAACGCTTAATATATACAGCGATTTTTTATCCTACGATGGTACTACTGAGAATGGTAAATTCAGGGACAATGTAAAAATGATTGAGGAAGGACAAACCCTGACCACCGATTATCTTGATTTCAATGCCAGCGACAATTCCGGTTATTTTTACAATGGTGGGCGGATTGTCGACAGCTCTACAGTTCTTGATTGTAAACGGGGATATTATTTCCCGGATAAAAGTCAGTATATATTTTACGACAGCGTTGTTGTACACCGTGATGATTATGTCATGTATTCCGACACCCTCGAGTATAACCTGAAGTCAAAAATATTCACTGTTTTCGGGCCAACAGAAATAGTAAGTGATGATCAGTATAT
>CAZVTW010000921.1:0-2001 GCA_964629805.1 uncultured Bacteroidales bacterium | reverse complement strand
CGACATGCTACTTTCCATCGATTTATGCGCCTCTCCTCAAATGACCTCAGAAGTCCTTTCCAGGGAATTTTAGGCCTTTCAGGTCATTTGGTGAGAAACTATAATTCAATGCAGCATGAAGAACGGTTTCAATATGCAGAAAAAATAAACCACACATCACAACTCGTTGGCGAATTGCTTGAGCATCTCCTCACCTGGTCAAAAGCACAAACGAACAGAATTGAATTTTGCCCGGAAAAATTTAATGTCGTTCATCTCATTGGTGAAATTTGTAAACTGACAAAAATTTATGCTGAAAACAAACATATTTCTCTCCAATTGAAAACAAATGGCGACGTTTTTGCTTTTGCTGACAGGAATATGATAGAATCCGTTATTCGTAATATTCTCAACAATGCCCTGAAGTTTACCGGTGAAAAAGGACAGATCAAAATTCATGCTTTGCAGAATAATAGCACAACCGAAATTCGAATTTCTGATTCAGGTGTCGGGATGTCCGATGAGACAGTGAATAAGTTGTTTAAAATTGAAAACCAGACAATCTCAACAGGAACATCAGGGGAAAAAGGATCAGGTTTGGGCCTTATTATCAGTTCAGAGTTTATCAAAAAAAATAAAGGAGAAATACAGGTACAAAGTGTTCCTGACAAGGGGAGTACCTTCAGTATTTTTCTTCCGGCAAATAATCCTGATGTATCTGACCCGATTTTACATAAAGACTTAAAAAATGACAACCAAAATGCTGATAAGAAAACAGGAAAGATGTATTCTGTATCAAAAAACGGTACCCGGGATGAAATTCCTGATGCAAAAGATTTACACATAGAAAAGGATATGGACAAATTAGTCCTTATTGTTGACGATGAACCGGCTGTCAGGGATTATATGAGGGATGAATTCAGCGCTTTTTATTCTGTCCTGGAAGCAAAAGACGGCCGGGAGGCATTGGAAATAACAGAAAATCATTTGCCCGGCCTTATTATCACCGATGTAATGATGCCAAAGATGAATGGATATGAACTCTGTGACAGGTTGAAAAATAACCTTGAAACATGTCATATCCCGGTGATTATGCTTACTGCAAAAACTTCTGATGACTCTCAAATTACAGGTTTAAAAACCGGGGCTGACGATTATATTGCTAAACCGTTTAACATCCATATACTGCTGCTTAAAACCCAAAATATCTTGAAAACAAGGGATTCGATGCAAAAAAAATTCACGGAATTTCCTGGTATTCCAATTTCTGAGCTGGCAAAAAATACAACTGATGAATCATTTATAAAAAAACTATCTTCAGCCATAAATACCAATCTTGAAAATCCCCACTTCGATACCGACTTTCTTGCTAAGAAAATGGGATTAAGTAAAGCACAGTTATACCGGAAACTGAAGAGCGCAGCAGGTATGTCAACAGCTGAATTTATCAAAACGTACCGGGTAAACACTGCTGCTACCATGCTTAAGTCAAAAACGAGTTTGAGTATTTCAGAAATTGCCTATAAAGTCGGTTTTAAAAACCCGGCACATTTTACCCGCTGTTTTAAAGAACAACTTGGTAAAAACCCTTCAGAATATCATGAGAATCGTTGACTCTAACCCCCTTTTATTTGAGTTTTAACAGATTCGGCGGCATTTTTAATATATCAATTAACACTTTTTTAACCAAGCAATGTCCGGATAATATCTTAGACTCTTCGCTACCAAGGCAGTTTTATGCCTCATGATAGAGATCAGTAGGATAAATTGATTCCTCAATACGTTCGGAATGAGCATGTTAGCTGTTGAATATATGAGAAGAAGGATGAGGAAAGCGCCGTTTTCCTCATCCTTCCTCCCCTGGATCAAAAAGACCTTAGTCATGCTTACCTCGCGTAATTCCAGGGAAGAATTTTGCAAAGGTATGCATTCAATTGTGATTTTTTAAGAGCCAATTTAGAAGCAGTGTAACGTACAAAGCTGCCAACGTGTTAACACCTGGCAGCATTAAGAAAAAACATT
>CAZVTW010000920.1:0-2009 GCA_964629805.1 uncultured Bacteroidales bacterium | reverse complement strand
GGACCGCCATACCTGTAAGTGACATGTTCCACTTTCAGCATTTTATCAGCGGGCAATTCGTATAGTACATTTATACCTTCCTGCTCTTCATCGTCCTTTTCATGTATTTCGCCAAGACGTTCAAGGCTTAACCTGGCATCCTGGGCTGTCTGCATAAACTGTATCATCTGGTCAACAGGGCTGTTCAACTGTCCGATGATATACTGCACCGCCAGCATTTCACCCAGTGTCATCTGTCCGTTAATAACTGCCGTTGCAGCCATAATGGTGATGAGAATGTTTTTTGTTTCATTAAAAAACAAGCCGCCAAGATGCTGGTACTGGTTTAAGGATAAACTTTTAATGCTAACCCTGAACAGTTTGGCCTGAATATCTTCCCATTCCCATCTTTTTTGCCGTTCACAATGGTTAAGCTTAATTTCCTGCATCCCTTCAATGAGCTGAACCAGGTTGGCCTTTTCAACCGCCTTTTCTTTGAACCGCATGAAGTCGATTTCTTTTCGTTTTCTCAAAAATGCTATCACCCATAAGATATACAAACCGGTTCCGGCGACAAAAATCAGGAAGATTTTTAGATTAAACAACAACAATACCAATCCGAAAATCAGGATATTAAATATTGAGAACAAAAATGTGAGTGATTGTGAGGTCAAAAAACGTTCGATGCGTGAATGGTCGCCGATACGCTGAATGATGTCGCCTATCAGTTTACTGTCGAAAAAACCTATTGGCAGTTTCATGAGCTTAACCAGGAAATCGGAAATAAGTGATATATTCAGCCGGGTACTGATATGCAGCAATATCCAGGAGCGGATAAATTCCACACTCATGCGGCCGGCCATCAGCGTGAGTTGCGCTATCAGGATGAGATAGATAAAGTTAATATCTTTTGTGTTGATACCGATATCTACAACAGCCTGTGTCAGGAAAGGAAAAATAAGCTGAAGGACACTTCCTGCCAAAAGGCCCAGAAGAAGTTGCCAGATGAATTTCTTATGTGGTTTGAGATAAGTGAACAAAAAACGGAAACTTGTTTTCTTTATTTCATCGCCAGGTTGCTTGTAGAAATCAGCGCCGGGTTCTAACAAGAGGGCAATTCCTTTTGCTTCGCCGCTTTGTTGAGCGCTGATCCATTTTTCCAGGAACCGTTCTTTTGTGTAACTTATCCTGCCAAAAGCCGGATCAGCAACATAAATTTTGTTTTTGGTGATTTTAAAGACGACCACAAAATGATTTTGGCTCCAGTGGACAATGCAGGGCAGGGGGGCTTTTGCAAGGAGCTGGCTAAAGGAGATGCGTACACCGGTTGGTCTCATGTTAATGGATTCAGCAGCGTCACAGATACCCTGTAAAGAAACGCCGTTGCGTGTGATAAATGCTTTATCACGCAGCGAACCGAGCGAGAAATGCCGTCCGTGGTAGCGGGCAATCATCTGTAGACAGGCAGGACCACAGTCCATAGCATCTTTTTGACGTATTATGGGAAATTTCTTCGGCACAGAACCTGGATTTATGGTTTGGGCAATGAAGATAGTTCAAGGCGGTTAAAAATACAAGTTTTTTTAAGAAATGAAAGGATTTTGGCTGAACAGCAGCAGGTTAGGATTGCTATAATCAAGTTGTCTATATTGATTTGATAATCCCGTTCCGGCCCTTAACCCATAGCTATCAATGAATAGTCATCTAACGGAAACAATAAAAATCAACAATACTTATGTTAACAGCGTATTTTTCAATTCGTTGTTTAATCAAAGGAATACCGATTATGTTCAGTAAAATAAATCCCGAAAAGTAAAAAAAATCAAGACACTTAATACAGATTTAACCCGAAAATTTTGGTTACAGGGAGACATTAATAACCAGCCTTATTCATATATCCCAAACTCAGGATCATCGATTAAGACCTCGGCATTTCCCGTATTCCAGAGATAAAGAGCAAAGATATAATCATTGGTCCGTATAACGGGTAACTGAAAAAATAAATCTACCTGTTCCCATTTATTGTTTTG
>CAZVTW010000919.1:0-2009 GCA_964629805.1 uncultured Bacteroidales bacterium | reverse complement strand
TCACAGGCAGGAGGCGCTTTTGCTCTTGCAGTGTGGCTATTTGCTGTACCAACTCCGCGCATTTATTTTACTGAATATCAACATGATACAATTGAAAAATAATTAATCAAATATTTACAAAGCCGGCTGATGTTCCTTCTTGAGCAGTTCATTTATTGTTTTTACCGGACTAAATGTAGAAACAGGTACTTCAACAAAAATAGTTATCCAGCCCGACATGACGCCGTTCCAGAGTCCGGGTCTTTCGAGGGCTTTCAAATCCCTGCCATCTTTTGATTTTTTTGAAATAAAGCCTGTATCAGGATCAACAAAATTGGTCAAATCAAACTTATTGCCATTAATATCTTTTGTGGAGCAAACGATATCCACAGGATTGAAATGCGTTGAAGATTTGAGAATTTTCTGCTGCATCTCATCATCAGGATTAAACTGTGACGCTTCAACAATCTGCAGGGAGACTGTATTATCAGGATTGACCGCCCAAAACGGACCACCACCCGGTTCACCCTGGTTTTTAACCATGCCGCAAACCCTCACAGGCCTGTTGAGCCTGTTGATGAGGTAAGCAATTTGCTGCGATTTAGTCTGTGGTTGAAATTCATCTTTCGGATGAATAAATAATTCATTTTGCACAAAAGCGCCAATTTCTTCAATCAGAACATCACTGGTTCCTGACATGCTTGTTAGCTGGCGAAGGTAATCAAAAATCCTTTTCTGATAATAGAACAAGATACCACCCAGGGCTTTTTTGTATAAATAAGTATCAGCTTTAAAATCATCATGCAGTACATTGTCAATATTTTTTATGAAAATCAGGTCTGCATTGAGTTCGTTCAGGTTTTCAATTAATGAACCATGCCCGCCGGGGCGAAACAGGATTGAACCATCATCTTGTCTGAATGGTTTGTTACCAGGATCAACCGCGACGGTATCTGTGGATGGTTTTTGTTGAGAGTATGATATCTCAAACCTGCAATTAAAATGTTTTTCATATAATTGACTGACAGATGCGACCAGCTTTTCGAAATTTTCCTGGTGTTCCGGCGATACAGTAAAATGAATTGAGACCTTGTTCTTTGTCCGGCAATATTCAGCGCCTTCTACCATATGTTCTTCAATAGGTGTTCGGGTATCTCCCTGATATAAATGGAATTTAAGCAGACCTTTTGGTAAATTGCCATATCCTAATCCCCCGGGATTGAGGAATAAATTGACTACCCTATTGTAATTTCCCGATGCTATTTCATTACGCAGGTCTAATTGCTGAGACCGGAAAACTTGTTCCAGATCATTATAAAACGCAAAATTGTCAATATTTTCAATAAACTGTGCTGTTTTATCGTGTCCACCGGATGATAACTGCCTAATTGTGAGAGGATCATTGCAGTTTTGATCATTGAGAAACGCATAGAGGTCTTTGAACATTCTGGTTGCTGCCCCTGAGGCCGGAACAAACTTAAGAACATCTTTATCTTTCAGGGAGTTTTCATATTCGAAAACATAATTTTTTATTTCGTCTGCATCCAAGGCATAAATACCTTCTTCTATGGTTGCAGGTTTAATTATTTTCAGGTAAGGGAATCCTTTTTTAAAACGTTCAATCTGTTTTTCAACATCTTTGATAGTCAGACCTTTCTCTTCAATATTTTTTTTATCAGCTTCAGTAAACATAAGGGTTGTGTTGCTTTTATGGTTTATATTCTACAATGACACACAAAAATAAGAAAGTTCCTTGAAATAAAAAAGGCCGGAAACAATATCCGGCCCTCAATCAAAAATCAATAAAACCATGAAAAACTACGTCTTAAACCGCTTTTTTACTTCATCCCAATCTATCACGTTCAAAAAAGCCTGTATATATTCAAGTCTTTCGTTTTGGTATTTGAGATATACTTTAAACGGTTTAAATCTTAACTTTAATCGTTCCCTAATTACTGATTGTCAGTTTATTTTTAAATTTTCAAATTAAATAATTAACCAATTGAAGTATAATAAGCATGTTCCCAAAC
>CAZVTW010000918.1:0-2012 GCA_964629805.1 uncultured Bacteroidales bacterium | reverse complement strand
TCTGTACTTTACAGCATCCCAGTTGTTATCAACCCATAATTAGAATAGAGCCAAACTTTTCAGGTAAGGGAATAACTGGTTGTTTACGAACAGAGTTAAGTCATCGCCTGTTTTGGCGTTTTTCAAATCCAGTTTGTCGTTACTGTCTTTGGGGCAAGCCCAGTTTTTCCATTGAAATTCTTCCGAAATTATGCGGTTATACTCCGTTCCATTCAGCAAGGCTTCGCCTTCTTTTTCTTCCTCAAAATCATCTAAGAATTTCAAAAATAAAATCCATGAAATTTGCTCGGTATAGTGCATTGCACCGCTAATTCCATCATCGCGGCGGAGTATATCGGTTATCCTGTTTATTTTTTGTTGTAGTTCCATCTATTTATCAATCATTAAATTATCCAAAATGTCTTTTGGCCTTGTGTACTTTTTGTTTCGGGAAAAAATATAATCATAATGTATTTCCTCGATGTAATCCCAGTTTGTTTCTTCAATGGTTTCGGCCATTGTCAAATGATATTCAATGTTGTAGCGTAATTGGTTCATGTGAGCCAACATGCTACGGCTGTTTGTGGCAAATATCTGTGGTTCGGTTTGCAATTGGTACTGAAAAAGCAATTTACCATAGCCAAGGCGTTTAATCAGATTTTCAGCCCGCTCCTGAAATATCGGTAATGCTTTGTTTAAAGATTTTCCGTTAACCAATACTGACAACATGGTGGGGTGATGTAAAAAATGAATAGCGAGTTTTCCCTGCTTGCCTGTTGACACTAATCCTGCATACCATTCTCCCGGTAATTCCGAGGTAATTTCATCTGTGTTTTTAACGGGTTTTATTCCTGATATTTTTAATATTTTACTTGTTCCCCTGATAATCATAGTTACGAAGCGTATAATAATTCCTGAATTCTATAAAAAGCATCAACCAGTTTTTGCAGACCACCAAAAACTTTTGCAGCATCTTTGGTTGTACCCAAATTATTCAATTCAACAAGGTTTGCCAGTTTTTCCCGTTTGAGTTCCTTGATACCGTCCTGTTCGTAACGTTCCAGAATGAATTTCAGGAAATCACGGGCTTTCAGGTTTTCGTAAACCTCAAAAAATGGCACGTTTTCCCTTGTTGTTTCAGCCCTTTGTTTTCGGGTAATAATATCGTTGGTGTAAGAAATATGCATCAGGATATCGAAAATGTCGCTTTCTTTGGCATCAAACAATATTTTCAGGCTTTCCAGTTGTTCTTCATCAATACCCGAATCTGCCAGTTTTTGAAGCAATTCATCACGGGTTTCGGGTTTCGACCAAAGTTTACGGAGTTTTTCTTCGCTCTCGTACAAGTCGGGAATAAAACCAATTAATTTTTCCAAAAATTGTTTGGTAGTCAACGGCAAACCATTTTCATCAATGTAGCGGGTCTCAACATCAATTACTTTTAGTTTTCTTCCATTTGAAAGTTCAATCACAATTTTTTCGGGTCGTGGAGGAGGGTCTACAATTGGAGGTTCGCCACCTGTATCTCCGCTGGTATTTCCACCACCGCCACCAGTATTTCCTCCTGTATTTCCAGTTTCTTCTTCCTCGGGCAAGCCATCCCATTCAGGGTCATAAAATTTTTCCGATGCTTCTTCCGAGAAATCAATGATGGTAAAAAAGTCTTTCCCTTCAAAAAGTCTTGTGCCACGCCCAACAATTTGTTTAAACTCCACCATTGAATTTACTTCCCGAACCAGTACAATATTCCTGACATTTCGAGCATCAACACCTGTTGTAAGCATCTGTGAAGAAGTCAATATAACAGGAATATCTTTGTCATTGTCCTGAAAACGCTCCAACAAATCACGTCCTTCTTTTCCTTCATCGCTGGTTACACGCACGCAATAATTTGGGTCAGCTATTTTTTTATGCTTATTAATGGCATCCCTCATGTTTAACGCATGTGGCTGGTCAACACAAAAAACGATTGTTTTTTCCATCGGGTTCATGTTGTCCAATAATGCCTGGGCAACCAAATCAATTTGTTTCGG
>CAZVTW010000917.1:0-2013 GCA_964629805.1 uncultured Bacteroidales bacterium | reverse complement strand
GCTCCGCGCTTTCGGTCTCTTTACCTACTGATCTTCAGATATTTAAATTATTAATTATTAACTATGAGTCCACTCCGAAAAGTCGGCGGGACATTTTTATTAACGATTATTATTTTGTTTTTCAGTATTTGTTTAGAGTTATAAACAATTGAATGTCAATAATATGAATTATATTTTATGGATTTTATTCGTATCTTTATATCATAAAATCCAGACAAAAAATGTTTAGAAAAACCAACAAAGAACCCCAGCTTGATATCTTCGGTAATGCTGCTTCGATGTTAAACCAGGGAGCCAGCCGGAAATTTAACGATCCGGACCATTGGCACAATAAGTTCCGCCAGCAGGTTGTGGATCGCATTGATGAGGATCCTTATAAAGTTTTGTTCGACCAGACCACCGGGGCGCCCAATGCATCGATACGTTTACTTGTTGGGATGATGATTCTCAAGGAGGCTTTTGGCTGGAGCGATTCACAGTTATTTGAGCATTGCCAGTTCAACCTTCTCACACGCAGTGCCCTGGGTCTTGTAAACATCAATGATGCCCTGCCCTCGGAATCGACCTATTACCTGCTGCGTAAACGCATTTATGAGTACCGCAACCAAGGCGGTGAAGATTTGCTGGAAAAAACCTTCTTCCAGGTCACTCGCCAACAGGTCAAGCAGTTTGAAGTCAACGGACGCCATATCCGGATGGACAGCAAGCTCATCGGTAGCAACATTGCCTGTTTTAGCCGCTATGAGATCATCCATCAAACCCTCAGCATGTTTTATAAAACCCTTAACAACAAGGCACGATCAAAGCTTTCGGCATCGCAGCGGCAACAACTCCAAAGCATCGTTGGAGAAGAACCCGGCAAGACGGTTTACCACAGTACCCGGCAAGAGATCCAGACACGCTCGCAGGACCTCGGCGCTGTTATTTACCGACTGCTCAATACTTTTACCGATCAGGGGGGGGAAGCACACGAATTGCTTCAGCGCGTTTTTGATGAACAATACAAGGTTACCGAAGATTACCAGGTTCAGCTACGATCCCGCGAAGAGATCTCCTCAGGCAGTGTTCAATCCCCGCATGATCCCGACAGTACCTACCGCCACAAAGCAGATCAGAAAGTCAAGGGATACAGCGTTAACATAACAGAAACCACATCTGATGAGTCCCTCAACCTGATCACCAATGTACTGGTTGATCCGGCCAATGTGAATGACTGCAAATTTGTTCAACCGGCGATCAAAGCAACCCGGCAGATGACAGGGCAACAGGTTGAAAAAGCCTACCTGGACGGTGGATATCAAAGTCCTGATAACGATCCGTTTTGTCAGGACATTGACATGGTCTTCACCGGTATCCAGGGCGGGCAAGCCAGGTATGATCTGCAGATGACCGACCGGGGGTTAATGGTAACCGATACCCAAACCGGTCAATGCATGCAAGCTTCACTGGCTAAAAAGAACAAACGAAGTAAAGAAGATCGCTGGTTCATTCAGACAGCTGACGGCAGGTATTACTTCAGCCAACAAGCAATCCGGGCCGCACACCTGCGAAGGACCTTAAAACAGCGCTCTGCTGAAGAAAAAAGAAAGCGAAACAATGTGGAAGCCAGTATCTTTCAGCTATGCTATCCGCTTAGAAACAATAAATCAAAGTATCGGGGGCTGATCAAACAAAAGAGCTGGGCCTATTGCAGATGCCTTTGGATCAACTTTGTCAGAATTTTGAAATACTCTAAACATACATGTCAAAGAACGGTCAATGCATTGGAAATACCGGGTAAAATAATCGATTTTCGTCCGTTTTTTCTATACGATCACACTTTTATCGAAAATTTGTACCCATATTTCCAAATCAAACGATAGTATCATTTTTAATGCTTTTTAGCATCTTTTTAAAATGTCCCTTTTAGGAGGGGACTCAATATTTGAAGATCATAGTTACCTTGATTCGGATAGCAATAACGTTGAACCAAAATAGCTTTTCATGAAAACCCTTTACATCGTCCGGCACGCA
>CAZVTW010000916.1:0-2014 GCA_964629805.1 uncultured Bacteroidales bacterium | reverse complement strand
TATTCGTAAAAAAATTATACCATAAAAAATATGATTACGGAATTTTCACTTATAGAATGGGGCTTTACCATTCTGTGCGCTATCCTCATAGGTATTTCAAAAGCCGGTGTCCCCGGGGCGGGAATGATAGGCATTCCATTACTTGCTTCTGTATTCGGTGGCCGACTTTCTACCGGCATAATCCTGCCAATGCTTATTATGGCAGATATTTTTGCTGTTAAATATTATCATCGACATGCTCAATGGCAATATATCCTGAAAATTTTACCATGGGCGCTTGCCGGAATTGTCATCGGAATGTTCACAGGTAATGCTGTATCTGATATAACCTTTAAAAGGATAATTGCTGTCGTAATTATTGTCTGTATCATTTTAATGGTCTGGCAAAAATGGTCTGATAATAAGGTCATTCCTGATTATGTATGGTTTTCAGCCGTTTTTGGGCTCGCTGGTGGTTTTGCTACCATGATAGGAAATGCGGCCGGGCCAATTCTGACCATTTATCTGCTTTCCATGCGGTTACCGAAAAATATATTTATTGGCACCAGGGCCTGGTTTTTCCTGATTGTTAATGTGACAAAATTTCCGTTGCATTTTTTTGTATGGGAAACCATTTCTCCGGACTCTCTTCTTGTCAACATCATTATGTTACCGGCCATTGCACTGGGGATTTACCTGGGAATAGCTGTGGTAAAAAAACTCCCTGAAAAGATTTACTGGTATGTCATTGTGATAATCACGTTCGTAGCTTCTTTATTTTTATTTTAATCCATTAACTACTTATCTTATTTTTCTCAAATTCTCTTTCTTTGACAGTATTTCATTTGTTGCTTTATAACCAATTTCAAACATTTCCTGACCCTTTTCAACATCAATAAGGCTGAATTTTGAAAGGTCTTCAGGTTCGATATAGAGGGAAAATTCATTGATTTTATGCATTGTTTTGGCCGAGATGCTCAAATGAAAGGTGCGAAATGCTGTATGCAATATTCCTTCGGGCTTATCTATCGTGCCAATAGGATTTACATAAACGCCGATTATTTTTTTGCACTTATCTTTTATCGGCTGAAGAGGCAGATTATCTGCTACACCACCGTCAACATAATAATTCTCTCCAATTTTCACAGGTTCAAAAACGGCAGGAATGCTTGATGAGGCTAGTATTGCTTCAATGAGATTACCTGAATTGACATACTCAGGTTTTCCGGTTCCAAAATTTGTCAGAGATACCCAAAATGGTTTCTGTAAATCTTCAAATTTTTTTGCCCGCAGATTTTTTTCCAGTACATCTTTTAATCCTGTCATTCTGAAAAAACCATTGGTTGGTTTCGTTAGCCGGATGAATTCAAACATTCGCTTATGGTTAAAAAAGCCAAGAATCTCATCCGGCGAATATCCGTCGGCATAAAAAGCGCCAACAATTGATCCGGCGCTAACTCCAGCTACCACATCAGGGAAAAAATCATGTTCGTGAAGCGATTTTATTACCCCTGCATGCGCAAATCCTCTGGCAGCGCCACCACTTAAAACTATTCCCAGGTTATATCTTTTATTTTTCAACACCATTTCTTATTTATTCATTTATTTTGTTCGAATGAGAAAAAAACCGATTTTAAGCATCAAATTTAATAAAAAATCGTACAAGTACTTTTATAGTTATGATAATTTTGAATGTATGATGTTTGATAAATTATTTTCAAAACTGAGTGTTCTTCTGGCCTGGGACAAGAAGTATAATCTTCAGATAACGGAAATCGACCGCCAGCATCAAAAATTGGTTGAAATGCTCAACTTGCTTAATACTGCTTTTATTGAAAAACAGCAACAAAACATTGTAAAAGAAATATTGAAGCAAATGGCTGAATATGCTGTTTACCACTTTTCGTATGAAGAAAAATATTTCAGGGAATTTAACTATGTTAATACAGCAGAACATATAGAGGAGCACAGAAATTTTATGGATAAGGTGCAGGAATTCGAAGAGAAATACCAGACAAACCCAGGTGTTTTATCA
>CAZVTW010000915.1:0-2018 GCA_964629805.1 uncultured Bacteroidales bacterium | reverse complement strand
CTGTGTAACAAACAGATTCCAGGCCGGTATTTTCAGTCATCAGGCTATTGGCTATACAAAATCGTCCTTTGAATAACACATATAAAAGTTTTAGCTTCAGACCAGTAGGCTGAAAGGTGTATAAAACATGGATATGTGCTGACAGGATAAGTTCTTCAAGTTTATTTGCTGAGGGATTTGGTACAACAGCAATGTGCTTATATTTGGATGATGCATCCAGGATCCATTTCGGTGGATTTTTTCCGGCTATCAAAACAGGTGTATCTAATTTACTGAACACATTCTGAATCAGGAAATCTAGCGCTTCTTGATTTTCACTAACCGAAAGATTGGCATGATATAACAAGTATTTTCCTTTTCCGGGTCTGACCTCCGGTAATTCAAAGGGATGAAAAGCCGGAATGAGCAGTGTGTTTTTTTTCTTGTATTTCCTGAAATGGATATAATCGGTTTTAGAAATCGTTACCAGTGAATTTGCATAATTGAGCTTTTTTTCAAAAAATCGCAATTTTAATGATTCTGTAAGAAAAAATATTTTTCTCACAATGTTTTTTTCGGAGCCTGCAAGAAACCTGTAATAGTGATGTTCAATATTATGGGTTCTTACTATCTTTTGTCTGTTTATGAGAGTTTTATGAGATAGATAATAACAGGAATGCAGTCCTTCAAACAGGATAGGGTATTCATCCCTGAGTAAGTTGTTGAGTAATGATTTATTTTTCCGAGTGATGACAATATAAGGCAAGATGTTTAAAAAATAACGGATTCCCATTTTTCTCTTATAATAAAATACATCATCACAAATTTTTGACAATTCTTCGGATTCGTTTCTTCCGTATTGAAAACAATGTAAGATAATTTTTATGCCGGATTTATGCAGGTTGAGTATCTTGTAAAAAATATCAATGACTCCGCCATAATCTGCGGGACAGGGAATATTAAAAGCAATGATATGTATTTTCTCAAATGCCAATGATTTTATATATTATAGTTTAAAATTATTGATGTCCGGTTTGAATATTGAGTTTGCTTATTTAAGTTACCCGGTTTCGAAATGCCAATGCATTCATGGATTTTAGCAGGGAAGAGGTTTGGTGGTGGTTCCATTGCCACTAAACCTTTCCCCTGCAAGACCTGAGTTGCTGCCATTCTGACCTTATGTAACTCGAGGTCGGCATCTCAAAACAAAAAAATTTGACCAATTCACTTTTTACCGGACAACAAATATTTGTAAAATTATATATTTTCGGATAAAAATTTTGTTAATGAAAAATTAATAATTGTGAATTGATGATGTATAAATGTTATATTGTAAATATATCAATATTTTCATGAAAGTTATTGAAAATTTCCAATAAATATATATCTTTAGCCGCTTTGATATTTTAAGTATTTGGTCAATGTAAAAGGAGTTATATGATAAAAAAAATTCTCATTGCCAACCGTGGTGAAATAGCTGTTCGTATTATGCGATCGTGCAGAGAAATGGGCATAGACACGGTTGCTGTTTTTTCAGAAGCAGACAGGAAATCTATCCATCTCAGGTATGCCTCAGAAGCCTATTTCATTGGTCTTTCACCTTCGTCAGAGAGTTATCTGAATATAGATAAAATCATTGATGTTGCCAGGAAGTCCGGAGCTGATGCAATCCATCCCGGGTATGGATTTTTATCTGAAAACGCCAGGTTTGCTGACCGGTGCAAAGACGAAAATATTACCTTTATTGGTCCTTCGTCTTTTGCTATTTCTACTATGGGAGATAAAATCACAGCCCGCAGAACAATGATGGATGCAGGTGTAAAAGTAGTTCCCGGGAATAAGGAAAAATTTACTGATGATGAAGCCTGTGTAAAAATTGTTAAAGACATTGGATTACCTGTTATTATTAAAGCTTCAGCAGGTGGCGGCGGAAAAGGTATGAGGCTTGTCAGAAAAGAAGAAGAAATTATCGGGGCGGTACAAACTGCCAAATCAGAAGCTTCTGCTGCTTTTGGTGATGATTCTGTTTATATAGAAAA
>CAZVTW010000914.1:0-2022 GCA_964629805.1 uncultured Bacteroidales bacterium | reverse complement strand
CTCCGGGATTAAACAATACCTTGGGTCTTTATCTTTCGAATTTACTGAGTTCAGAATCTTCATGCGTTTGGCTCAATTGTATTTTGAGGTAGCGGAGCCAGAATAAAGAAAACTCAAAACCACAGAATGGAACCATCTGTTAATATGGGTAAGGAGTATCCTACATTTTTATGAGTTCTCTCCTGAAAAAAACCTCTGTATTGTCAAACTCATCGTTATTTGTCTCGACTATAGGTTTTGTCATATGACTGTCAAAAATAATAACATTGATTATCAGTCATATAGAACAAACTCAGATAAAGTCAGTTTGACATTTTAGATGCCAAATGACATTATCTGAGTTGAGATGAAAATCATCTGTTTAGGAGTTGACTCATTTATGGAAGTACAATCCCGGGTTTTTCAATGTTATCGGTAAAGGTATTTCCTGCTGCTTCAATATCATTGATTTCGCCACCTTCCCAGTATACAGCAAATCCACCACTATGCTTAATGGATGAATTAGTCAGTTCAACCTTCGGGGAATCTGAATCATCACCGCCAAGGGCTGTTACCCTGTTTGGACCACTGAATGGCATTTCTCTTCCGCCTGCATAATCGATGTTTACATAGTCAAGTACATTCATAGCATGAGAAGAACGTATAAATATGCCTGCCCATAATATTTCACCGGGTATATCAGCCGTCGTAAAAGTAATCATTGATTCTGCCGTTCCAACAGCATTCAGATAACCGTCTTTTCCAACAGTTATCATAACATCCTGCTTTGCGCCAAGGTCAGATCCTGGTTTTAATATTAAGCCGGCATTTATATGTAAATCACCTGATAGTTGATATTTTGCTTCTCCCTTCAGGTTAACCCAGGTTGCTTCTTCTGTCAGTTCACTACCATAAATCATGACACCGTTCCAATTTCCATTATTGGTAAATGTTGTTGCTGCATCTATCTTTGAAACCGAATTAGCCATAAGCACGATATCAGTATTGGTATTGCTGTCAAATACATTGGAATTGAATTCATTAAATGTTCCTGATTTGACATAAATACCATATGTTTTACTATTCATGACAGTTGTATTGCTCAACCCGAGTTTTCCGTCTTCAATACCAATGGCACCGGGATGATTTGATCCGGAAAAGCCCCATTCACTGTTACCTGCATAGGATACTTCAACATTGGAAAATATATTTCTTGAATCATTGGAACTTACATAAACACCTTTCCAGTATACGCCTGCGTCTGCATTTTTGCTTGACAGAATAATCTTTTCAGATTCCGCTGCATTTGCAATAAGTGTACCTTCGGATTTTACAGAAAACGCTTTATCTTCAGCAAAAAGAATGATAGCCCCGGGTGAGATTTCAAGATGTGAGTTAACTTCAATGGTACCGCTTGCATAATAGGAAGCGCCTGATGCCAATACCGGCCATTTGGTCTCAGAAGTGGAATTAAGCGTGGAGCCATAAATTTCAACAGCCATATTTGCATCTGAGAAACTCGTTTCACTGTCCAGATTTCCGGCCTGTTCAGCATTAACACCGATACCATAGTTCATGTTATTATTAAACTCATTGGATGAAAATGCTTCAATATTACCACTGTGATAGAATAGTCCATAACCGCTACTGTTGCTGACCACGGAATTCATGAGTTTTACCTTACCATCTTCCAGTCCGATTGCTGTGACATAGTCAGGCCCGCTGAAACCAAATTCTGAATTCCCGGCATACATAATTTTTGTATAGGCAAGTGTATTCAATGCGCTGCTTGATTCAATTTTGATACCTCGCCATTTTAGTCCGCCTGCTTCGTTTTCGCTAGTGAAAATGACTTCACTGCCTGCTTCACCATTTGAAATGATGGTACCTTCCTGGTTGACCCATAAACCAACATCTTCCTTAACATGGATAAGTACATTCGGATTGATTGTTAGTTTGGCGTTTACAGATACATGTCCGGTTAGCAGATAATCCGGATTATTGGGATCATCAACATGGTCTGTCCATGTCCTGTCTGAATTG
>CAZVTW010000913.1:0-2027 GCA_964629805.1 uncultured Bacteroidales bacterium | reverse complement strand
CTTCTCTCAGGAGTTCTGAAAGGAACCCTTCCAAAATATCGAAATTGGCTTTTTGTCTTAACAACCGTTTCATTGCCCAATCAAATCGTATGTGTTTTTTCACAACAATAAATTTTAAAGATTATACTGAAATAACCATTATTCACTCTTCTTTTCTGGTAATTTACAGAAGCAACCTATCCAAAAAAAGGATAATAAAAGTTATTTCTGAAAAATTTGTTTTACTGACAGCAATAGGCAAATTTAGTAATAACTTTATGATATCTCATAATTTATACACTTTATAAATCGAAATAATCAAGAATAAAAATAAATCACTTGTTATAAAGAATAAGAAATGCATGTAAGGTTGTGAAAACAAAATTAACGAGAGAATTTTCTTTAATGTCTTACTTTGTTAAATATGAAGTTAAGATGAATGAATAATTCAATTACACATCATTAGTGTCACTCATGATAAATAACTTCTCTTTTATTATTAAACCATTTCCTGTATGCTGTACCGGGGAGGAATTCGTCATTGGCTTTTGAAAGTAAATCTTTCAATTTTCCCCTCAGCTTTTCCAGTTCATCCCCGGCTTCGTTGTTTTCAACAAGATTATTCATTTGGTAAGGATCGCTTATATCATCATATAGCTCTTCTTTGCCGTCAATCCATTTCACATAAGTATGTCGCTTTGTTTTCACAGCACGCCATTCTTTCCATGGTGCCCCGGTAAGGCAATAATCCCAATGTGAGGAGAATTGCATCATGAGGGCTTCTTCCCTTTCCGGACCTTGGTGGCCAAGTATAAGGTGGCTTAAATCCTGCCCGTCTGCAAATTCAGGGACTTTTATCCCGGCCAAAGACAGCAAAGTGGGCATATGATCAATGGGGGTATACAATGAATTGGATTCCCTTCCTGCCTGCACCTTCCCTTTCCAGTAAAAAATCAGGGGAACGTCAACTGATTCGGCATAAGGTACCATTTTGTACACACGTCCCTGACTGCCAAGCATCTCACCATGATCAGAGGTAAAGACCACGATGGTATTTTCTTCCAAGCCACTTTCATTCAGGTAGTCCATAATGCGCCCAATGTTGTAATCAATATTCTTGACCATGGCATAGTAAACCCTTGGGTTTCAATCTTCGAGATGTTCCTCGGGGATTAATGAACCTTTCACGTTAGGCCGAACGTCCAGGCTGTCTTTTACCTGTGTCAGGTATTCATCCGGCACGTCTTCAGGTTTCCAGGGGTTATGGGGCACGTGAGGGGCTATCATTAACATGAAAGGTTTATCCTTGTCTTTTTGCTTTTCCATGAAATCGATGGCAACTGATACTTCGCCGTCCGTTTCATAAGGTTCAAAGAATTTTTTCTCGGGTTCGTCCTCGTAGTAATAGCAATTTTCGCTAAAATTGGTATGAAAATTATAGGCTGCCCAGTATTTATACCCCAAGCGGTATGGCCCGGGTTCTACGAACTCCGAATGGTTATCAGGATCGTTAAACCCCTTCATTTGTTCTCCGTGCATAGTTGATTCTTCGTCATAATCCATTCCATTTCTGCGAAGAAAACCGGCATTCAGGTGCCATTTGCCAATAAATCCGGTTTCGTACCCGCCACGGTTAAATAAATCCGCCAGACATGTTAAGGTTGTATCCGGGTCGACCCAGTTGATGAACAACCCTGTTTTAGACGGATAGCGTCCGGTTTGCAACATTCCTCTATAGGGGGCACAAACAGGCGCTGTTGATAAAGCATTGTTAAACACACAGCCCTTTTGGGCCAGTTTGTCAATGTTAGGTGTGGTAATATTGGTTTCGCCATTGTAACCAAGCGATTGGTTTCGGAGTTGATCAACAAAGATAAAAACAATATTAGGTTGCTTTTTCATGATTGTTTTATCTTTTTTATTGGAACAACTGAAAAACAACAAAAAAACCAATGCATTGTAAATTAACACTTTTATACCATTCATAATATTCTTTTTTAAAAATAACAGATTCGAATAAATTCTTATTTTTTTAACAAAATAACAAA
>CAZVTW010000912.1:0-2030 GCA_964629805.1 uncultured Bacteroidales bacterium | reverse complement strand
ATGTGCCTTTTTTGGTGAAGTTTTTGACTTTCCGGGAGGTTATTCTATAAATGCGAGGTATTGGAGGGTAAAATCAGATAATATTCCTTTTTGGACAAAGCTTTCTTAACTTGTTTTGTATGGCAGAAAATAATAATATCAAGACCAGCCTTTTTATTATGTTTATTGATGAAACTTGCCCTTTAATATATTCCTAAAGATCAAAGATTTTTCTTTAGACCCCTAATTTACCCTCTGAAATAGTTTTTTTAGGATAAATTTTTCACAGGGTTATATTCGTAGTTAAAAAAAATCTATCCTTTTGTTTTTTAAAGAAAATAAATGAGACATCTATAAACACCGGCAGTTATATACCCTGGCTACTGTCAACATGTTAAGGGATAGTCACCATCCGGATAGAGAAGAGGAGCTGTATCTTTGATTATCGGCTTGATTAAAACTTTTTTTAGAAAGGCACCTAATAATATTTTATATTAAACCTTTGGAACCTTTTAAGTGGCAATTTACACTAAACTGACTGAATCCTGCTCACATAGATTTCCCTGATAAATAGAACTTTCCCCCGGTTTGAGCCGGGGGTAATGCAAATTATTCCTCTTCGCTTTCTTCCCGGGCTTTAACAATAGCGTTGTATTTTTCAATCAGCACATTCAGCTGGTTTACGAGTGGTTCGTAAGCTGTTATTCCTGAAACAATGATGTGGGCATCAATCAGGTCGTTTAATTCATGAAATTGGGTTTGGGCTGTTTTACGCAATTCAACGGAACTTTCTTTCGGCGCCTCGGCTCTTTCTTTGATGCGCGCAAGGTATTTATCGTTAAAGGCTTCATTTGATTCTTTTAATTCATGAAGCAAAGAGGTCAGACCTAAAACCTTCAAAGCCTCAAGGAGTTCAGGGGTACGCTCTATTTCTTCAACAAGATTGGTAATTGTAGAGGTCTCAGCCCGGTAGTTCAGTCTGTATATGCGATTCCCGTATCTCTGAATACAGGAATCAAGTTTTTCGGCAGCGCTTTTAATCGTTTTATCAAAATGATTCAGGAATGCATTAGCAACTGCAGTCAGGCAGATGATAGCGTCATCTCTCCTGTCGTCCAGTGCAATTATGTGCCTGGTTATTTCACTGCCCTGATCAACTTTAAAATGCGCCTCCAGTTTTTCTGTTGTTTCCGCAAGTGGATGTAATTTTGACTGAATTTTCAAACCAGCCGGATCATTTTGTTTACAAATAGTAATGTAATCAGTTAAAAACTGAATCACTTCATCTTGTCTTTGTTTGTGAATAAATGCTGTCTGGACCATCATTTAATAGTTTTTAAGATTATTAATTTTGATTTGTTGTATTAACTACTTTTATCCGGATTATGCAACCATAATGAGAAGCTAATATAATAATTATCATAGAGAGTCAAAATAATAATCCGGTTTTTACAGTCGGATTCTGTCTATCTTATTTTGATTACCGGTATGGTACTGATTCATTTTGAAGCCGCCCTGTCAGTGACAGGAAGGTCCCAATAATGTATGAAACCGCCATGTCAGTGGCAGGAAGCTCACAACAATGTATGAAGCCGCCCTGTCAGTGACAGGAAGCTCCCGACAGTGTATAAAACCGCCCTGTCAGTGACAGGAAGCTCCCGACAGTGTATGAAACCGCCCTGTCAGTGGCAGCATGCTTAATATCAAGGCATTAAGCCAACACGCAAAATTAAAAGATATATGTCAGGACACATAATGATGAAGATGGCTGTTCAGTTTCTATCATTGCCATTACCTGAGACAAATAAACCATTATATGTTTACATCAAAACATGACTTTTCAATATTTGAGCCAGGTGCTGATAATTTTCCTCACCTCTCATAAGAGTAGATTTTTCATTAACTCTTCAGAAGATTATTTTGCCTTGGGCAGAGATCAATCCGCTGGTAATAATAAAAATTGCTTGTCCACAATAAGCAAGTGAGAAATATTAATGCAACTTAAATTATTTAGATTTCTCACTTCGTTCGAAATGACAAATAGTTATTTA
>CAZVTW010000911.1:0-2033 GCA_964629805.1 uncultured Bacteroidales bacterium | reverse complement strand
CCAATAAATTTTAATAAACCGCGGCCAATAGCGCCCAGTATATATCCAAATGAAATGACTGCCTCGTCAACTGACTCTTTTGTTGATGCGTAGGCCTTTCCTTTAGTTAGATTGTTAAACTGTCTTTTTACCTCTTCAAATTCTTCTTTGATATACATCTCAATTGAAGACAGGTTAACAGGAGCGCCGCGCATCTCAAGTTTTTGTGCAGTAGTTTCAGCTTTTGGTATTGCTATCCACAGTAATAGATAGAGGAGTACAATGGCCCCAGCACCAATAATGACCAGGGCAATAAAAATAATGCGTACGATTATAGGTTCTATTCCAAAATAGGCGGCAATTCCCGCACATACACCGGCCAGTACTTCATTATCCGGATCACGGTATATACGTTTCCGTTTATGTGGACCGGCAGAATAAGTCTGAGATTCCTGCCTTGGTTCCTCCCCGTTGAATTCCCCGGGTTCGCCCAAAACAGCAATGATTTCTTCAACATCTACAAGATTTACTATTCGCATTCGATCATCAGTCTTTTCCCTGAGTAGTTCGGATATACGTGATTCTATATCATTCACTATTTCCCGGCCATCCTTTGACCGGGCAAATTTTTTTTCTATGTCATCCAGGTAATGCCTGAGTGTAAAATAGGCATCTTCTGCTATTTGAAAAATCAAGCCATTTATATCAACTCGTATCGTTTTTTTCATGGTAGAATATGATTGATTTTATTGTTTCGCTGCTATTTTCCGTATTATTTCAACTGATTGTATAAGTTCTGTCCAGGCTTTATCAAGCGATTCAAGCACATCCAGCCCTTTATTGGTAATGATGTAGTATTTTCTGGGAGGGCCAAGCGTAGATTCCTGCCACCTGTATGTTAACAAACCGGCATTCTTTTGCCGGTTCAGCAAGGGGTACAGTGTGCCCTCAACAACAATTAACTTTGCTTCTTTCAAAATAGAAGTGATATCCGGGACATATTTATCGCCTTCCGCAAGTATTGCCAGGATACAATATTCCAGTATCCCCTTCCTCATTTGTGCCTGGATATTATCTATATTCATATTTTCATATTTTTAAAAGACCTTTTTATCTCTTCAAATTCCCGTTTGACTGTATCTTCAATATTGGAAAGGTTGATTTTTTCACCCCTCATTTCCATCTTTTGAATGGTCGATTCAGCAGGCGGAATAATTATCCAAAGAATGATATAGACTAAAAAACCACTGGCCGCCAATAATGTAGCGGCAATGAAAATACCCCTGACAATCCAGGGATCAATATTAAAATATTTGGCAATACCGCTGCAAACACCGCCAAGTATCCTGTCGTCAACATCCCTGTATAGACGCTTACCGACAACCTGTGGTTCAATTGTTGAGCTTTCATAATGACTCTCATCACCGGGTTCCCGCATATCCTCGGGCCGGCCAAGAAGGGAGATTATTTCTTCAACATCTGTTATGTTGATCACCTGTCGTTCCTTACCAAGGCGTTCCAGGAATAATTCTGCTATTCTGGCTTCAATATCTTCCATGATTTCAACCTTGCCGGTTGAATATCTGAAATGATGCTCTATGGACTTTAAATACCTGTCAAATTTTTCAAATGCATCATCGTCTATATCGAAAAATTCACCTGCCAGGTTAATTTTTATGGCTCGTTTCATTGTTTATCTTTTTAATTACACATTGATTTTCAATATTTATGACTATGCAAAGATATAAATAAAATTTAGTACTATGCAATACATAATACTATTTTTAAAACATATCCTTAAATCCTTTGAAACAATTTTTAAAAAAATTCGTTTTTTTAGTCAAAAAAAAGGATGGGCATATTTGAAGGTAATTTGATAAAAATGAAGTCCACTCAGGGGACGCCGGTACACTACACCCTTACGGATGGACAACAGGCTGTTGACATGAATGGGTTGATTGGCAAGAGAGTACATATACAGTTTCTAAACAAAATACACTGCATTGGATGTGGTGCAGAAACCAAAAAATCGTTTGCCCAGGGATATTGCTATA
>CAZVTW010000910.1:0-2036 GCA_964629805.1 uncultured Bacteroidales bacterium | reverse complement strand
ACTTGGTCTTATATTGCCGATCGGGAAATATATTTTCAGCGACCGTGAGGGTCGAAACAAGACTGCGTTCCTGATATACGATGCTGATACCCATGTCCTGTATTTCTCGCTGGTCGGTATTTTCAATTTCCCTGCCGTCAAATATAATTCTTCCGTTGTCCGGCGGATAATTACCCGCTAAAATGTGCATTAACGTACTTTTTCCGGCCCCGTTTTCTCCGCAAATCGCGTGTACTTCACCTCTCTTTATTTGAAAGCTAACGTTATCAAGCGCTAGAGTTCCTGGAAATTGTTTGCTGATGTTTTGAATATCTACTATTGTTTCGTTAGCCAATTATAATCCTCCCTTTCATGATGAACTTCATACGTCATTTTCGAGATCAAGGTTTCTTCTGAAAAATCTTCTTTTTGCAACTCCGTAATAATCGTTCCGTTATTCATAATAAGTATACGATCGCAGATAGAAAGCATTTCCCGAATCTCAGAAAATGTCGTTATTATTGAAGTTCCTTGAGAAGTTAATTCATGCATTTCTCTGTAAATTTCATTTTTTGCGTTTACATCGATTGCTTTTGTGGGTTCATCAAGCAGTAATAATTCCGGTTTTACCGCCATTGCCCGGGCAAGGACCAACTTCTGCTGCACCCCGCCGCTTAGTTTTTTCGCATGCATGTGTCCGGCATTACGCATGATATTTAATTTTTTGCCGAGTACTGTAAAAATGAAATTCTGCAGTCTTTTATTAATAAAACCTAATCGCAGTGTCCCCTTGATGTTATCCAGCCGCATATTATCGCTGCCGTTAAGGGAAAGAAACATTGCTTCTTCTATTCGTTCGCTTGGGACAAAAGCAATCCGATTGCTAATGGACTGGTTCGGATTTTTATAGGGTAATTCGCGGTTTCTAAACACTATTTTGCCGGAAACTTTTTTTGCCGCGCCAAATATGAGCTTTAACAGCTCAGTTTTTCCGGTTCCCCGCAATCCGGCGATACCTAATATTTCCCCCTGACGTAATGTAAAACTGACATTATGGACTTTATCAAAGCCGGATAAATTGTTGACCTGCAGTACGGTGTTGCCGCTGATTTCTTTACTGCTATTTTCAAATTTCGGGATTTCTCTCCCTACCATCATCGTAATGATCTTGTCTTTATTGAAGTCCCGCTTTTTAAAAACCCAGGCGACGGTTTTGTTCCGAATAACGGCAATCCGGTCACAAAGAGAGATAAGTTCGTCTATGTTTTGGGATATATAAATAATGGATTTTCCGATATTCTTTAGTTCTTTTACAATGTCATGGACTTTATTCATTTCTTCCCATGAAAGCGACGCTGTCGGTTCATCCATCAGCAAAATCTTTGCGCCGGATATCACGGCCTTTACTACTTCCAAAACTTCCCGGTCCGCCATCGTCAATTCGTTTAATTTTTGTTTCGGCAGCATATTAATCGAATATTTTTTCAATACCTCGGCGCTTAATCTTTCATTGTTACGTCGATTGAAAAAAACCTTTTTGTATTTATTCTGAAACCCTAAAAATAAATTATCCGCAACGGTCATATCTAAAAACAATTCGCTGTCCTGCTGCACGCTGACGATATTCTCTTTATACGCGGAACTGATGGAATCAATAGTGGCGGGCCGTTCATCAATATAGATCCTTCCATCGTCTTTTTTGTAAATACCGGACAATAATTTTAAAAGGGTGGATTTCCCGGCCCCGTTTTCTCCGGCGAGCCCGAGAATCTCTCTTTGGAAAAGGTTTAAATTAACGTTTTCCAAGACCTTTTGATTTTCAAATTCTTTTGAGACATTTTCGATACGCAGAGCTTCATGCTTTATACTTACCATTCCGTGTTCACTACGGTTTATAATGGTAAACGGTGACCGGTGACAAAACAATAAGACGGCTTTAAGATTATGTGTCATATTTTAGGTAATTTGTGTATTTTGATCTGTAAATAAATTCCGCCGCCGACATAAAAAAAAAACTTGCCGTAACAAATTTACCGTGCTATAATGGCCGAAACAGA
>CAZVTW010000909.1:0-2036 GCA_964629805.1 uncultured Bacteroidales bacterium | reverse complement strand
TTCCAAAAGATTTTTTTGTTGTTCAGGCGGTTCATTATGTATCTCCAGCAGTTTGTTTTTAAATCTTTTAGACATGAATTTTCGTCCTTGTGGTCCTCCGAATTGATCCATATAACCATCAGAGAAGATGTAATAAAAATCACCGGTTTGGGTTTCAAGTTCATGATTTGAGAATTTCGCCATCTCCTCATCAACAAAATTTCCAATGGGAAATTTATTTGCTTTTATTTGGTTGAGTTCACCATTTCTGATTTGATAGAGCGGGTTAAAAGCGCCGGCATATTGTAAAATGTTATTATTGAAGTCGATTGTACATAATGCCATATCCATTCCATCTCTCACCTCAGTACCATCTTCTCTTTTTTGTTCAAGGAGATGTGTAACACCATAATTTAATCCATCAAGTATTTCTGAGGGTTTATCAATGCCCTCCTTGACAACATTGTTGAGCTGGTTACTTCCCACTATTGACATAAATGCGCCGGGGACACCATGTCCGGTACAGTCAACAGCAGTAATAATAACTTTATTATTATGATGACCAATCCAGTAGAAATCACCGCTGACAATGTCTTTTGGTCTGAAAAGAATGAAAGAATTTGGCAGAAATTTTTTAACTTTCGGGTCTGGCGGCAGAATCGCGCTTTGAATTCTTTTGGCATAATGGATTGAGTCCATGATGTCTTTTTTCTGGGCGTCTATTTTGTCGTAAGCGCTTTTTAATTTGGTGTTTTTTTCTGCCAGTTCATCACGCTGGCTTTCAATGGCATCACGTTGAGCTTCGATTTCTTCTTTCTGCTTCACAATTTCAGCCGTGCGTTCCCTGACTTTTTGTTCCAGTTCGTTATAGTAGTTTTCAATGGTTTCTATCATCAGGTTAAACTGTTCAGAAAGTTTCGCAATTTCATTATTCCCTTCAACATCTGCCCGTTCATTGAAGTGACCGCCTGTGATTCGCATGACATTGTCAACCAGTTTTTTTATTGGATTTGTGATGATCCTGGTTTTCCTGTAAATCAGAATGACAACAAGAATAAGTGTAATGATAAAAATACTGAGATTTTTAATGACTTCCCATCTGAGTGTGCGAGTTTGTTGGGTCCTGTCTGAAATAATCTGTATAACATAATTGTATATTCCATGCTGTAATTCGGGTAGATAAATATATTTATAATGCAGGTACTGGTCATCTTTTTTTACATTAAAAGACATCCCCTTCTTTGTTTCCTTGAATATTTTGAAAAGATTGTCCCGTTGTTTTTTATTTACTTCTTCCCTGGTAAGGGAAAAGAGGCTGCTGTCGGCATTAATGATAAGCTTTGCGGATTCTATGGCATTCATTTTATTGCCAGAGACTTTATTAATACGGTCTTTGACAGACTGAATGATACTATTGGCATCTTGCGAGGAATATCCAAGTTCAATAACATAATTATCATTCAGGGTAGGTTGGTAAGTAAATAATTTTGGCTGTTTTGTACTGGCTTCAATGGTAAAACCACCGTTTACGAATTCTCCCACTTCAATGATATTTTTAAAATAGGCAGTATGGTCTTTTCCAAAGGAATAGAAATTCAGGCCGATGTCTTTCCCTTCGGTAGAATTTACGAATTCTCCGTTTTTCTTTATGATATAGATATCAAGATGACTGTCTCTTTCCTGCGTTATCTTATTGCGTATCTCAGTCAGATCGGCTTTTTCGATGTTTTCAGTGTTGGCGAAATATTCTTCTGCCAATATGTTGCTATAATTTTTTAATCGTTTAACAATGGGTCTTTCAATGATTTCAAGAGCCGCATTCTGAAGAGTCAGGATACTCCTGATTTCTTCAGTTACAATACGATTTTTCTGATTATTTGCTTCTTTGATAAAATTAACGGTATTGATATAATTTAGAATTCCCAGTCCCAGCATAGCTATAACAACCGGGATAACGACATTCAATACCAATTGCCTGAAAATTGTTGTTCTCTTTTTCATTATGTCCTCCTGTGAGGAATGTAAACTCTCATATTGCATTTTTATACAAATATAAT
>CAZVTW010000908.1:0-2038 GCA_964629805.1 uncultured Bacteroidales bacterium | reverse complement strand
TGTTATGCGCTGTAGGTTTTTGTCCAGTTATTATACTTCTATTTCCAATCGTTTCTTGGTATTTAATATTATCAAAGCCTTCGGATTCCAATAAGTTTTCCAATTCTCCAAGTGAATAACATTTTCCTGCCGTTGAAAACATCAATAAAACAGAATACTCAGCAACTGATAAAGGTCCATTTTTATCATCGTTAATATGAGCATCATGAATCATAATCAATCCACCTTCATTTAATGATTCAAAAGATTTTTTCACTAAAATCCGGTTAGATTCAATGTCCCAATCATGAAAAGCGTGAGAATAAAGGTGTATATCAAATCCGCTTGGTATTTTATCGTTGAACATATCACCACCGTAAACGGCAATGTCATTTTTGATTCCTCTTTTTTCTAATCCAATCGAAGCGATTTTGTCAACTGGAGGTTTTTCTAATAAAGCTGCTTGAATGCTTGAGTGTTTTGATTTTATACAAGCCACATAAATCCCTGATGCTCCGGCTATATCAATAATCGAGTTATATTTAGAAAAATCAAAACTACTCGCAAGTCCAGGAGCAAAATATGCACCCCTGCTATCCATTCCTGCTGTAAACATATCAGCAAAATCATCTCTTTCCATTGCTTTTTCCCAATCCATTTCGTTTTCTTTTCCTCCCCAACTTGCTGGTTGTCCTGATTTTAAAACCTCAAGCATTTTTTTAACGATTGGTCTTTCAGTCTGTGTAGAAAAATATGGGATTAAGTTCCATTCTGCATTATCAATGAGATGCTCATTAGAATACACAGTTGTATAAAATTGATTGTCCTTTCTTTCAATTAATCCAAGTGCTGTAAAATAAGTCAGCATAACATCGGCTGGCCTTGATGCAATTTTGAACTTATTAACAATTGTCTCAAAATCTGATGGGTTTGAACTTAGCCATGTAAAAAAATTAAAATGTCCAATAGCTGTAATTAGCAAATCAGTTGCGTAAACACTATCACGAAGGCGAATCAAATTGGTCGGGTCTGTTGTGGGTTTTGCTTGTAAATCTCTTAAAATCATTGGTAAAATCAGTTTAAATTATTTATGAATCGTGAATAAACTTCTTTTGTTGTTGGCACCGGAACATTTAGTTTGTCTCCAAGACGGATGATTGTGCCACCAAATAAATCACCTTCGTTTACTACTCCTTTTTTTTCAACATCTCGTTGAAATGAGGTTTTGGCTTCAAATGGGAAATCTTGGGCTTTAAGAAGTGATTTTTCGACAATATTTTGAGGCAAGGGGATATTTAATTTTTCTGAAATGGTTTGTATTTCCTCCATGATGGATTTTGTTTTGCCTTTTAAACCTCCATCAGCTAATACTTCTCCAACTGTCTTTTTGAATGTTGCTGTTAACAGGCCATAAGCGGCAATAAACATGAATTTTGACCAGATTGAAACTTGTATGTTTTCTTCATGACTGAAGTCTATCAATGATTCACTTAAAACTGATTTAATTGGATGCAAATCAATTTCGTGATTTTCAGGGTCATTACCAAACAGAATTTTACAATTGCCTCCTTTTTGATATATCACGCCCGGTCTTTCAATATGGGTGCCAACATAAACACAAGAAGGTAAAACATTTCCGGTCTTTAAATCTTTCCTGATTCGCTCGTAAATATCAACTCCATTTAGTAAAGGCAATATAATGGTTTTATCATTAGAAATCTTGGAAATTTTCTTAGTCGCGTTTTCTAAATCGTACCCTTTGACGGATAAAACAATTATATCGCAAATTGGAAGTTTGTCAACCTGTTCAACGCATTTATCAGGTTTTATATTAATAATTTCATCGCCTCCAGATTTTTTCAAAGTCAATCCGTTTGAGATTATTTCATCTTTATGTTTTCCTCTGGCTACAAAGAAAATTTCATGTTGGTCTTTGAATCTCTTTGTCACCAAAGCACCAAAGTATCCTCCGACTCCTCCAACTCCAAAAAAGCAAATTTTCATATTTTTATCAAGTTTTTTAATGTTTAGTAGTTGGCTGTCGCCCTATTGCGCATAA
>CAZVTW010000907.1:0-2047 GCA_964629805.1 uncultured Bacteroidales bacterium | reverse complement strand
CTTTACCTTGTGCAACACAAAACGAACTTGACAAAGAAGATGCCCTCAATCTTGTTAAAAATAAATGTATTTGTCTGGCGGAAGGCGCTAATATGCCCTGTACTCCAGGGGCAATCGATGTATTTCATCGTAACAGGATGCTTTTTGCACCGGGGAAAGCTGCTAATGCCGGCGGCGTAGCTACTTCAGGACTTGAAATGAGCCAAAATGCTACAAAAATACGCTGGACAAGGGAAGAGGTAGATGAAAAACTGCACCAAATCATGAAGCAAATTCATCAGGCATGTGTCAGACACGGGAAACTCGAAGACGGTTATGTAGATTATGTTAAAGGAGCGAATGTAGCAGGTTTCCTCAAAGTGGCCAATGCTATGATGGAACATGGTATTTATTAGTTTTTTAATATGTCAGATGAAATATGGGTTTTCAACATCATTTAATAATGACTGTATTAAAAAAAGTTTCAATCAAAGATGAATAGGAATAATATAAATCAAAGAAAATATGAAGACAACTGATATTATAGATTATCTAAGTAAAAAAAACCCGGGTGAAAAAGAATTTCTTCAGGCTGTTGACGAAGTTCTTGAAACAATAGAAGATGTATACAATGAAAATCCTCAATTTGAGACTGCAAGGATCATAGAACGTCTGACCGAGCCTGACAGGGTGTTCATGTTTAAAGTGCCCTGGCATGATGATGAAGGGAACATCCATGTTAACAGGGGATTCAGGGTGCAATTCAATAATACGCTGGGCATTTACAAGGGTGGTTTAAGATTTCACCCGAGTGTAAACCTGAGTATTTTAAAATTTCTGGCATTCGAACAAATATTTAAAAATGCATTGACAGGTTTGCCGATGGGCGGAGGTAAAGGCGGTTCTGACTTTGATCCGAAGGGAAAATCTGACAGTGAAATTATGCGTTTTTGCCAGTCTTTTATGACAGAATTATGGAAATACATAGGACCTAACACAGATGTACCTGCCGGTGATATTGGCGTGGGCGGAAGAGAGATTGGATACCTTTTTGGTCAATATAAACGACTGGCAAATAAATTTGAAGGCGTTCTTACAGGAAAAGGCACAAACTGGGGTGGCAGCTGGATCAGAAAGGAAGCAACCGGTTACGGACTAGTTTATATCATACAGAAATATCTTCATGAACATGGCACTGATATAAAAGGCAAAACAGCGCTGATTTCCGGCGCAGGTAATGTAGCTATTTATGCTGCGGAGAAAATCATTGAATTAGGCGGCTCTGTTTTAACAATGTCTGACTCCAATGGCTATGTTTATGATCCTGAAGGGATAGACCTTGAACTTGTTAAGGAGATTAAAGAGGTAAACCGTGGCAGAATAAAAGAATACCTTGAGCAAAAGCCAAAAGCTAAATATGGTGAAAACCGGAATGATGTCTGGCAAATAAAAGGTGATTTGGCTCTGCCATCTGCAACGGAGAATGAGCTTGATCTTAATGCAGCAAAAGCCCTTGTTGCCAATAATTGCATTTGTGTTGCCGAAGGCGCTAATATGCCAACGACACTTGATGCAACAAAATATTTGCTTTCGAATAAAATCGGTTTTATTCCTGGCAAAGCGGCTAATGCTGGTGGCGTAGCAGTTTCGGGACTTGAAATGACACAAAATGCCATGAAGCTGCAATGGCTCCCCGTTGAAGTTGATGAAAAACTGCAACAAATAATGTTTACCATCCATGATGAATGCAAAGAATTCGGTCAGGAAGGCGATTATCTCAATTATGTCAAAGGTGCTAATATAGCTGGTTTTCTTAAGGTTGCCAATGCTATGCTTGATCACGGACTTGTATGACTTCATTTTATTAACCTAAATCTATATAATATTATGTTCTCAGCAAAAAATATTACACTTTCTATTGCATTGATTATTGTTTTTATTTTTTCATTGCATTCCCAGGAAAAGGAGGGTTTTAAAATAACAGAACAGATAGAAACAACTTCAGTTAAAAACCAGGACAAAACCGGTACTTGCTGGAGTTTTGCCACAATTTCATTCCTGGAGTCGG
>CAZVTW010000906.1:0-2047 GCA_964629805.1 uncultured Bacteroidales bacterium | reverse complement strand
GGGCCCATAATACTACCAATAGCAGAAGCAGAAGCAGCAGCAGAACCTGATATTGCCCCAAAGAGCATGTTGGCAATGACATTGACAAAAGCAAGTCCTCCCGGGATTTTTCCCACAAGGACACGGGCAAAATTTATGAGTTTTAAGGCTATGCCCCCACTGTTCATGATGTTGCCGGCCAATATAAAAAAGGGTATGGCCAGCAGGGCGAAACTGTCAAGTCCGGTAGCCATACGTTGGGCAAAGGTTGTGACAGCAGGTAGGGAATCTATTGTCACCAGCATGGTCAGTATACCGGAGATGCCAATGCTAAAAGCAATAGGGACTCCCGATGATAAAAGAATAATAAAACTAACCACAAGAATTGTAACGCCTAAAAATTCCATATCACTTTTCTTCTTTTGTTTTTAATAATTTTATTGAATTGTCAAATGTGTAATACATGATAAGAAAACCACTCAAAGGAAGGACGATATAAATATAGCCGAGTGGTATTTCCAGTGCAGCAGATTTCACCTCAAGATAAAAACGTGTATACATAAGCCAGGAGCCACCAACAACCATAACAAACAATGCAAACAAAAAAATAACCGTGTTGATGAATAACCCGAGTTTTTTGCGCCTTGAAGGGGATGATTTTTGCAGGAGAAGATCAATGGCAAGATGCTCATTTTTTCCGGCTACGTATGCAGCCCCGAGTAATCCTGTCCAAATCAGGAGAAATCCGGCCAGTTCATCGGTAAAGGAGCTTGGCGAATCCAGGATATATCGACTTGTTACCTGCCAAAGGACATCAATCACAAGTACGCTCATGATAAAAACTAAAATGATTTCAAGGTATTTGTCAATTTTTGCACGTAGACTCATGAGTAAATTGCTTTAATTTATTGAACTTCTTTAATACGCTGAATGAAAGAATAGATGGTTTTATGGTCTTTATAACTTTCGTAAACACCTTCGACCTTTTTTGCAAACAGGGCTTTGTCAGGGTGATATATTTTTACCCCTGCTTTTTGGACTTCTTCAAGTGATTCTTTGACAGAGGCAGCCCAATACTGCCGTTGAACCGGTACAGACTCGTCAGCAGCCTGTTGGAGCCATTTTCTTTCCTCATCTGTCAGGTCGTCCCATATTTGCTGGCTCATGATAAGCACATCAGGAACTGATGTATGTTCGTCAAGTGAATAATGCTTACAAACTTCATAATGATGTGACGTGTATAAACTTGGTGGATTGTTTTCAGCGCCGTCGACCACACCACTTTGAAGGGCAGTGTAAAGTTCACCCCAGGAAATAGGTGTCGGGGAACCACCGAGGGCTGCAACCATGTCCATGGCTGTTTTACTTTTCATCACACGGATTTTTGAGCCGTCCAGGTCTGAGGGTTTTAAGATTGGCTTGTCTATGGTATAAAAACTTCTGCTGCCTGCATCATAAAAACACAGACCCCGAATCCATTTGTTTTTAGTACTCAGCAATAACTCTTTGCCTATTTCACCATCCAACACTTTAAATGCATGTTCTTTTGACCGGAATAAATATGGCAGACCCAGTACTTTGTAATCATCAGTAAAACTTTCCATGACAGCGGCTGATACTTTTGTGATGGCCAAACTGCCAATCTGAACCAGTTCCACACATTGCTGTTCTGAGCCTAACTGTCCGCTGGAATATATTTTGATTTGCAATTCACCCCCCGAAATTTCTTTGCACCGTTTAGCCATAAATTCCATCGCCTTGTGAACAGGATGATCATTTGGTAATCCATGAGCTAATTTTAGGGTTTTGTGTTTTTTAATATTACCACATTCCGGAAAAATAAAAGAAATAGAAATAAGTAAAATGGTACATGCTAAAAGCTTTGTTTTTCTCATGCTTTACGAATATTTTTAATCAGTTCAAGTGTCTCTTTGACTTTGTTTTCCAGGATATCGAACTGTTTATTTTTAACAATTTCTTTGGTGATCAATTTTGACCCCATTCCGACACATGTTGCCCCGGCATCAAACCAGCTTTTCAGGTTTTCCTGTGTTGGTGCCACTCCGCC
>CAZVTW010000905.1:0-2048 GCA_964629805.1 uncultured Bacteroidales bacterium | reverse complement strand
ATCATTCATTGTCAAAATAATCATTATTTATAAAAAAAAATAAAAGTATAAATAGGGCGGCACTCCGGGCTTTCCGTTTTAGCAGCTAAAACCTGCCTGGTTTCCGGCAACGGCAGTGCGGGGGCTTCCTGCGGTCGCCTCCGCCTGCCGGCCGTCAAACAGGGCAGGTTTCAGCTGGCTGCCACTCCAATCCCGGCCGCGGCCTTACATTGCATTCATAGCTTCTCCTGTCTTTTTCATCCCCTCCCATATTTCTGTTTCATCGCAATGGGCGATTGATACCCTGAAAGAAGCTTTTTCCGGCTTACCCGTAAAAAATGTTGAACCATATGCCACTGATATTCCCGCTTTCATGAGTTTTTGCCTGACAATATCTTCAGATATGTGCCTATCATTCAGTGTCACCCAAAAAACATATCCGCCAAAAGGTTTGGTATAAGAGCATACGCTTTCCGGCAGGAAGATCCTGGCTGCTTTCATGGCTGTTTGTATCCGTTTACGGTATATACGGTGGAACCTTTTCAGGTAGGTTTCATAACCGCCCGATCTGCAAAACATGTTCAGGTCTATCTGGGTCAGGTGGTTGCCCGATATGTCAAATAGGCGTTTCAAAAGGGCCAGTTTATCGATGCAGTATTTATCCGCGCAAATCCAGCATAACCTGAGACCTGGGAACAATATTTTTGAAAAAGTGCCCAGGTAAAAGACAATATGCCTCTTGTCCATTGATTTTATCGGCAAAACAGCCTTGCCAAAGTATTTCATCTCTTCCACAAATCCGTCTTCAACCAGAGGAACCTGGTATGTTTCACACAGACCAATGAGTTTTTCCCTGTGCGACTGACTGGTGGTAATTCCGGTCGGATTATGAAAATTAGGTACTGTGTAAATAAATGAAGGATTCACTTTTTCCAGTTCTCCCGGGAGAATATCCAGATTCATGCCGTCTTCATTCACAGGGATATCAAGAAGTTCTTCACTGTGGTACCGAAATAATGGAATAACGGATGAATACGAAGGTTTTTCGAAAATTATCGGACAGCCGGGCTTTGTTAACAACCTTGAAACTAAATCAATGGCATTTTGTGCACCATTTGTCAGTAGAATTTCTTCTGAATGCACATTCATACCATGCATTCGCATATTATCAGCAATACATTCCCGTAATGGTTTATAACCTTTTGATTCTCCATAATGCAATGCCTCAGCGCCTGCATCCATCAGGGCCTAGTTCATACTTTTTCGCAGTTCATCTGCCGGGAGCTGATAAAATCTGTTAATACCAAATCGCTATCAAGAGGGTGATTTAGAAAATGAATTATTTTTGTTTAATAATGATATACCGGTTTTAATGCTGCCACAGTCATAGATATGACCTGCCGGAATAATTATTTTTCATGAATCACAATTCAAATACCTCCGTTAAATCCACATATAACCCTTCAAAAATATTCACTTTTATTCTTTCATCTTCAGCATAAATACCGGCTTGTACATACTTTTTTTCCGTATTGAGTACATATACCAGTACTGTTTTTTCAAAAGGAAAGACCATCCAGTATTCGCGTACTCCATGTTCCTCATACATTTTATATTTATCCTTCACATCGCGTTTAGAATTGTTTTTCGAAACAACTTCAATAATCAGGTCGGGTGCGCCAATACATCCGTGTTCATCAAGTTTATCATGGTCACAAATCACACAAATATCCGGTTGTACAACTGTATTTATTTTGTCATTTTCCTTTTCGCCATTCCTGTATAAGCGTACATCAAAAGGAGCAAAAAATACTTCACATTGTTTTTTCTTAAAATAATTCCCTAAAATAAGATGTATGTTTGCAATTATCTTTTGATGACTTTTTGTCGGAGCAGGGCTCATCAGTTTAATAAAACCATTATACAGTTCTCTGCGTTTTTCATCGAACCAGGTAAGATAATCAGCATAGGTATATTGTTTGTTTACATCAAGTTGTAAGTCCATTTTTTTATTGCAAATATAATAATTTCCTTCCGCCGTTTCCTGTTTTTAGATATAAATAACTGAG
>CAZVTW010000904.1:0-2052 GCA_964629805.1 uncultured Bacteroidales bacterium | reverse complement strand
ATCTAACCTGGCTTTGTAATATTAATCACACCCAACGTGAAGTACTGTATTTGCAACCAGGAACATATTTTGTGGTATACAGGTCAGAAAACATGAAACGTTCAAAATTCACTGTTACAAAATCATTTGAAGTCATATCCGGAAGGTCTGAGTATGTTGAAATGAAATAATTTTAATTTCTGTTTAAACTTTTTTCATTCAAAAGTGTCAAAAGACAAAACAAACAGATGGTAAAAAGTGATGATGTCAATATCTGATCAGGAACTCATACATCAGTTTAAACATACACAGGAAAAGGAATCTGCCTTTAGAGAACTTCTTCGAAGATACCAGGAGCGCCTTTACTGGCACATCCGAAAAATAGTTATCTCGCATGACGATGCTGATGATGTTTTACAGAATACATGTATCAAAATCTGGAACGGGTTGAAAAAATTCAGAGAAGATTCACAATTGTTTACCTGGCTATACAGGATTGCAACAAATGAATCCATCACTTTTTTGAACAAGAAGAAGAAGTCATATTCGCTACCGATTGAAGAAGTGCAGACTTATCTTGAAAACAACCTGGAATCAGATATTTATTATTCTGGCGACGAAATACAAAAAAAACTCCAAAAAGCTATCATCACGTTACCCGAAAAGCAAAGAATTGTATTTAATATGAAATATTTTGATGAGATGAAATATGAAGATATGGCAGAAATCCTGCAAACATCAACAGGAGCGCTCAAAGCTTCTTTTCATCATGCAGTGAAAAAAATAGAAAGTTTTCTAAAGGAACATTAAACTTTTTATAAATTTCTAAGTCAAATAGTTGAGGTAATAAAAACAAATATGGACGAATTAAAGAACATAGCGCCGAATTTATCGGGAATACCAAAGAATGATAATGACTTTAAAGTCCCTGATAAGTATTTTGAAGCCTTTCCTGACAAAATCATGGATAAAATCAAATCCGGGAAGGAGCAGGAGGGAAGAAATAAAAGGTCAGTTATCATGTATTTAAAACCATACCTTGCTGTTGCCGCTACACTCCTTGGTATATTTTTAGCCTGGCAGATTATCATTGATGTTTCAATGACAGAATCGCCTGTTGAGCAGGAAGCTAATTCTGAATATGACATAGAATATGAATTACTTTCTGTTGATGAAGAAATGATTGTTGAATATATGAGTGACAGCAATTACCCGGGGAATAATGCTTTATCATCAGTTGAAAGTTCTGAAATCATAGATTATCTCAGCCAGGATAATTTAGATGAATATGTGTTAATAAACGAATTGTAAACAAAAAAAAATATTACGCCATGAACATTAAAAGCATTATAACAATAGCAATTATGGCCATAATAACGAATCAGGCAATGGGCCAGGGTCCCATCCGGGAAGCAGCCAAAGAAAAAATAAAGGCCCGGAAAGTGGCTTTTATCACTGAAAAAATCAATTTATCTGTTGAAGAAGCCCAAATCTTCTGGCCATTGTATAACGAATATGAAGGTCATAAAGAAACACTTCAGAGAGAAAAAGCAGATATATTAAAAAAAATAGTTGCTGAATATAATGACACAGACGAAAGTGAATTAGAACAGCTCTCGGATGAATTTGTTGAGATGCAGGTCAAAGAGGCACAATTATCAAAAGAATACCATGAAGAATTTAAAAAGGTATTACCCGTACGTAAAGTTTTGAAACTATACAAAGCCGAAAACGAATTTAAAAGATACCTGCTCGAAGAACTGCAAAAACGCCGTGAAAACAGGAGAAGGCCAAGACGGCAATGATTTGATTTTAAGGTACAATTCCGGCCGGATTTGCTCATTTGGCCGGAATTTTTGTTCTATTGCAATTGTAATAACAAAATCTGAATAATCCCGATAATGAATCCCAGGATGCCACCAAGAATTTCAACAAATCTGAATTCTTTTTTCATGATTGAATAAAGCATCTCCTCCAATTTATCAGAAGAGAAATTATTAACTTTTTCATACACAATTTTTTCAATATCAACTGCGCTGTCCATTTTTTCAGCCATTTTATCAAGAATGTCAG
>CAZVTW010000903.1:0-2055 GCA_964629805.1 uncultured Bacteroidales bacterium | reverse complement strand
GCGCCTAAAATTATATAGTTATAAAATGAGACTTCGTTAGTTACAGTTTTAATTTGGGATAGTAAAGAAGTTCACAGGAATTCAAACCATTGTAGCCTTCAGTAAATGAAAATGACGAAGTCTGAAAATTCTTAAAGTTATTAAGAGCAGTATGTTTGTCAACAAAAATTGTCGAATTTACCCGTTTAAAGTTTATTACATTATGAAACATTTAATGAAATATTTTCTGACTATTTTTTTCCTTTTTCATAGTGTCCTTCTAACACTTGCAGATGAGGGTATGTGGATTCCGCTCCTCCTGGAAAAATATAATATCCACACCATGAAAGAAAAAGGATTTAAACTGAGCGCTGAAGATATTTACAGCGTCAATCAGGCCTGTATGAAGGATGCTGTCATGATTTTCGGAGGAGGATGTACAGCAGAACTTATCTCAGACAAAGGACTTATCATTACAAATCATCATTGTGGTTTCAGCAGAATACAATCACACAGTTCGGTCGAGAATGATTATCTGACCAACGGTTTTTGGGCCATGTCAAAAGAAGAAGAGCTTCCAAATCCGGGACTGACAGTTACATTCCTTGTCAGGATGGAAGATGTTACTGACAGGGTTCTGGAAGGAATATCCGACTCAATCAATGAAATTAAGAGACAGTCAATTATTTCTGATAATATTTCGAAAATAAAACGTGAAGCAATTCAGGGAACTCATTATGAAGCTATAATAAAACCATTCTATTATGGCAATGAATACTACATGTTTGTCCAGGAAGAATTCGAGGATGTCAGGCTTGTCGGAGCGCCACCTTCTTCCATTGGCAAATTTGGCGGCGACACAGATAACTGGATGTGGCCCAGACATACCGGGGATTTTTCATTATTCAGGATATATGCTGACAAAAACAATAAACCATCTGCATACGCTGATGATAATGTCCCATACTCCCCAAAAAAATACTTCCCAATATCCCTTAAAGGTACAGAAAAAGGCGATTTTACCATGATACTTGGTTACCCTGGCAGGACGCAGGAATATATTCCGTCTTACGCAGTCAGAATGATATCGGAAGTTCTCAATCCACACAGGATTAATATCAGGCAGAAAAAAATTGATATCCTTTCAGCAGCCATGAAAACAGATAAAAAGATACGGATACAATATGCTTCAAAATATAACCGGGTGAGTAACTACTGGAAAAAATGGATAGGAGAAAACAGGGGACTTAAAAGGCTCGATGCCATTAACAAAAAAGAAGAACTTGAAACGGAACTAACAAAATGGATACAGGGAGATGAAGTAAGAAAGAGGAAATATGGTCATTTATTACCTTCATATAAACAGTATTACCAGGAACTAACGCCGTATTCTCTGGCTCTTGAATATGCCTGGGAAGCCGGATTTTCGCTTGATCCTTTCAGATTTGCAGCACAATTCCGTAAAATAGCCTCTTTTGACAAAACAACATCAGACAGTTTGATTACAACCGAGGTCGAACGGCTCAAAAAAGCTGCAGCATCATTTTTTAAAAATTATCATCGACAAACAGATAAAAAGGTTTTCCGGGAAATCATGATAATTTACTATGACAGCCTCGAGCGTAGACAACAACCAACAGAATTTCAATTTATTGAAAAACGATTTAACGGCGACATTAAAAAATATACGGATTATGTTTACAGGAAGACAATCTTGCTGAACGAAGAAAAACTTACTGATATCCTCAATAATTTTAAACCCCGTCATATAAAAAAAATCTCTAAGGACCCTGTTCTATCAATGTACACATCTCTTCTTGAATTATACTGGAATTCATTAAAACCAGTTGAAGAGGCAACAAAAAAAATGATTAACAAACTCAACCGTAGTTATATTAATGCATTACGGGAGTTTCAGCATGAGAAAACATTTTACCCCGATGCGAACTTCACTTTGCGTGTCGCTTATGGAAGTATTAAAGGATACGAACCTGAAGACGGGATAAAATATACGTATTATACCACCCTGAGCGGAGTTATGGAAAAAGACAATCCTGATATTTATGATTATAATGT
>CAZVTW010000902.1:0-2060 GCA_964629805.1 uncultured Bacteroidales bacterium | reverse complement strand
AAGCACATTTCAGTGTTTCGTTACGATTTCATTTTAGAAATTTAGGTATTATTTTCTTCCTACAACCAAAAAAACCTTGCGGATAAAAAACAAATCGTCATTGTAGTACTCAAAATAGGGAGAAATTCGTTCATCCTTCAAGCCCATGTCAATAAGTTCTCCGATCTTTTCTTTCTCATCTTCTGATTGTTCGGCGTGACCAAGATATTCTTTATAGTGCAATTTGACATCTACCTCCAGTTTTTGAAGTATTTCAATGTTATTGTCTTTGTAATATTTTATGAACTCATCTGAAGACAATGATTGTTGATGACTACGGTCTACCAGTTTTTCAAATCTTTCGAAAAAATCATTGACATAACTATCATCATATTGTACGATATCCTGTGTGCTGATTTTCCCCCCGGGTTTACAACATCTCGCCATGTCACTAAAGACCCGGCTGCTTCGTAACATGTGATGAAATGCAGATTTGCTGAATACAACAGAAAAAGATTCATCTTCAAATGGTAACTTTTCAACATTATCATTCAAAAATAATACATTTTCGGCTCCGGCTATGGCTGCGTCTCGTTTAGCCCATTCTATCATACCCTCGGAAAAGTCTATGCCGGTAACTGATTTTACATGGGGTGAAAGAAAAATGGATAATTCTCCGGTACCACAGGCAACATCTAAGACCGTATCTTCCATTGTAACACCGATAAAATTTTTATATTCTTCCAGATACTCCTTGTTTTGAGTAATTTCCCATTCGCTGAATTTTTGAGCCTGCCTGTTAAATTGGGATTTTACAATCTCGTTATTCTCCTGTTCTTCCATTGATTTTATAAAAAATATAGTATGATTTAAACCTAAGTTGAGCGGTTTGAACGAAGTGAAAAAGCGCTTTACTTAGGTATAACCCCGACTTAGAAATTGTTGGTTTTCACCGAATAGGTGAAGGTGAAAACCTTACAATTTGTTTGTCGTGAGCGAAAATCGCTCAATTTGGGTTAAATTATTTTAATACGAAGTTAAGAATAAATTTTCGAATAACAGGCCGGGTATTTTATTTTTTGCATGGGATTAATTGTTCAGGGAAGGTTTTTTTATTATTGCCTATGGAACTAACTGTTATTTCGAACAACAACCCCATGCATCCGGAAATAGTTTGGCATACAGTCATTAAAAATGGTAATTTCTTAATGTAACTCGCAATTTATCGGGAGATGATACCACACTTTTACAGGGATACCTCGCTGATATCCGGGCTTCCATTTTGGTAATGATTTGATTACCCTTACTGCCTCTTTATCAATTGAGGGATGGACGCTCCGGATAACACTGATCCTGTCAACTGATCCATCTTCCATGACAACGAACCGCAAAAATATCTTTCCTGTTATACCAACTTCCCGTGCATCAGAGGGGTATCTAAAATTCCCTGAAATATATGAAATTAAACCTCTTTCTCCCCCGGGAAATTCCGGCATTTCTTCTGCCCTGATAAATGTAGAATCAGAAAAGTCTTCTTCGGGAAGTATAACATCCTCCTTAAAATATTGAGTGTAATCTTCAATTTCTTCCACCATATATTCTTCATCTCCGGTGTAGTCATCTGATACCATAGACAGAAGACGGGGAGATGTGACCCTGAGATCGGGTTCCTTTTTATCCGGTTCTTTTGTAGGCGGCGGAATATACTCTTCTTCAAATTTGGTTTCACTTGCAGGAAGTTCAAAAGTCAATGTTTTTCTTTTTGATGGCCAGTTAAAAGCAATGAACACAATGCTGAGCGTGATAAGCAATCCTGCCTGGAAAAAAACAGCCCGGTATTTTTCCAGATTTGCCCGGGAATTTTTTTTTGGTTTCATGATAAATACATTTTAGTTTAACATTTGGAAAATTATTTATAATCTACTGTAAGTTTAGTTTTAAAACGTAAAAATACGTTGATTTATTATATGAAAAACAGGTATTTATTTGCGCTATGAATTAGTTTTATCAAAAAATTGATTTTGAAAAATTGTTGGTATGATACCGATCGATTAGCTAGCCTGTATTGATTTAATCGATAT
>CAZVTW010000901.1:0-2063 GCA_964629805.1 uncultured Bacteroidales bacterium | reverse complement strand
ACCGCTATGGCGAATCCCAGGTCACGATGGATTACCGATATGACGATCTGAACCGGATCGATACCTTCAAGGTCAACAGCACCACAGAGCAAACCTGGGTCTATGACAGCAATGGCAACATGACCTCCTTTGACGGCACGACCTTTACCTATTCCACGGGAACCAATAAAATCTCGGGCGATGGCTCGCAGACCTTTACGCATGATGCGGCCGGACGGCTTACCGGTAAAGAATTCAGCGGCACCTCTGGTACCCTGAGCTGGGACTGTCTCAACAATCTCACCCAGGCCCAATGGTCGATAAACACCAAAGACTATTCCTATGATGCCAATAACATGCGAATATTCAGAGATGAAGGGTCGACCGAGGTCTATTATTATCGCAGCGGATTGGATGTACTGGCCGAATACGATGGCGACGACCGCTTGCTTCAAGAATACATCTATGGAGCCACCGGCATAGTTGCCCAGCGGGATCCGGCTAAAGGCCTTGCGTTCTATTTCAAAGACCATCTCGGCTCCACCCGAAATATCCAGACTACGGCTGCACGCATGCGGGTCAATTATTACCCCTTTGGCGAACAACACACCGTCACTGGTGACGAAACAAACCACCTTTTTACCGGAAAAGAACTTGACAATACCACGGATTTATACTATTTTGGAGCAAGATACTATGATCCGAGCATCGGGCGGTTTATTAGTGTGGATCCGTTGGCGGACAAGTATCCGGGGTGGAGTCCTTATATTTATGCACTGAATAATCCGTTAAAATATATTGACCCTAATGGTATGGAGGTTATTGGTGAAGAGGAAGCTTTAAATGATGCTTCAAAATATATTAATCAAGCTCTAAAGGAAAAAAAGATTGAAGATGCGTCTGCAACAGTTAAAAGCAGAGAAGTTAAAAAATCTTGGCTAGGTAGAATAGTTTCAAAATTAACAGGGGGTTCTGAAACTAGAACTGAGCATTACTTAGCATTGGAAGGAGATGGGTGGAATAATATTCAAGCACAAGATCCATTGGCAACTCAATCACAAAACACAAATGCTTCTGCTGGCCTTAATATGCTTAAGGATATTGTTAATAGTGATGAAACGATTACATTTCATTCAACAGATGACTATAATGGGAAATCCTTGTCGGAAGGTTATGGAGGTGGCATAAATCCAAGGCCCGGTGGCAATGTATATGTATCTCCATTAGGGAATCTAAATTCACAAAGTGTAAATTACGGTGAACCTGCCTTGGGAATATTTTTTCATGAATTGGTCGGGCACACACACCCCCATTCCCATAATGCATCATTAATGAACAACGCATTCAATAATAGATGGCGAACTGGCGGATCACAAACCAAACCAGGCCATCCAGGTCAATTACCCTGGTATAAAAGTTGGAGAATTAAATAATGATAAAGTATATACTAATAATATCTCTAATAATTATAATATTGACTTTTACAATGGGGCCACTCTTAGCTGAACGAAGTTTAGTTTTAATCAATATAAATTATTTCAAACTAACAGAATACACAAAAAAAAATGTTACTGTTGCCTATTTCTATTTTGAGAAAAACCATCAATTAACAAAATCGGAAATCAAGGCAAGATTTTCTTTATGTGATAGTATTGAGATACTTGAAAAAAATGCCTATCAAAATAGAATGTATGAACTTGCTGGGCATAAAAGCCCATTATTTAGTAGCAGATTTATTAAATATTTATTTTATGTAAAAGTAATTAATGAGTCACTTGCTGGCGAGGAATCAGTCATAAGTGAAGCTCATTATATATGGTTCCCATGGGGGTGGCATCTTGTTAAAAATGAATTAACTGCAGTTGCATAATTATATCCTACAGCCCGGGATACACCCCATCCCGGGCTTGTAAAATTCGAGCACCGCTTCCCTGAGCATAGGTCGGCAGATCCAAACTCATACTTTGTTTGCATGATTTATCCCCTTTCGACCTGGGATCTACACGCCTGATCACCGGCAACGACACCTCTGACGTCGAGCAGCGCCGTGACTATAAGCCCTTTGGCGACACCCAGACCTCCAG
>CAZVTW010000900.1:0-2072 GCA_964629805.1 uncultured Bacteroidales bacterium | reverse complement strand
CCTTCAGGTATTAAACAACTTTTAAATGAAGAAAAGGAAAGAGCCGAAAAGATAAACACTGAGAATAATTCTGATAATGAAAATAAAATAAAAAATGATCAATTCTCAGTAAGGTCAAAGTCCTATGTATCATTAAATACTTTCGTTGTTAAATTAGATATAGAAGAATATCAAGGTTTCCAACTCATTATTAAAAGACAGGGCATAGGATGGAAACTTACAAATATTATTATACCACAAAAGATTTTAGATGATATGTACAAAAATACTAAATAGTTTTATCATAAAGACTCATTTAATACACCTAAAAAACGCAGTTAAATATTTGTACTATTTCCGTCACACGGTACTCATATAGGTATCAGCATTTGCTTATTACAAAAAATCGTTTTGAGAGGTTGATTATCTAAATATTTCCTGAAGGCATATGATAGTATTAATGCCCATTTAGCATCTTTTTCCAACTGCGTAGCATTTGAATTTAATGTGTTTAAAAAGGCACATATTTTCTTGAATAATTCTATCGCTTTTACCGCATCTGAGCCTGTAGATGCTAAACGCATAATGCGTTGACCACCCGTATTAACCATTTTCCCAATGATATTTTGTAAGAAACGCCGCCCTGTTTTACCTTCTATATGCGTGTTCGGTTCTGCTAAACGACAAAATATATTCCACCAATTGTATGTAAGCGCCGTAAGCTGAGCCATTATCCGTGTCCGTTTGATATCTTTTGTGGTAAACCCCCCCCATCCCCATTGGTTTTTCAACTCATCAAATGCATTTTCACAATCGCTGCGCTCTCTATATAGTTGCGCAATTGTCATGATAGGATACGCAAGATTGGTGATGAGAATCTGGTATTCATTTTCTGGTTTTTCGTCCACAACAACAGGAAATAAAACATTTTCATCATCTGTTTTTTCCGACATCACTTTTTGTTCGTTTATTTTTTTCCGAGATGGTCGACATAAAATAATGACGCGGCGTTTTTTCGTCCAGCCTGATAAAAGTACCTCTGTTTCGCATCCTTTCCATCCATCACCCGCGTCTGTTAATGCAGACATCCCGTTTTTCTCTAATTCTTTAATTATTCGTTTTATTTTTGTTGTTCGCTTTACCTTAAATAAATAACGCACCTCTCTTTTTTCGCATCCACACATTGTACCTTCAGTGCCATATCCAATATCGCCCCGAATAAATGTTGGACGTAAATGACGCGGATAGGTATCAAGTATGTGCCATAAACCGGGATGTGAATATTTTCCGGCTGTTTTGTTTCCGGGATGTACTTCGACGTCCAGAATAAGGCGTAAAGTGCCTATCATATAGGCATGGTAACAATGAGAAGGACGTCCCGGCTTTTTGGGATTATATCCAATTTCGGCTCCTTCCTGATGCCCATAAATCGGTTTAACTGTTGGGTCTATATCAAGAACATACGGCTCGTTTAAAAGCGGCGCACAACATTTAAATAAATGATTCTGTTGCCATTCTAAAGCTTCTTGTTCATCTAGTTTAGCTATTCCGCGCATCAAAGAATCATGCGATACTGTTTTATTCATGCCTAATAATTCGGAAGCAACGGTATCTCCATAAAGACTGCTTGCATGAGCATAGCGTGTGTGACCGGCCAAAACAGATAAAAAAGCAGTACCTAATACATCTTTTTTTGCAGGAGCATTGTTGCTTGTATAGGTGAGCGGACATTCGTTAATCCATGCGTCAAAAATGCCGCTGGTGGATAAATACTGCGAAAAAAATGGCAAAAATCCATGTAATGTTAGGGGTGCCTCGCTATCCCATTGCCAGTGTATAGTTCCTGATTCAGTTTTTAATGTGCCTTTCATTTCTTTTTCATCGATGCTATTTGTGCGCGAGGAATTAGTGTTCATAATAGTCTGCCTTTGTTATCTTAAAAATAGTACATAAAAGTAATTCTATTATACACACATTTCATATATTTATCATCTGCATTCACCCATTGGGTGAATCTCTAAACCTATGTAATCCCTTTATTCATCGTACTTTTCGCGTGTTTTTCCAGTTCAACTGCGTTTTTTAGGATTATA
>CAZVTW010000899.1:0-2074 GCA_964629805.1 uncultured Bacteroidales bacterium | reverse complement strand
AATAAATCATTGGCTTGTCATACACCGGCAAAAGTTGTTTTGAAGCTACCAGTGTAATGGGGTATAATCTCGAACCACTTCCCCCGGCTAATATAATTCCTTTCATAATAATGGATTGTTATTAAAAAAATCGTGATAGTTATGAAATTTAAACTATCACGATGCTAAATTATTTTTTTTATTTTAAAAAGATGATAAAACAGGATATTTATTTTGCATAGCTTACTGCCCTGGTCTCCCTGATAACAGTAATTTTAATTTGTCCCGGATAAGTCATCTCAGTCTGAATTTTTTTAGCTATCTCATATGAAAGATTGTCCGCTGCTTTGTCATCAACCTTTTCGCTTCCTACAATGACCCTAAGCTCCCTGCCTGCCTGAATAGCGTATGTTTTAAGTACACCCGGGTATGATAGTGCAAGACCTTCCAAATCTTTGAGCCGTTTGATATATGATTCTGCTATCTCTCTTCTGGCGCCCGGCCGTGCTCCGGATATGGCATCACACACCTGAACAATAGGTGAAATGAGACTGGTCATTTCTATTTCGTCGTGGTGAGAACCAATAGCATTAGTAACTTCAGGTTTCTCCTTGTATTTTTCTGCAATTTTCATTCCGATAATAGAATGGGGAAGTTCAGGTTCGTCATCAGGTACCTTACCGATGTCATGAAGCAGGCCGGCGCGCTTGGCCAATTTGGCATTAAGGCCAAGTTCGGCAGCCATGATGGCACAGAGATTTGCAACTTCGCGGGAATGTTGCAGGAGGTTTTGTCCATAAGAGGAGCGGTACTTCATTTTACCTATGAGCCTGATGAGTTCAGGATGAAGTCCATGTATACCCAAATCAATAGCTGCGCGTTTTCCTGTTTCAACAATCTCTTCTTCAACAAGTTTTTTTGTTTTTTCGACAATCTCCTCAATTCTGGCCGGGTGAATCCTGCCGTCTGTAACAAGTTGATGTAAAGCCAGACGGGCAATTTCACGTCTGACAGGATCAAATCCTGATAAAATAATGGCTTCAGGTGTGTCGTCAACAATTATTTCTATGCCTGTTGCCGCTTCAATAGCCCTGATATTTCTTCCTTCACGTCCGATGATGCGACCTTTTATTTCATCATTGTCAATGTGGAAAACGGTCACGGCATTTTCTATAGCTGTTTCACTGGCAACACGCTGAATTGTCTGAACAACAACTTTTTTCGCCTCTTTTGTTGCAGTTAGCTTTGCCTCCTCCATTGTTTCATTAATATAGGTCATTGCCTCGGATTTTGCCTCTGACCTGAGTGATTCAATGAGTTGTTGTTTTGCATCTTCAGCCGACAATGCAGCAATTGTTTCCAATTGTTCAACCTGTTGCTTGTGCATCTTTTCAAGTTCCTGGCTTTTTTTATCTACCAGTTCGAGTTGAGAATTCAGGTTTTCTCTGATAGAATCGATTTCTTTCTTTTTAAGCTCAAATGCTTTGACCTTTTTTTGAAGCTCCTCTTTACGTTGAGCAAAAGAAGATTCTTTTTGTTTGAGCCTGTTCTCTGCAGCGCTTATTTTGTTATTTTTTTCATTAATAAGCTTTTCGTGTTCAGCTTTTAATTGTAAAAATTTTTCTTTTGCCTGCAGAATTTTTTCTTTTTTTATCACTTCTGCTTCTGCTTTGGCCTCTTCCAAAATTTTATCCCCTTGTTTTGATAAGGTTTTTATTTTAAGATAATAGGCTAGAAGTCCGCCAATTGCAAAAGCAACGACTCCCACAATTATTGTAATTATTTCCATAATTTATTTCTGTTAAGTATGTTTATTTTAAATAAGTTTTTTTTGAATATTACACCAAAAACAACAATAGCAAATCAATTGTTTGAACGATTTGCTTATTCAATTGTAGAAAGAATAATCTTAAAGCAGAGAGAAAGTAAGCTTCATAGATTATAAAACATGACTTGAATTTTTAGAAAACGCAATTCTTGATTTTCAGATAACTCAAATATCAAGAGATGAAGCTTGTTGTGCAAATCAAAAAAAAAGATATAAAATAAAAAACCCGCACTGCATTCCCTAACAAGTATTGAAAAACCCCTGCTT
>CAZVTW010000898.1:0-2074 GCA_964629805.1 uncultured Bacteroidales bacterium | reverse complement strand
AGTCCCGATAAAATATCGGGATGAGGATTTAGGATTTTTAATCCAATGAAGAGATCGGACTTTATGGACAGACACTAATTAATCTTCGCTGGTATTTTATGGTCTCAATACATTTGATATTGTTCGGACAGTGGAAGAATTTTATAAAATATGGCTAAATTATTATATCTGTCAGGAAAAATATGTATTTTTGCATTTCATAGAAACTTTCATTTATCTGAGGGTATGAATTTTTTGTGCTCAAGGATTCCATATTGTTTCTAAACCCAAGGTTATAAAAACTGAGGGCGAAGAGAGCCACAGACATATTTTACCATATAGTCTTCCTCTCTTAATGTTTTGTGTTTATTTATTAATGAATCAGCGCTGTTCCATCAAGTTGTAATTTCAATGATGATGAAACAGAAGCTGATGATATTAGTAAAGATGTATGCAATAAATGTGAAACAACAATTTTATCAATTATTTGTAATACTTAAAAAAATATACAGATATGTTTTATCATCCACAGAAATATGCAATTGAAGACAAGCCAATGGAGCCATTCATTGACCCTGGCGAAATTACCAATATTTTAAAGGAAACGACACCGGATAAACATGAAATCCGTGATGTCATTGCCAAATCATTGGATAAAAATCGTTTGTCTCTCCATGAAACAGCAGCGCTTATCAATACAGAAGATCCCGAACTTATTGAAGAAATCAAAAACGGGGCACGTGAAATAAAAGAGAATGTGTATGGCCCCAGGATTGTGTTATTTGCACCTTTGTATGTTGGCAACTATTGTACAAATAACTGTGCTTATTGTGGGTTTAAAGTGACCAATAAGGATGTTGAACGTGTGACACTTGAAGGAAACCAGCTTATTGAACAGGTTAAAGCCCTGGAAAATGCCGGTCAAAAAAGGTTGATTCTCGTTTTTGGTGAACATCCTAAATATGATGCTGATTTTATTGCCAATACTGTCAGGACGGTTTACAAAGTGAGAGAGAGAAATGGTGAAATCAGGCGGGTAAACATCAATGCTGCTCCACTGGACATTGAAGGCTATAAAAAAGTAAAAGAAGCAGGAATTGGCACCTATCAGATTTTCCAGGAAACCTACCACCCCAAAACATATGACAATGTTCACAGGGCCGGGAAGAAAAAGGATTACAACTGGCGTTTAACAGCTTTGGACAGAGCCCAGGAAGCTGGTATTGATGATATTGGAATCGGCGCTTTATTTGGACTTTATGACTGGCGCTTTGAAGTATTGAGCCTTCTCAGGCATGTGAATCATTTCGAGGCTGTCTATAACGTGGGACCACATACAATATCTTTTCCACGCATTCAAAATGCGTCAACCCTTGACCTTGACAAGAGCAACCTGGTGAGTGACAAAGAATTTACAAAATTGGTTGCTGTTTTACGCCTCGCTGTTCCTTATACAGGTATGATTTTGACCGCACGCGAACCATCCCGGATCAGGGACGAGATACTTGAGTTCGGTGTCTCACAGATTGATGGCGGAACAAACATTCAGATGGGCGGTTATACAGTAAAGTCAAACGGTCAGGACCTGAAAAAAGAACAATTTCAGATAAATGACAGCCGTACACTTAATGAAATTATTGAAGAACTTATCAGGACCCGGCATATTCCTTCATTTTGTACGGCTTGTTACAGACTAGGAAGGACAGGTGAACATTTTATGGAATTCTCAGTTCCGGGGTTCATTAAAAGATATTGTCAACCCAATGCACTGCTGACAATGGCTGAATACCTTGAAGATTATGCACCACCGGAAACAAAACAGCGGGGATATGCACTCATCAACGACTCACTGAAAGAGTTCAAAAAAGATGGTTTCAGGGAGCAGTTGAAAAATAAACTTGACAGGATTAAACAGGGGGAGAGAGATTTATACTTTTGAAATAATTCTAAACCGCTTTCTGTACACACAAGAATCAATGCCTTAGAAAAGAATGAGGGATGAAATTCCTGTTTAAAGTTTATCTATTTCGGGAAAAACAAATCAATCCTATTTTTCCCACTGAAAATCAACAAAACGCGTTTGAGTGATTTCATA
>CAZVTW010000897.1:0-2077 GCA_964629805.1 uncultured Bacteroidales bacterium | reverse complement strand
GTTCAATCAATGCTCAAATTTATTAAATTCTCTATATTTAGAAGGGGGCATTCCGGTATGCTTTTTGAAAAACTTTGAAAAATAGTATTGGTCTTTGAATTTCAGCAGGCTAGCAATTTCCTTTATAGAATTATTTGATAAGAGCAGATACTCCTGAGATTCAGAAAGCAGTGTTTTATCTATATAACTTTTAATGGAATGACCTGTATCTTCTTTTAAATTTCTGTAGATTGTTGATTGTGAACTATTCATAAATGAAACCACATCAGAAACCTGAAGCTCAGCGCTGCAGTTATCACATATGTATGATAAAAGAGATTCATATTTACCAACTCTTTCAATCTGAGCTCTGACATTAATTTTATATTTCAGAATAATCTCTGCAATTATTTTAAAGAGAAAACTTTTAAAATAAATAATTGCATCAAGTGTTCCGGTTTCAACAGTTCTTATTATTTCAGCTATATCATTCAAAGCGTAGTTAATAATCATACATTCATTACAGCTATCGAAAACATCAACGCCTTTCATAAGCAGTATTTTTAAATGGATAAAAAACTGCTCCATGCTTTCTGCACAAGAGTACGACCAGGTAGTATTTGCCGGAATAAGATAGATTTTCCCCGGGACCAGAGGTATTTTCTCATCATACCGTGAAAGCAGACCTTCTCCATCAAGCACAAAATATATTCGATGAAAAGGAGAACATATATCTTTATGATTCCAGTCACTTGAAAGTTTACAATGTCCATGAATTAAATTTTCCGGAGATATATTATTAATAAGGAAATCAAAATATTCAATCTGCGAAATAGTCTGGTTATCATACTTAGTATATTTCATGATATTGATCATAATATCACGTAATACTGTTAAATAGTGCCTCGATATTTTCCGGCGGAATATCCGGCATTATTGCCTCATGACTTGGAGATAAAATCAAGCCTGTTGGAAAAATGCTTTTAAGCTCTTTAACCTTTTTGCTGACTTGCTCCGGTTTTCCCTGGACAAGCAGATACTGCGCGTCTACTCCTCCGCAGAAGGCGACATCATTTCCGAATTCTTCCTTAAGCGATGCAGGATCCATCCCCTTTGCAAGAGCCTGAATAGGATGTACAGCATCAACACCTGCTTCTATAAGATCACGAATAATTGGTCGTATAGCACCGCATGAATGATGAATAACCTTTAAACCGTAACTATGGGCCTGTTCAACAAGCTTTTTTGTTCCGGGCAGAACCATATCAACAATAAGATCTCTTGAAAGCATCAGACTTTCCTGACTGCCAAGATCATTGCCTATAAGAACAGCATGAAGCTTGCCCTTTGTTGCTTTATAAAATATTTCATTTGCCTCAAGATAGAAGTCCAGAATACGATTGATTACAGCCATGAACATTTCCGGTTCAAGGACCATTTTCATCATCGCCGTTTCCATTCCGAATGCTGCACATGCATCCTGAAAGTGAGCAGCCCAGACAACACCTAGTACAGCCTTATCATCAGGAGCAGCTTCTACTACATTCAGGCACTCTTTTGGATCTATATATTTTTTGGCATCAGGCCAGTTAAAATCTACTATACCCGATGGGTCTGAATAATCTTCAAAAAATCCGGGTGCAGTCAAAGTCCTTTCAAAATCATCTCGTTCCGAATCAAAATCTTTCGCGAAATCAAATGCTGCATATATCGCGTTACTAGTAGGGGAATGATATGGCAGTTCAACCGGATAAACATCATCATTTACAGCATTAGACATCTCATTAATATTTCTTATTTTAAAATATTCTATCAGCGGCTGCTGTGCATCCGGCACCGGCAGCCCGAGCCAGCTTGCAGGATAATCTACAGACTTTCTTTCAATTGTTGCATAAAATCGTTCTAAATGAGTCACATTGCCCTCCTCTACAACAATATATTCTAATACAGTAAAAAATTAGATCAATGTAACTAATATGCTAATAGATGTACTTTTTCGTCACCCAAGTTCAGGAATATCATATTCACCAAGATTCAGAGGATAGTTTCCGTATTCCTTCATCAGATCAACAACAAACTCGTACCGTTCAGCGCTTAC
>CAZVTW010000896.1:0-2083 GCA_964629805.1 uncultured Bacteroidales bacterium | reverse complement strand
TCATGATCAATAGATACAAAAAATCAAAACTAATAAGACCAATAAGCCAGTTATTCTGGAAAAGCAAAAACCAGTCAATAATAGTTGTTGGGTGAGGCCATATTAAATAAAAAATAATCTGTATCGGAATCATAGAAAGCATGAATAAGGTAGCTGCTATTCCAACTCGGTAAATGTCATTTTTATAAAATGTTTTCTTTTCATTGTGATTTTGTGCTTCCATTTGCTATTCCAATTTTTCGTTTTGTAAATCTATGTATGGTTTTCCGTTATAATGACGCCCAACGTTAGTGTATAATTATTGCTTTTATACCGCTTATTGAGGTGTATAAGAACAATTGTATTTATTTTCAATATAATAAAATTCAATCTATTCAAACAACTCGTCTATCGGATTTTGAATCTTGTCAATCGCTTTTTTTGAAACATGAGTATAGATTTCTGTCGTTTTAGAGCTGTTATGACCCAGTAATTCCTGGATATATCTCAAATCTGTACCTTGTTCAAGCAAGTGTGTCGCAAAACTATGTCTGAGCATGTGGGGTGTTACGTTTTTTGACATACCAGCCTTGCGTGCCGAATTTTTCAGTATATTTGCCACGCTTGTTGTCGAGTATTTTCCACCTGTTTGCCCTTCAAATAGGTAATTCCGAGGCCTATACTCTTTATAGTAATCTCGTAACATCGCCAAGGCATTTTTTGAAAGTAATGTTATTCTATCCTTCTTTCCGATTTATAATATTTAAAACCGAAATTGTTTATCTTCGGTTATTTCTAAAAGTTTTTGAAAAACGAGAACCGCAGGCATACGCCCTCTGGCTTTCCTGATGTTTGTTATAATTTTGTCATTCTGTAATTGCTTTAGCATAGGCATTAGCGATTGTTTCGGAATTTTTGATCTTTTTTGAATGTCAACTGAACGGAATATTGGTTTATCGAAAATGGCATCAAGTAGTTGGTGAGCGTATTGAGACCTGGTCCGTTCGATGATATGGTCACGTATTTCAAAATATAAATTGATAATATCTTTTACTTTTGTGCTATTCTTTTTGGATTGTTCTATTACTGCAGTCAAATAAAAAATGCTTGTTCAATGGTTGAGCCCGGTTTGCCTATCCAGTTTTGACTGTTGCGAAATTTACCTGGCTGTTTATCTGATCCCCGAACACTATTCATTAACTCTTTGTGCATTTGCCGTATTAGAAAAAGAGATAAAGGTCGGTCATGTAGCTGCTTTTCCGCCAATATTAATGTTGTACGATAATTAACAATTTCCTGTACATCCTGTTTTTTATTGTTTTCAATTAAATCCATTCCGGCTTAATTTTAATACTTCATCTAATGTAACCAGAGTTCCTTCAATTTTTGAAGATAGCACAGCTTCATTTGTTGTTAAAGGTGAAAGTAGAATTTCCGGATTAATGACTGCCTGTAATAACCCATCATACCGAGCAAGTTCTGCATTAGCGCGACCGACCAGTCCGATAATTTTTTCATAATTCAGATTTTTATTGGGTAATTTATCAGGGATATATGGTTTCATTTTGTCTATCCGTTTTGTGTATAAAACAATATACAAAAAATTAATAGAGTATAAAAATACAAACTTTATTGGACACAAAAATGTTTGTGCCTATCAAGCTGGACTCAAAAAAAATTTGATTGATATTGAGAGGTATAACGAATGGCGCATAACCGGCCGCAACAGCAGAATACTTTTGAACAAGCCGGCTCGATCTCAAAATCGAAAAAAAATAATCAAGAGCCGGCGGCTGTTAGCGGTCCGCGTTAATGCGCGGGTTATGGCAGATTTAATAAATGAATCCATTATTTGGGGAAATATTTTACATTCAGTTCATCTTTAAAGTCAATATCTTGAGTCCATATTGTCGTCCGACTTTTTTCTGCCGTCGCTAAAATAATCGAATCTGCCATTGGAATATTCTTATCGTGACTAATTTTTGCAGCTCTGATAGCAATTTCGCTAGACAAGTCGATAATTTGTCCCTGTTTCATGAGAGCAAAGGCTTGTAGAGCACTATCTTCACCTTTTTCACGAAGTACAACTTTGAATACCTCATAA
>CAZVTW010000895.1:0-2094 GCA_964629805.1 uncultured Bacteroidales bacterium | reverse complement strand
GAAACCAAAGTTACATGGAGGCGGAACTGTAGTTGCATTTGCTGCCGTCCAGGATGAGTTCCTGCCGTCTGCATACCTTCAAATGATTGGATGTCCGCTTGTACTGCTTTCCATAAAGGGTAGCCTTCCCCGCGCGGTATCGAATGTATACGGTTTATGCTAACAAATCCGTTCCGGATTATACATTTCGAAAAGTACATTATCGATGTCATACCGAAGAAAGATGACCAGCTCCTTTTCAGTTCTACAGTTGCCGGTGTTGTAGAGTTCCAAATCTCCGCACCTCCGCTTTTTCCGGGTTTATAAGCGGTTTTGTATTATAAATCATGAAAAAAATAACTGCAGTTATTTTAATGGAGATCGTAACTATTACGCAATTATCCTATCAATCAATTCCGGTAAATGTATCTCTTAGTATCTTCACTTCATTATACAATGTTTATATAAATTCCCATAGAGTTAGATTAGCATCATTATTGACAGTTTGTAATATATAGTTTACATTTATAAATATTTGTATATTTTTTATTACGTATGGAACTAAGAGACGTAGAAGCAAAAATACAAGAACTCTTCTCAATCAAGGCAATCGTAAAAGCATGGGAACTTACAGAAAAAGGCATTAATCCCGCGCAGATTCAAAGGCTGGTAAAAAACGGGAAACTGGTACAACCCTCAAGAGGGATCTATATGGTTCCTGATAGTGAAATAACTGAACACCATTCCATACTGGAAGTACAGCTAAAAGTGGATAAAGGAGTAATTTGCCTCCTATCTGCCCTCCATTTTCATGACATAGGTACACAGCTTCCCTATTCAGTATGGATAGCTATTCCACGGAATGCCAAGATACCAAAAATAGTTACCCCCCGTATTGAAGTTATGAAGTTTTCTGAACCTTCTTATAGTGAAGGAATTACTACTGAAAATATTGAGGGCGTTCAAATCAAAATATATTCGGCCGCAAAAACCGTTGCGGACTGTTTTAAGTATAGAAATAAAATTGGTCTGGATGTTGCTCTCGAAGCACTCCGTGATGTAATACAGAGAAAAATAGCGAGTACTGATGAGATACTGAAATATGCTCAGATATGCAGGGTTAAAAATGTGATAATGCCGTACATGGAAGCAATGGTATGAGTGAATCTTTTCATAAGAATATCCCTTCTTCGATTAAAGCCAGATTGTTGAATATTAGTAAAGAAAGGAAAGAAAACTTTGATCTTACCCTTAATCGTTATTCAACTGAACGCCTGTTATTTCGAATCGGAATCTCGGGCTATAAAAATAATTTCATACTTAAAGGTGCCAGACTCTTGAATGTGTATTTTCATGATGAATATAGACCGACAAAAGATATCGACTTGCTCGGAACTGATAATTTCAACCTGGATAGAATGAAAATGATAATACAAGAAATATGCAGAATACAATGTCCGGAGGACGGAATATACTTCGACCCCAAAACAGTTTCAGTAGAAGAAATACAGGAACAAAATGCTTATCAAGGAATAAGAGTAAAATTAATTGGTTACTTGGAAAAAACAAAACTTCCGGTGCAGGTTGATATTGGTTTTGGTGATGCAGTATTTCCGAAATCGAAAATAATCCAATTCCCAACAATGCTCAATCTGCCTTCTCCTTCTATTTTTGCATATCCCATTGAATCCATAATTGCCGAAAAATTAGAAATAATTATTTCCCTGGGTATAGCGAATAGTCGTTTGAAAGATTATTACGACCTCTATATGGTTCTTGGAGAATACGAATTAACAGCAAATAACATTTTAAATGCAGTAAAAGCAACTTTCAAACAACGTAAAACGGCAATTCCTAATGAATTACCACCAGCTCTTTCTTTGGATTTTTACAGCAACCAATCAAAGAAAAGACAATGGAATAGTTTCCTCAAAAGAATTGACACAGACATGGAATTAGAACCTGTTGTGAATCGGATTGCACATTTTTTTACTCCATTTCTTCAGTATGGTTCGGAAAGTAGATTCCCATATACAAAATGGTCTGCTTCTAAAAAATGGGAAAAATAAATTATTCTCGAAGTCTGATTACCTTTGCGGACGGGTGAAAATCGAC
>CAZVTW010000894.1:0-2094 GCA_964629805.1 uncultured Bacteroidales bacterium | reverse complement strand
GATTTCGACAATGAATACTGTAAAAATCAGCCACAGGAAAGCATCATCGGTCTTGTTAACGGATTTGAAGGATTTGGAGATTTCTCCGGAAATGGTATTCAGGATGAAACCCCCGGAGATGGCCTGGCTGCTGTTAATCCTTCAGACCTGGAAGTTGGCGATTATACTTTTACTTTTCAGTATACGAATCAGTTTGGCTGCACCGGTTCGGTTGATACATCTTTGACGATACATCCCATCCCTACCCTGTCTCTGGGCGGTCTCAACCAGGAAAAAAGTTATTGCCAATACAAAGATGCAGAGCCTGTCATTCTTGAAGGATTACACTCAGGTAGCGGTGGTGTGGGCAAATATTATATCAACAATGAAGAATTGTCTGCAAATATTCTTGATCCGGCTGAATATACCGGGACCATTTCTATTCGGTATGAATACACTGATGAAAACGGATGTTTTAATGATTATCACGATACAGTCACCATTAATCCCGTTCCCCGGGTCGATTTCGAAGTGAAAAATTTCTGCCTTCCTGAGATCATTACAATACAAAACAAGTCTCCTCAGGATCAAAACATCGAAACCTGGCTTTGGGACTTTGGTGATGGTATTTCACAGCAGGACAGCACATACAAAAATATTGTCACACACGCCTATTTCTCAGCCGGACTGCAGTCAATATCGCTATCAGCAGTCACTGATAAAGGTTGTGAAGCGGATACACTCAAAAGAACAAACCTGAGTCGTGTTCCCGATATTGATTTCCTTTGGGAAAATGAATGTCTTGGTAGTGGGCCGGTCAATTTCGAAGCTATCACCAGTGATAATATTGCATCATGGAATTGGGAATTCGGAGACGGAAATACCAATGAATCACGAAATCCATCACACAATTACCAAACAGAAGGTGCATATAATGTTATTCTGACAGCCATGGAAGCTGTAAACAATTGTCCTGACACAGCAGAACATATGGTATATGTCAGGCCAACGGTTACCCTGCAATCAACACTTGACAACCAATATGATGAACATTATACTGAAGATTTCGAATCTCAGAACACAGGATGGATAAACGATATAAATGAAAATTTACCTCTGTCTAGCTGGAAACTTGGATTGCCTGACGGAGAAGTTATCAATACTGCCGCCTCCGGAAGCAATGCCTGGTTTACTGATCTTCCGGAAGAACCGGTAAAAGAGAAATCCTGGGTATCAAGTCCGTGCTTTGATTTTTCATCACTCAAAAAACCTATGATCAAACTCAATATCTGGTCACACCCCAACAGCGACCGGGACGGCGCTGTGTTACAGTACCAGGATGATGGTGAGTGGATCAATATTGGTACCATCAATAGTGGTGTCAACTGGTACAATACGGCAGGTATACTTGGTAATCCCGGCAATCAGGAATTCAGGCAGGAAGGCTGGTCTGGGGTGAAATATGATTCCTGGATTGAAGCCAGACATAAACTTGATATGCTTTCAGGTAAAAAAGATGTGATTCTCCGGATTGCCTATGGCTCTGAAGGCGGAGTATCAACAACTTCTTACGATGGATTTGCCTTTGATGACATTTGGATTGGCGAAAGAACCAAAAAGATTCTTGTCGAACATTTTACAAATTCATCTTGTTTGGAATGCGTTGAATATGATAATGAAATAAATACCATTGCCAATTCAAATGCAAAAGACATTGTTGATATTCAATATCATACCAGTTATCCCGGTGAAGACCCCATGAATAAAGATAATGTGCAGGCCCCCAGTGCCCGCTCACTTTATTACGGAATATCCGATGTACCCAATACAATTGTTGACGGTAATACCTACAAAGGAAAAACGAAAGACCTGCTTGAGCAGGTTCAAATTCTCGAAAAACGCATATTACAAGACCCTGCATTTGATATTGAATTGATTACAAATGCTTCTGAAGGTACTATTAATTTCCAGGCGGATGTTACAGCCCTTAAAGAATTATCTGATATTTCAGTTTACGTAGCAATTTACGAGAAAGAAATACATATTACCGGTGCAAATGGTCAGACAAAATTCGAAAACGTTTTGAAAAAAATGCATCCCGATGCCGGTGGGACA
>CAZVTW010000893.1:0-2095 GCA_964629805.1 uncultured Bacteroidales bacterium | reverse complement strand
CCGGGATGTTATTCCCTATCCCAGGACACCTAATTATGCTTTGTCCTGAGTTTGCTTGAAACAAGTAATGATTTTTTTCATATTTTAAAATTGTCATAGCAATAACCTATACTTCAACAAGGGATTCAATCCTCAAAATCATGTATCCCAAAATCCTTTATGGTGAGATTCCTCCTCATTAGCTGAGATGAGGGGGAGGATTAAATCAGGTGTATGGAAATTAAACGGCGGCTTTCTGACAATTTCACATCCCAGAAGCGAATATTAAATCTGAGCTCAGTAAATATACCGGGCAACTGTCTCCAATAACACCTTTTTGTCAATGGGTTTTGTTAGATAATCGTTGCATCCTACACGTATGGATTTTGCCCGGTCTTCAGTATAGGCATAAGCAGTCTGGGCGATGATCGGGACATCCGGGTTTATCTTCCTGATTCTCTTTGTTGCCTCATATCCGTCAATTCCGGGTAATTGAATATCCATCAGGATAATGTCAACAGATGTTTGTTGAAATACACCAATTGCCTTTTCGCCGCTTTCAGCAAAAAAACATTTTACTTTTGTTGGTTTGAAAACTTCCCGGAAATACTCCCTGACTATTTTCATATCTTCTACGATGAGAATTTTTTTATCCTCCCATGAAAATTGATGGTATAATTCTTTCTCTGATTTGGTAATTTTCTCTGATGATTCATTTTGAACCGGCTCATAAGGTATGGTAAAATAAAATGTCGTCCCTTTACCTGTTTCGGATTCCAGCCAGATTTCACCACCAAATAAGTCGATCAGACCTTTAGAAATGGCTAAACCAAGTCCGGTGCCGCCATATTTCCTGGTCACTGTGTCATCTTCCTGCCTGAACCGGTCAAAAATAACATGATGTTTTTCTTTGCGAATACCTATACCGGTATCCCTGATGTAAAACAATAAATAATCATAAGCTTTAACGATATATCCATATTCAACAAAGCCTTTCTCATTGAACTTAATTCCATTAAAGACAAGATACCTGAGAATCTGGTTGAGTCTTTCAGCATCTGTTTTCACATAAGCATCCTGGTCTTCAAGAGCCAAATGAAGTTTGATGTCAAGCCGGGATTTTTCGTTAAATTCATCAGATTGCTGTACCTCATCGAGTAATTGACGCATCAGCGTGTTGATGTGACATTCATCATGTGTGAGTGTCAGTGTGCCGGATTCCAGTTTGGCAATATCAAGTATATCGGTTATTAAAGCTAAAAGATTATATGTACTGCCTTTTATATGGTTCAGAAATGTCGCCCGCTCTTCTTTTGACAAATCTTCACCTTCTATGATATTTGCAAATCCGATGATGGCGTTCATCGGGGTTCGTATCTCATGAGACATATTTTCCAGAAAAGCGGTTTTTAATTTATCAGATTCCCTGGCTTTATCCCTGGCACGTACCAATTGTTTATAATTAGCTTCCAACTGATCGAGCATTTTATTGATGTGTTTTGCCAGAATGGATATCTCATTTGATCCGATGACTTCTGCCCGTTCTTTAATATTTCCATGAGCTATTTTTTTAACATGTCCGTTCAATAATTCAACAGGCCGTGTTATTGATTTTGTTTTGACATAGATTAATACAAATATAATAATCATGCTGATGCCAAATATCAAAAAAACAATATAAAGTTCTCTTCTTAGCCATTGCTTTTCAATTTTCCTGTCATAAATAATTCTGACAACAGAATCACGGTAAAGATTTGTATTTGTCCGCTCGATATAAATGTATTCGTATCTGTAGGTGTTTTCATCATATTTTTTTACAACAGACCTGGATTCCCGGGAAAGAAATACCTCTTCCAATAGTTGGCCGTCTTTGTAATCTGTTTCCTTTAATAATGAAAACGGCTTATCTTCACCAATATACAAGTTGACAGAAACAATGTTTTCCTGTTGCTCTGAAATGGAACGAAGTTGTTTCTTCAGAAAACGAATGACTGAATCTGCTTTTAACGAATAGTGACCCAGTTCAAGGATATAGTTGCCATCCGGTGTCGGTTCATATGTATATTTTTTAAAACGCTTTGTATGAGCTTCAATAGCAAAACGTTCGCTAACAAAC
>CAZVTW010000892.1:0-2097 GCA_964629805.1 uncultured Bacteroidales bacterium | reverse complement strand
ATCCCGATATTTTATCGGGACTGCGGTTTATGATTTTTAATCCGCCTCGACCCCGTACTTTCTGGCCGAGACACTTACGTTATGAATGGACACTAATTAGGAGTTTTTGTTTGATTTTTTTTCTGAAATTTGTACCTTTCGTGTAACAATAAAAAGTAAACATGAAAAAACCTGAAGAACAACTGAATGCACGAATTAGGCAACTTGAAAAAGAACTTAAAGCATGCAACCAGGAATTAACAACCATTAAACAGGATGCTGAGAAAAAGCATAAAGAACAAAACCAGTTCCTGCAAAGTATTTATGATGGTACCGAATCTGCCCTTTTTGTTATTGAGGTTACACCGGATAAAAATTTCCGATTTGCCGGATTAAATCCTGCCCATGAAAAGATTACCGGATTAAAATTTGATGAAGTTAAAGGTAAAACACCTGAGCAGCTTGCCCCGTTTATCCCTGAGGAAGCAACAAAAATTATCCGCAGTAATTATCAACGTTGCCTTGATGCTGAAACCTCTGTTCAGTATGAAGAAATGATTCCGATGGGAGGTATGGAGACCTGGTGGCTGACAAAACTGACCCCCCTGAAAAATGATGAGGGCAGGATTTACCGGATTATTGGCAGTTCTGTTTTTATCAATGAACTGAAAAAAACACAAGAAGAATTACAAAAACACAGGAAAAATCTTGAAAAACTGGTTGATGAGCGGACGAACGAGTTACAGGAAAAAAATCAGGAATATTTATCTCTGAATGAAGAGTTTGAAGCCCAAAATGAAGAGCTCAGGTCCCTGAATGAAGAAATGCAGGTGCAGAAGGAACGATTTCTGACAGTCTTTGATAATCACCCTGAGATATTATATGTGGTTGATCCTGATACATATGAAGTTCTTTTTGTGAACAAATATTTTCAGAACCTCCTCGGACATGACCCAACCGGTAAAGTGTGTTACAAAGAATTCCAGGGATTTGAAGAACCATGCACTTTTTGCACCAATGACATTATCCAGAAAAAGAAGGGTAAACCTTATTCATGGGAATATTTTAATTCCTTGTTGAAAAAACATTTTTACATTACTGACCAGATTGTGAAATGGCCCGATGGACGGGATGTCCGGTTTGAACTTGCCGTAGATATGACTCAACAAAAAAAGCTGGAAGCAAAACTTCGAGAGAGCGAGGAAGATTTTAAAAATATATTTCAGAATTCTCCTCTTGGCAAATCAATGACTGGTGTTGACGGCAGTCTCAGGGTCAACAAATCTTTTTGTGAAATACTTGGGTATAGTGAGAAGGAACTGCTGAATAAAAAATGGAAAGATATCACCCATCCTGATGATATTCAGGCCAGCGCCGATATTGTTCAGTCTGTTATTGACGGCAGAAAAAAAACAGTAAGGTTTGAAAAACGATATATTCACAAAGATGGACATATTGTCTATACGGAAGTCAATACAACTCTTCAGCGGGATAAAAATGGAAATCCGAAGTTTTTCATTACAACTATCTCAGATATTACCAGGGATAAAATGAACAGGCAGGCGCTCATAGATTCTGAAAAAAAATACAGGAGCCTCTATGAAACCATGCTTGATGCTTTTGGGAAAGTTGATATGCAGGGAAATATTATTGAATGTAATACAGCATTTATGAATCTGGTCGGGTATAACAGAGAAGAATTATCCGAAATAAATTTTCATGATTTGACCCCAAAAAAATGGCATGACTATGAGAATAACATTATACAGGAACAAATATTAAAGCGTGGATTTTCTGATGTATACGAAAAGGAATACCTGAGAAAAGACGGCGGTGTTGTTCCGATTGAAATAAGGGCTTACCTGGAAAAGGATGAGGACGGAAAACCAAATGCCCTTTGGGGCATTATAAGGGATATCACTGAGCGTAAAAAAGCAGAAGCAGAAATTAAACAAAAAAGTGATGAATATAAATCATTATATGATGAATATCTGTCTCAAAATGAGGAACTGGAAGCTAACAATGAGGAACTTTCATTCCGTAACGATGAATTATTTGCATTGAACTCAAAACTAAGAGAAAGAATTAAAGAATTAAGCTACATTTTTAATGCGGCCA
>CAZVTW010000891.1:0-2098 GCA_964629805.1 uncultured Bacteroidales bacterium | reverse complement strand
ACGATGTTGATAAAGAACTTTCCGTACCGACAGATTTGAGAATTTTTGTTATTGAGGATGCCTTTGAAAAAGGCTATTCGGTTGAGCAGATTTATGAACTCACAAAGATAGACAGGTGGTTTCTGATTAAACTGAAAAATATTTTTGACCTGAAAAATATACTCACCAAATATGATAATATTACAGATGTCCCTGACGAAGTCTTCCTTCAGGCAAAAAAATCAGGATTTTCAGATTTCCAGCTTGCCCGGTTTGTCCTGAAGAGCCCGGTAGAAAGCATTTCCGAAGACAGCCTGAAAGTACGCACTGAAAGAAAAAAACGCGGTATTTTCCCCTTTGTCAAACAAATTGATACCCTGGCCGCTGAATATCCTGCCAAAACAAATTACCTGTACCTGACTTACAGTGGTGATGATCACGACATAGAATTTTACCATGACGGAAAATCAGTTGTTGTTCTCGGGTCAGGCGCTTACAGAATTGGAAGCTCTGTTGAATTTGACTGGTGTGGTGTCAATGCCTTAAAATCTGTCAATAATGAAAATTACAGGTCAGTGATGATCAATTACAACCCGGAAACTGTCAGTACTGATTATGATATTTGCGACAGGTTGTATTTTGATGAACTTACGTTTGAACGTGTTATGGATATCATTGATCTTGAAACGCCAAAGGGTGTGATTGTGTCCACCGGAGGCCAGATTCCCAACAACCTTGCCATGAAATTGCACAGGCAAAATGTGCATGTCCTCGGAACATCTCCTGAATATATCGACAAGGCTGAAGACAGACATAAATTTTCGTCCATGCTTGATGAGCTGGGTATTGATCAGCCGGAGTGGATGGAGTTGACCAGTATGGAGGAAATATATAAATTTGTAGATAAAGTGGGTTTTCCGCTGCTCATCAGACCATCCTATGTATTGTCTGGCGCAGCCATGAATGTTGTCTCTAATGTGAATGAACTGGAACATTACCTGACACTTGCCACAAAGGTTTCAAAAGAACACCCTGTGGTAGTAACTGAGTTTGTTGAACAGGCAAAAGAAGTTGAAATTGATGCTGTTGCTGACAGGGGCGAAATAATTGCCTATGCCATGTCCGAACATGTTGAATTTGCCGGCGTACATTCAGGCGATGCAACAATGGTATTCCCGCCGCAAAAAATATATTTCGAAACCGTCAGACGGATAAAACGGATATCACGGAAAATAGCCAAATCGCTTAACATTTCCGGGCCATTTAACATCCAGTTTCTGGCCAAGGACAATGATATTAAGGTGATTGAATGTAACCTGCGTGCATCGAGAAGTTTTCCGTTTGTTTCAAAAGTTTTGAAAGCTAACCTAATTGAGCTTGCTACACGGGTGATGCTCGGGCAGCGGGTGGAAAAACCCAACAAATCAATTTTCGACCTGGAGCATATTGGTGTCAAAGCGCCACAATTTTCGTTTTCACGTCTTGCAAAAGCAGACCCTGTGCTTGGCGTTGAAATGGCTTCGACAGGTGAAGTTGGATGTATTGGGGAAGATTTTTACGACGCTATTCTCAAATCTATGCTCTCTGTTGGTTATGGTATTCCTGAAAAAAACATCCTGATTTCATCAGGGCCTATCCGCTCCAAGGTTGAGATGATAAACAGTTGCAAAATGTTGATTGACAAAGGATATACGATTTATGCCACAAAAGGGACACATGAATTTTTCCAGCTCAACGGCCTTGAAACAACAATGCTTCACTGGCCTGACGAGTATAAAAAACCCAATGTGATGGACTTTTTGAAAACAAAACACATTGATCTTGTCATCAATATCCCCAAAAACCTCTCTAAAAACGAGCTTGACAATGACTACACCATCAGACGTGGAGCAATAGATTTCAATATTCCACTGATTACGAATGCACGGCTGGCCAGCGCCTTTGTGTATTCATTCTGCCGGAAAGATATTGAAGACTTGTCAATAAAAGCCTGGGAGGAGTATTAAGGCAGAACAAAATAACTTCGTTTATTCTGCACAGTTTATTTCGCATCAAGCCCTAATTGGTGTCTGTCCATAAAGTCCGATCTCTTCGTTGGATTAAAAACCCTAAATCCTCA
>CAZVTW010000890.1:0-2100 GCA_964629805.1 uncultured Bacteroidales bacterium | reverse complement strand
CTACTCAGGTTGAAACACGAAATAAGGTTTCTTTTAATAAGTAAAGTGTAAACCGAGTAATGAAAAATGCCAGATTTTTTTTACTATATTTTTGAACCAAAATTAACAGACCGGTCCCCTACATCTTTGTCACCTTGAATACATTTTTCGTTTCTAAGGTTTCAATGACAATAAAGTAGTATCCTTTGGCAACAGGTTTACCGTTTTGGTCTCTTCCGTCCCAGTTAAATTCAGTATTTCGCACAACAGAGTTCCCAGGCAGGAGTAGTTTAACCAATTGTCCGTATGAATTATAAACTGTTACCCGGATACCGGTGTTATAATGTGCTATATTTGAAAGTTTGATGAATACATTATCAATAAACGGATTGGGAAATATTTCGGCCTGTAATTCATCCTGGCTGTTTTCAATTTCTTCAATACCAATGGCCTGATGATTGTCCATGCCCCAGCCATCATTTTTTCCGCCACCACCAGTCGGGACTTCTGCTCTGGCTGCGTCATGTGAGTAATTATTTATTCCAGGATCGCCGCCCGACTCATCAGGGCAGGATTCACAGACACTGATTGTATCTGACGGCTCAAGCGCCAGGAAGGCTGTATATCTCGACAAAACACGATTGTCTATGCTTTTCTCAACAATTTCTTTCACAATATCTGTTGAATAGCTCCAGTTGATACTGTTTTCAAGCGCTTCAATATAATTTCCGTGCCAGCAGGTTTTTAAAACAGAATCACTTGTCAGGATTTGATCTTTGGGAATATTTTTATTAAAACTGAAAAATTCGTCTTCAATTTCTCCTGCTACTTCAACAAAAAAAGGTGCTTTGCCGTTAAACTTCCCGATTTGCATAATCGGTTGCCCCTGGTAGCCATAAAAATTTTCAATTCCGGGATTAAAACGTCCGTAACATACGCCATTTTCTGCCGTTGTATAAATGTCTAAAAGGGCAAAAACATTTCCGGTTGTTTCATAAAGCTGTGTAAAAACATCTTTTGAATTGATTCGCGGGGCTATCTGTTCATCTGTTGTTCTTACATCATAGTAATAGTACACCTGGTTCAGATTATAATACTTGCCATAAGTCTGATATGCCAGCTGATGCAAAACATTTGAAAACCAATAGAACTTTTCTTCATTTTCGTAAAACATATCCCAGTCTATCTGGTAGGAATAGTTCACGACATTAATTGGGTAGACAGAACCTGCTTTGTCCCTTATTTTTTTTATGTAGTCATTGGCATTTTCAGGCTCTTCCGAGTAATTCCTGTAATTGGAAATCACCACCAGTTCTCCTTCTCCCTGATTGTCTTTCATGAATTCATGTGCATCAATGATACCAGAGATTAAATTCTCAGTAGAAAATTCAAAGTCTTCCAAACGTGCAATAGCATCCTCTATATTATTTAATTCTGCCGTTAACCAGGTTTCACTTAGCAAATAATTGTCTTTGCCGGTTATCAGGATATTAAAGTAATCATCTTCCGTGCATATATTAGCCAGGAAATCATATATATAGCCAGTGATATCCTCAGGGTGGAGTAGATCATATTTTGTATCTTCGATGTTAACAACAAACATAAATTTTTTGTCTTTGTCAATACCCACGGTTCCTGAAGGCATCATGACCATCTGGTAATAACCTTCTCCGGCGCTTTCGTTGTAGGCGCTGAAAAAAACACCGTTTTTCAGTGGTGCATCAAAGCGTATTTTTAACAATTCGTCAAATTGTTCTTTCGGAATAACAGCTTCAGTAAAATTACCCGGTTCGGATATTTCGATAGCTTTGAACTCAATTTCGGAATGGTTTTTTATGGCAGGTCGTGGGAACTGATCATTAGCAAATACCCTGACTTTTAAATCAGGAATTTCCGCCGAAGCCATTAACAGGTCAGTAGGCAGGTTACCCATCACATACTGATCAGTCCAGATGGCAGGTACAAGATAAGATATTTTTATCCTGCGTGTTTCATCAGGCAGGAGAGGGTAGATGCGCAATTCATAGGAATTCCCCCAGTTTTTGTAAAATATAAGCGGGTCTTTGCGTCTGCTGACAATTTCTTCATATATTTGGTACGCTTCCCAGCGACTCATGATTT
>CAZVTW010000889.1:0-2105 GCA_964629805.1 uncultured Bacteroidales bacterium | reverse complement strand
CTGTCAATGTCCTCAAAATCCCTGAGTAATATTTCACCCAGATGATAAAATGAACTAAAACTATAGTTTTCATCCCCTGAAACAGCTTTAAAAGTCTCAAAAAGTTCGAACAGGAGTGTAACATCATCTGCAATAGCAAGTCTTGATAATTCCTGTATAAATTCATTAATAGTGAGAATGCCGGGTAAAAATGAGCCGTGCCCACAAATTCCGGTCAGGTGCTTTCTGAGGTATACCCCGGCACGTTTATTTGGCAATACGACTGTGATATTTTTTAGACCTTCCGGATGTCCTGAATAGAGTATTTCAGCAAATTCTCTTAAAAAGGGTTGCATATGGTGTTCAATTTTTATTCTTTTTTTATGTATACATTTCTTCCTTTGTCCAAATCAATTTTTTTGCTCAGCAGAAGCACAAATATTGAAGCGAAAACAGCAATAAAAGGAACAATCATATAAATCTTTTCAAGTCCGAACATATCACTTAAGATGCCAATAAGTAAAATATTAATCGAATTTACAACAAAAGTGACAGTCATAAAAATTCCGTTGATAAATGATGGTCTTTCGGAAGTGATATTCGTGATGAAAGCCAGCCAAACAGGTGTAACAGAAAAAATAAATAATCCAAGGGCCAATAACAGTCCAAAAATCAATATAATACCTTTGGAATGAACAAAGAGTAACATGATTACCGGAGAAGCCAGAGATGCTATAAGCAACATTCGCTTCCTGCCAATGTAATCAGATATTGTTCCGGATAAAAATGTACCTGCAGCGCCGGATAACTGAAAAACAGACAATGAAACACCGGACAGCCACAAAGAATTACCTTTGAGCGTCAGATATGTTGGCAGATAGAAGGTTATTGATGATTTGATAAAATTCATACAAAAAAAGAAGCCTGCCAGCATAGAAAACAGATAAAAATAGACCCTGGATATTCTTTTCCCGGATTTATTTCCTGTCTTTACCGGTTTATTATCATTAAATGACTTGTTTACTTCAAGTGTTCGAAATTTTAGAAAAAGCAGGACTGAAATGAACATACCTGCGGGAATGAGTTTCCAGGTTTCCTGAAAACCCCATAAAGAAATCGCTCCCAGGATAACAACCGGCCCTAATGTTCTGGCAGCCTCACCGCCCAGCATATAGAAACTCATTCCCCGTCCTGTCCTGTTGCCGGATAATCTCTTTATGATAACAGGAGCAGGTACATGAAACAGCGAGGCTCCAATCCCCATAATCAATAACAACATGACAACAACTGCATAGGAGGGCGCTAACCCTAACAGGCACATTGATACAGAAGTCAGGGTAGGGGCCGCAATGATAAAGTATGACGGCTTGATTTTATCCGATATAATACCAACCACAGGATTAAGTAATGAGGGTAGGCGTTGAAAAATAGACAGCAGGCTTGATAAGGAGTATGACAGATCAAATTTTTTTATAAGTAATGGCAGGACAGGCGCCAGAAATGAAGAAAAAATGTCATGTGCCAGATGTGCCAAAGAAACAATAATAACATCTCCATAGCGAAAGCGTTGAGTAGGAGGATTAGTTGAATGAAAGCGCTTAGTTGTCATAGTTCTCCTTTGATTTGAATTTCGGACAACGCGGATCGGGTCCAAAAATACCGAATCCTGCTGCATATGATCTGGAGCGACATCCCCAGCATTCTTCCGCTAAATGGCACCTCCGGCATTGCTCAGGACGGTTTTCCCTGTCCTTAAATGGCATAAACAGAAGTTCTTCTTTTGATTCATTTACAATGTTATAGAATGAGCCGCAATTTTTCAGATTATTTTTATCATATCTAATGGTTGCACATGGTGTTACACTTCCGTCACATAAAACTGCAACTGTAGTGGAACAGTATTGAAGATTTACACAATTCATGGGCATTTGATTCATGCCATATTGTTTTTTTAATCTTGCGTACACCCTACTGACATCCCTTCTATCCGGAATAAACCTTAACAAATCATGATTGTCCTGACCTGGTCTTAAATATGTATGATAGACATTGAGAGAAGTGAATATTCCAAATTCATTTTCGAAATAATCAATTGTTTGAATCAAATCGTCTGCTGATTGCAAACC
>CAZVTW010000888.1:0-2106 GCA_964629805.1 uncultured Bacteroidales bacterium | reverse complement strand
GTTTTCGCAATACTAATCCTCTATGGCCTTTTTTGTTCCATCCAGGGCTTCATGCTGAACGAGATGCACCCACAGTTCCGTGCTTTCAAAAATATGTAACCGCCACTTCCAAAAGGTCATTTCATCGTTTTTTACCAAAGCCATAGCAGCCAGATATGTTAGTTTTTCAATATCCATTTCTTTGTCTATTTCGTTCCAGGTCGTATATTTTAAAGCAATGCCGTTACGATACGTGTATTCGTATATTACTTTTTTAAGCTTTTCTGAATTGGTGTTCACGAAAATAGTTTTGTTGGCCCCAATACTTTTATCAATTATCGACTTTTTCAATCCCTTGCCCAATATCGCGGCGCTTTTTTCTCTATTTATGAATTTTCGTTTTTGCAGGTAAAGCTGTTCCCAAAAAAAAAGTTCATTTTCCGGAATTTTGACTTTGGTTTCAGCCGGAATATGACTATGCGGATTTTTTTCTTCGCTTTTTTCGCGTGCTTGTTCGGTTTGTTTTTCTTCTTTCTCAATTTTCTCTTTGGCAGTTTCAATCAACTCTTCACAATGCCTGATGTCCTGCCTGCATTTGTTTTCGGCTTTAGTTATTATATCTGTCAATTCTTTTTCATCAATGCCATTGTCATGTTTTAGAAATAATTGAATAAATGTATTTTTTTCAACAAATAACTGAACATCAGAGGGCGCTCCGCTCATTGTAAGGAAAAGCCGCGTAAAGGCCTCTTCGTTTGTCATTAAGTCTGCTCCATGTCTTGTGAACAAACGAATAGGCTCGCGTTCTTCAAAAGGGATGGTAATAAATTCATAAACAAGGGATTTTGCTAAATCTATTAAGTTAAATTTTTCATCTTCGGGTTTTTTAAAAGAATTTGCAAGTTTCACAAAGTTTATAAGTTCTTCAATATCTTGTGTAGCATTAAGTATGGGAGATTGTATATTCTGCGCACCCAACATGTCAATGCTTGAATATTCTGCCAATTTTTCGGCGTAATATGTATCGGTTTTTTCTTTACCCATTTTTTTAACAAAAAAATCGTATTCGTCTTCTATTGATTTTTTACAAAGCGTTTCAAAACGATTTATCAGGCGCTCGTGATTTTCATAGCAATTACTTAAGCGTTCCCATAATCGGTCGGGGTCATAACAAACGGGCATTTTTAGTTTCTCGCCAACTTTTTCTTCAAGCCAGGGCAAGATACTGGCACATTCGTTTTCGGTAAAGTCTCCAAACATATACACATTGTATGGCGAAAGGTTTTCAAGGTAAATGCCGACAGCGGTTACTGCCAGTTGATAAGGATAGCCCTGTGTTTTGTTATCGAATATGGAATAACCTTCACTGTCTTCGGTAGGGCATTCGGGATAGTCCGGATGGCTGTAAAGAATATCTTTAAAGTCGCCTGACTCTGTTCTTGTGTTTTTGATATACTGAGACCTTTTTCTGTATATCCGGAAGTTTTCGGCTCTTTTGTCTGTCAACAAATCGCCAACAATGTCCCAGTACTCATCTTCTTCGCCCTGTTTATGCACAAGGTTATTACTGAAAGTAAATCGATCTTTTCCTAATTTGGTTTCTTTGTGTAATGAAACCAAAGGGAAAGGAAAGTTATTTATTATTTCCAATGTTTTGAAATAAATATCTTCTTCCCAATGTTTGTCTGAAAAATTTTCAACATTGGCATTTAAAAAAATGTACTGTCCCATTTTGTTTATTTTTTCAGTTTTAAATTATTATATCTTTTAGGTTTTGTTTGAGTATGGCAAAAATAAATTTTTTTGCCAACTCATTGTTGTCTAACAGGTATTTGAATGCCCAATCGTATAATGGGTTGATTATTCGCATAATATATCTTTTTTTTAAAGGTACAAAATTATTCAGTTGATTTGGAATTCAAACCTCCTTTTTAGTCATCCCCCTTCTTCGGGCTTCGACCTTCCAGCTTATCCCTTTCACCACTCACCATTCACCATTCACCCATCAACTTCCAGCTTCCAACTTCTTACTTATTCCTGTTCTTACCCCTCAAAATCTTCTTTTCCAAAATAATACACATCCCTGGAATTGTGAACAACTATTATCATGAAATCTTCGTCCATTTT
>CAZVTW010000887.1:0-2108 GCA_964629805.1 uncultured Bacteroidales bacterium | reverse complement strand
TAACAACTTCGGGAACAAACAATGAGAAAGGAACAGGTTTAGGCCTGATTCTGTGTAAAGAATTCATAGACAGGAATGAAGGTAAGCTGTTTATTGATAGTATTGAGAAGAAAGGGACTAGTGTTACAGTTCATTTACCTGCCGGAAATTAAATTCGTTATTTTCCTAATATCATCTTTACAGCAACAAAAAGCATAAAAAAACCAAATATGCGGCGCAGAATTTTATCCGGAAGGTTTACAGCCAGCAATGACCCAAGATATGCTCCGGCAATAAAGGTAAAAATGAGTATTACAGCCGTTTGAACATTTACATGACCATGCTTGTAGTAATTGTAAGCTGCAAGTATGACAACAGGTGGTACCATCATGGCAAGGCTGGTGCCTTGTGCCTGATGTTGAGTAAAGCCAAGCAGAAAAACAAGCCCCGGTAGCAATACAATACCACCGTCGACCCCAAGTGTCCCGCTTAATATACCTGCTACAAAACCTATGAGAATAATGAGGGTAACATCTGCAATTGACATTATTATAAGCTTTACCTGGATACTAAAAATCGAGACTTAGTGAAAGATAAAAAACCCGTGGTTGAACTTCACCGCCTTCAATACCCCAGGCCCAGTCAGTTCTGATAAAATATCCGAAAAGTCTGCTACGAAGACCAAAACCAAAGCCACCGACAATAGGGTCTTTTTCGTTGTCAATGATCATGGTTACCGGTTGCCTGGTTATCGTTTCACGGTTATAACTATTTTTTTCAGAATTAGGAGACGGTCCGGCAAAAGCCGTTCCAACATCAGCAAAACCAACAATCTGAAAATTATTCAAAAAATCTGAATTGATTGGCCTGTTTGCAAAATATCTGAACAAAGGCCATCGTATTTCAGAATTGGCCAACATAAATGTATTCCCGTTTCTGACATTTTGTTTGAATCCTCTTAAATTAGTAGCGACGGCTTGGTATACATAGTTTTGCTGTTCATTGATGCCGGTAGAATAATCAAAAATTTGACTCCCTCCGGGATAATTGATCCAGTTATCAACACCGCCAAGATAATAAACAAGCTTGCTTCCACCGAATGAAGTGCTTGCAGCAAAACGATTAGCCCAGATAAGATTTCTGTGTATTCTTATGTAATGTCTGAAATCGAGGCCTGCAACAAACAGGTCTGATCGTTCCTGATCCAATTGTTTGAATGCTTCGAAAAATATTTTAGACCTGGTTCCTTCATACAGGTTGAGTCCAAGCTGGCGGGAATTATCAAAAATATATTCCAGTTTTAATCCTCCCCATAATTTGTATAAATCGGGCTTTCTTAATGAATAATAATCTATTGAAAGGTATGTGGTACGATCATAACGAAGGTTTGCTGTTCCCTGCAAAGCAGAAATCTGGTTAAAAGGGAATTTGAGAATATACATTAACTCTTGTGAAGTCACTTTCTGAATGAAATTTTCTGCATCTGAGCGTTTAAAGACCTGCCGGTGAAATATAATTTGTTTATCCCACCTTGATTTTAAATCTTCAAAACTTAACAAATATTCGTTACTGTCAAAATTCCCGGCAAACCTGACACCACCAACAACTTTATAATCTTCAAATAAATCATTTATTCCTACCTTAAATAAAACGTTAAACCCGGGATTAAAATAAAAAGGTCCGCCTGTGTATGCCTGATAGGATGAGTTTAGAAATCCGAAATCAACCTGATTAACGAGGTAATTTGTATAAAATGCAGTCTGGTAGATTCTTTTTACCGGAACTTCAAAACCGGTTTTTTTCTTTTTTTTCTCCTTGATAGAATCCCTTAAAAGTGATTGATAGTAATCTTTGTATTTTTCTCTCTCAAAGACGTAATTATTAATATCAATAATCATACTGTCAGGGTCAATTTTGGGTGGTGGTTCCGGCTTTTTCTTCTCTTCTTTCTTCATTTTTTGTTCCTGCAGCTGCTTTTTCTTTTCCCTGCTCCTTTTCAATCTGGCTTTTACACTATCTTCCTCTATCCATTTACTTGTCAATTCATTTCTGAAATATGTATTTTCATATTCTCCTTCGTATGAACCTCTTTTGGTATCTAAAGTATTAAAAAACAAATAAAATTTTCC
>CAZVTW010000886.1:0-2111 GCA_964629805.1 uncultured Bacteroidales bacterium | reverse complement strand
ACAAATATAGAAATTTATACTTAATTTGCAACGTTTATTTTATTACAGTTCCTTAATGAAGTTTATGAAGCAGCAAGGTATATTAAAACATGTTTTTTGTGTTATTATTTTGGTTTACATTTTTATTTCCGGGTGTAAAGAAAAGTCGATTTATTTAGATGAAAACAAACCAACAAATGAACGGATAGAGAACTTACTATCATTTTTAACCATTGAGGAAAAAATAAACTTTTTATGTGCCAATACAGATTCTGTTTCACGATTGAATATCCCTGCTTATAACTAATGGGATGAATGTCTTCACGGTGTAGCACGTGCTGGCCAGGCTACAGTTTTTTCTAAACCAATTAATTTAGGTTGTACGTGGGATACCGCATTAGTTAGGGAGATTGCTTCAGCCATTTCTGATGAGGCAAGGGCAAAGTATCATAGTGCACTTAGGATTAAAAGGCATAGAGAACGATACGAAGGCTTAACATTTTTTTCTCCTACCTTAAATATCTCACGTGATCACTCTTTTGATGTATCAGAGGCTGGTATTTTGTGGTTTGTAATTACCGGTGGTGCCGATATAAGGAGCAAAACAGGTTGTGAAACATGTGGATGGAGGGAGGTAAAAGCATTATTCGAAAAGGAATTAAGAAAATAGATTTAGCTTTTCTGCATTTACAGGTGCAGTGGGAGTGCAACTGATTGCAACATTCATAATTAGCTCGGCAAAAAAGCTTAACGCAGAACAAAAGAAACTACACGATAAATGATTCAGGTAACTAAAATTCTCCACATCCGCCTACTTTGAATACCCCTTGTTTTTCTCCGGCATTTGGGCATTTATATTTTTGCGCCATTCCTGCAAATCTTTTAATAATTCATTGGCCTTTTCCGGCATCTCGTCGACAAGGTTATGGCTTTCCCCTAAATCATTTTCCAAATCGTATAATTCCAGGTGGGAAACTGTATCATAATAGATACCCTCGTACCATTCTATCAGTTTATACTTTCCTTTTCTTATAGCCCCGGATTGAGGTCCGGCATGATAATGTGGAAAATGCCAGTATAACGTGTTCCTTTGTAATTTATTTTCTCCGGACAACATGGGCCACAAATTCACCCCATCAGTATTATCAGGCATTGAATCATTTCCCAAAAGGTATTGAAAAGTAGGCCTAAAATCTGTAGAAATTACCATTTCATCGCTTTTTCTATTACCGGGAATTATGCCAGGCCAGCTAAAAATTAATGGTACCCTTATGCCGCCTTCATATAGCCATCCTTTACCCTTACGTAATGGACCTTGCTTAGCATCAGAGGCTAGTCCACCATTATCCGAATAAAAGATAATAAGGGTATTTTTATTGAGGCCGCTTTTTTCGATTTTATCCACTACACGTCCCACGCTTTTGTCCAGTGTTTCAATCATGGCAGCCAACACCGGGTTGTTTTCTTCCTTGTCAGCTCCTGGCATGGCTGCATATTTTGCTATCAATGAACTATCTTCCATTAGTGGATCGTGCACGGTGTTGTGCGATAAGATCAAAAAGAAAGGATTGTTTTTATTCCTTGCAATAAAATCAAGGGACAAATTGGTCAGGGTATCCACGCTATGCGGGTCTTTTCCCGATTTTTGCCATTCCCCGATGGGCATGTATCCTGCTGGCTTGTATGTCACGAATGTTTCATCAAATCCTTGTTGATCCGGATTGTGTGACAGGCTCCCCGGGGGCGTTTTTTTCTTGCTCAGGTGCCATTTGCCAAACAAAGCTGTCGTGTAACCTTCTTTTTTAAACACTTCGCCTATTGTAACCTCTTCCAATGAAAGATATTTTTGCCAATCGGGTATGGTTAGAAGCTTATCTGTTTTATTATGCCCGGGAATAAAATTAGTAAGTTTTAAACGGGCAGGGTGTTTACCTGTCAAAATTGCTGCACGGGTAGGCGAACAAACAGTGCAAGAGGCATAGGCATTGGTAAACATTGTTCCCTCCCTGGCAAGCTTATCGATATTGGGCGTTTGATAATAGTCACTGCCATAGCAGCCCAGGTTTTGCCAACCAAGGTCATCGGCTATTATAAAGACAATGTTGGGCTTTTCAAATTCCCTATCCTCATTA
>CAZVTW010000885.1:0-2122 GCA_964629805.1 uncultured Bacteroidales bacterium | reverse complement strand
TTAGGGTTTTTAATCCAACGAAGAGATCGGACTTTCTGGACAGACACTAATTAGTTCAAATATTGTGTTGAAAAAAATCAATACAGAGAAAGCTAATTTATTCATTCGTTATCATGAAATTTTAGTATATATTTGTCAAATAAGAATTTTTTTCATTAAAAATAACAGTTATGAAGCGAAATGTATTACTGATATTAATAAGTAACAGAAAAGAATCTGCTGAAAAAGTTCAAAAAATCCTGACAGGTTGGGGTTGTTATATCAAAACCCGCCTTGGACTTCATGACGATGTTCTTGATGACTGCACAGAAAGTGGATTGATATTCCTGGAACTCATTGGTCAGGAATTGGATAAACATGAAGAGATAGCGAGGAAACTCAACCTGATAAAAGGTGTGCATGCTAAATTTGTTCATTTGAAAGTGGAATAAACAGTTATTGTATGTCAAAAACAGCTTTAATTACCGGTGTTACCGGACAGGACGGCGCTTTTTTATCTGAATTTTTGCTCAAAAAAGGATATTTGGTTCACGGTATTAAACGAAGAGCGTCGTCTTTCAATACAGACCGGATTGATCACCTGTATCTTGATCCGCATATTGAAGACAGGAATTTTATTCTTCACTATGGTGATTTAACTGACTCCACCAATCTGATTCGTATTATACAGGAAACACAGCCTGACGAAATCTATAATCTTGCAGCCCAGAGTCATGTCTATGTAAGTTTTGAAACACCTGAATACACTGCAAATTCAGATGCCATAGGCACTTTGAGGCTTTTAGAAGCCATTAGACTGCTTGGTCTGACAGAAAAAACGCGTTTTTACCAGGCATCTACCAGCGAAATGTACGGCAAAGTCAGGGAAATTCCGCAAACGGAGACAACCCCTTTCTATCCCCGGAGCCCTTATGGCGTGGCAAAGTTGTATGCTTACTGGATTACAGTGAACTACCGCGAAGCCTATAACATGTTTGCCTGTAATGGTATATTATTTAATCACGAATCACCCATACGTGGTGAGACATTTGTCACGAGGAAGATCACCAGGGCTGTTGCCAGAATTGTCCTTGGTCTGCAAAACTGCCTGTACCTTGGCAACCTTTCTGCAAAAAGGGACTGGGGGCATGCAAAAGATTACATCAGGGCTATGTATCTTATGTTGCAACAACCGGAACCGGAAGATTTTGTTATAGCAACCGGAATTACTACCGAAGTCAGGGAATTTGTTAAACTGGCTTTTGCAGAAACAGGTACTGAAATAGAATTCAAAGGCGAGGGCGTTGACGAGATTGGTGTTGTGAAAAATATCAACACCAACAAAATGAATCATTGCAAACCCGGAGATATTGTAATTAAAGTGGACCCCAGATATTTCAGACCTACCGAAGTAGACCTGCTTATTGGAGATGCTACAAAAGCAAAAGAGAAACTTGGCTGGAAAACAGAATATGATTTGTCCGGATTGATTGAAGATATGATTAAATCAGACCTGAAACTTGTTCACCAGGAACGATATTTAAAAGAAGGCGGATACACCATTAAAAACTATTTTGAGTAACATGACATTTCAGGACAAAATATTTGTTGCAGGAGGCACGGGGCTTGTTGGAAGCGCTATTATCAGACAATTACAAACGCAAGGCTACACTAATATTGTTTCATCCTTTAACAGACGGCAACCGGATGCAGATAAATCAATACAATATGTGAAACTTAACCTCATAAACGAACAGGAAGTCAAAGATTTTTATCAGCAGTTCAGGCCTGACTATGTTTTCCTTGCTGCTGCCAGGGTGGGCGGCATCATTGCCAATTCGACTTACAGGGCGCAGTTTTTATTTGAAAACCTGCAAATTCAAAATAACATAATACACCAAGCATACCTTCACAATGTAAAAAAACTGTTATTCCTGGGCAGTTCGTGTATTTATCCCAAAAATTGTCCCCAACCAATGAAAGAAGATTATATGCTGACCGGGGAGCTGGAATACACCAATGAACCCTATGCCATAGCCAAAATCACCGGCATGAAAATGTGCGAAAGCTATAACCTGCAATATGGCACGAATTTCATTTCTGTTATGCCAACTAACCTGTATGGTTTAAGAGACAATTATCA
>CAZVTW010000884.1:0-2124 GCA_964629805.1 uncultured Bacteroidales bacterium | reverse complement strand
GACATCCGTATCGTTAAAGGGATCATAACCTTCATATTTTAAATAAGTAGGAAGCGATGTCGCCTCTATTACAGTAGTATCGTTGCCGGGATGGATGATCACGCCAAATTGGTTATCGTGAGGCAAAGGTCCGATTGCCATTCCCTGATCGTTGAATTTCGTGCGGATCCGCTCTTGTCCTGTCATGGAAAATTCGCTATCAGCATCTTTCACGAGAAAATTAGGGGCGGGATATTTTGTTTTGCTTAACAGTGTCCTGTCTGAATTAAAAAATGTTGATAAAACTTCTGTTTTTCCTCCATTTGAAGTCTGAACAAATACTCCATTATGTTCACCCAGTTTCGTGGAAAAAATCCAAAGATTACCGCCACTATTGGCAATTTTAGGCCTGGTATTATATACAATCAGGTGTTCAACGTTGTATTTTTCATACAGTTTTGATGATTGCTGCATCAGGTATTCAATATCAAAATGCCGTGCCCATACATTTTGGTTTTTAAAATTCATCATGGTGTTATTTTTTACTCCTATATAGGCAAAAAACACATCATTAAAAAACACATCTTCCTTTTCGGCATTTTTGCCATTTTTATAAGAACTTGGTGCATTAAGCCCCATGATATCTTCAAAAACTGCCGAGCCAGCAAAATCATTGTAAAATATAGTAAAATCCGCCACCTGGCTTTCTTCGGCCATTATTTTTAATCCCTTGAAAAACAATATTTCGGAATTACCGGGTTCAATTTTGAACAACATGTTATTTCCCGGGTTTTTTGTGGCCATTTCTGTTGATAGTTTGGAGCGGACTATGATTTTAGACATCAGCCCATACACCAGTTCTACCTGACATTCTTTCAATGCATTCACCACGATTGGTTCGGAAACATAAAAAGGACCGGTATTTAATAATCCCACATAGCGGGCGCCGCTATTAAAAGCGGCTTGCAATATTGCCGTGTGGTCTTCATCATCGGATGGATCCAGTATTACCCAAGAAGTGTTTACTTTTATTTTTTCGTTGTTCAGTTGATCATTTGAAACAATTGTATAATCTCCTGAATTTAACTTTCGGAAAATCTCATCATCAATCCTTGGTGTGGGTTTCACCGGAAGTTGCAGTGACTTTTCAGGGGTTTCCACGGTTGTGACAATTACATTTTCTTTATCATCGTCTGTTTTTCCATGCACGCTAATGTATTCGCCTTCAATGTTGCCATTATTATACCGCCGTTCAATGCCATGATCTTTAATTAAATTTTGCTCGTATCCTTTTGTTTTTATGCTCCGCAGGTAGGTATGGCCTTTTTCTATGACAAATGCCGGTGAGTTTGAAGGCACGGTGGAGGTAATGCTGGCGTTGATCAATGTTAAATGAGGAAACCCGCCATGCTCGGTATCATAAAATCTATCATTATGAAGCAAAACGGGGACCACATTGGGCTGGTTTTGTTCCATAACAAGGTTTTCTATACCTATTTGTTTGTCAGCAATTGAAATTCCTGTTCCACCTTGATTTTGGTTTTTTACTGTGATATTCACAAAAGTAAATGCTTCGCCCCAAGGGTCAATAACCTCAATTCCTTTATCAAAACCTTCTACCGTGAGTTCCTCAATTAACCCGGGACCGGTATTCCTTTGAACAAGCGCAAAACCAACATGTCCGGCTTCCCCATCAGCTTTTATGTTCACGTTTCTTACCCATCCAATGTTGGCCATTCCGTATGATAACCCAATTGCATGTGGTTGGTCATCAGGAATCTGTATAGAAAGGTCGCTCACGGAAAGTTGGAAATTATCGTTTCCCTGATAGGTTTCCGGGTCATATTGGACCACCTGAATAAAAGGTTTTGGATTGGACTCTGACCCCAACTTTCTACTTCCCAATTTAAGCTCAAGAATAGTATTGTTTTTTCCACTGCCTGCTAGCCAGGTGAACCTTTCTTTGTGACCCCAGCGCTCAGGATAAGCCATGGCAGGTTTAAAAACAACAGGCTGATTCAAATGATAGATCCCTTTGGGTAAATAAATAATTTGCTGGTAAACTGTTCTAGGAGGATATTCCCATCCCGGGTAATTACCGATTATAACTTTCATACTGTCCAAATAATCCGCAGCAGCTTGCAA
>CAZVTW010000883.1:0-2133 GCA_964629805.1 uncultured Bacteroidales bacterium | reverse complement strand
ACATCCCATTCCCTGATGGTGTTGTCAAATCCGGCAGATATGAATTTTTTCCCGGAGATATGGTAATCAAGATCATTCACCTCTTTTTTATGTCCGGTGAATTCCCTGATTAATTGACCACTTGCCATGTCCCACATTTTAATTGTTTCATCATCACTGGCAGATATGATGTTTTTGCCATCAGGACTGATATCAACCGCCCTGACTGTTTTTTTGTGTTCCTTCAGGGTATATTTTATTGAACCGGTTTGTAGGTCCCATACAACAACATTTTCCGCCTTATCTCCAGAAACGAGATACTTACCGTCTTTGCTGTAAGTCAGGGATATGGGAAAGTTCTTTAATCCTTCCAGTTCACTGAAAGAAATTCCGGTAGTAGCATCCCAGATACAGATGTCATTATCCATACCCCCGGTAGCCACGAATTTTCCATCAGGGCTGTAAGCCGAACAGGTAATTTTATGTTTATTTTTTTCGGCAACTTTGGCCAGTTTAATTTGTGCATTGCTCCATGTAACGCAACATGTGAGTAATAAAAACAAAGTGATGAATTGATGTGTTTTCATGACAATGAACGATTTAGTTAGTTACAGATTTTTTGATTTTAAGAAGCTTATCTTAGCGCCTATATCAACTCTAATAGTTGTAAGATTTTCAGGCTCAAGTTTTGCTTCATCCAGATCATCTTTATTCAGGATTATCATCGAGTATCCACCCTGAAAGAATAATCCGATATTTTCACTGATTCTAATGTCAAAACCAAGCCCGGGATAGAGGCCCAGACCGAAACTTTGCTCAAGCATCTGGTCAAAGGAAGGATCGTAGACAAATTCATCAGGGGTGAGATCAAGTTCGTCGAGTGTTTCCTGGCGTTTGTTTACAAACTGCAGGTCTGTATAATTACCACTGACTTCGGCAAATAAATACGGATTGATTGTCCTGCCCGGCAGAATGTGGTATTTAGAGAAAAATCCAATCCACAGATTATATAAATTAAACTGGTCTTCGCCACTTGCAATAACTTCCTCGGGATTTTCCGGGTTAAAGATATGCCATTCATTAAAACTTGTTTCCACTTCTTTCTGTTGATAAAAATCATAATACTCAACGGCATAATACCAGTCCCACATGGTATAAAAACCTATATTCCCGCCTATTGATAATCTTCGGTTAATATTATATTGTACACCTGCAGTGAATGATCCGCCGGTGAAAAAATTTGACATGATATAGGGATCAAGCGTAACGAGATGTTTCTCCTCAATTTCACCATAATAATTCCTGAACGACTCACGATGATATCCAACATAATCTTCCTCACCAAAAGGAAAAGCGCCTCCAACGGAAAAGTTCAGTGTGAATTTTTGTTCAAACTGGGCTGATACATCAAAATGTAATAATGCAAGGGTAAATGCAGCTATAATGGTAATAATATATATTTTTTTCATAATAAATCTATGTTTTTGGAAGGTTAAACTTTAATTATGAGGGCGGGGTTGTATTTTTTTGAGATGAATCGAAAACTCAAAATTTACACCAAGTTGATCTACATTAAGTGGTTCTTTAGGAGAAAAACAATTCCAATCATTGCCACATTCCCAGTCATTATTATATATTTGACCGTCTATTTCAATTCTTGCATGTACAAAATAATCACCCTTTGACCTAACCTCGAAAAAAACCCAGCCAAACTCATTTGTTTTTTTTATTCTGTCACCTCCTGTTTCAACAGCATTTTGCCGTTCAACATAATCTTTAAAAGTCCTGTAGAGACTAACATCTGCATTAACCACCGGATGTCCTGCTTCCCAGTTTGGGCCATCATCTTCAAAATCCACATGAAAAATTAATTTCGTGATAGCCGGATTATGTACAATAACCTCCTTAATCCTTTTGTCTTTTTTTGTCCCGGAAAAAGCAATGAGGGTAACATCATAGATACCGTCAGTGGTATAAGCATGTGTTGGATTAACTTCAGTGCTTGCATCAAAACTATCGCCAAAATACCATTCATACTCATCGGAATCAACCGAATTATTGACGAAACTCACCTCTTCATTGATAAAAACCTCATTACTTTTTTCCCCGTTCACCATTATGTCAAACGAGGCTTCAGGCTCAGGGGTACAACTG
>CAZVTW010000882.1:0-2139 GCA_964629805.1 uncultured Bacteroidales bacterium | reverse complement strand
CCTGAAATGGTAGGTAAAAACCATCGTGAATTTGCTGTTGAGTCAGTCGAATCTCCAAAAGAATACAATGATTTTTGGGAGGGCCTTAGGATCGGCAAACCTAAAAAACGCATCCTCCATGTTGACGAAATTGATGACGAACGATGGCTTTATGAAACCTATTCACCCATTCTTAATGAAGAAAAAAAGGTATACAAAGTCATTTGTATCCAGCAAAACATAACAGATACAAAACACAAAGAGATTGAGATGGAATCACGTATCTCATTATTGGAAAGACAGGAAAAAGAACTGAGAGATAAACTCCACAAAATGACCCTGGCTTTTAATGAGATATCAGGAAAAAGCAAAGAATAAAGGTTCGCTGAATTCTATATCCATCTCACATAAGGAAAATCCTGCCGGTGTGGTAATAGTTCATTCTTTGGAAATATCCGTATTCCGTAGTTAAAAACCCCGGGCTTTGGCGGATAAACCTCTACCTGGTAATGTGCCAGGGTATCTTCCTTTTTCATAAGTTTCATTTCCAGTTTATCCACAATGTTGACTTTTTTGTCAGGTTGGCTGTCAGTAACAATTATTTCAACACCAATTAATTCATTAGCAAGTTCTTTTAAGTCTAACACGACCTCTCCTATGAATTTATCCCCCAGAGTGAAACTTTTTTTGGAAGAATCAGGAAAATTCAGTGACACCACCTCAATACTATCCCAGCTACGGGCTATTTTCTTTTTCCATGTTGAAATAATCTTTGCATGCTGGTATTCATTTTCTTTCAGGCTGTTTGACCTTTTTTGCAATCTGAGATAGAACCGGTTGATGTAATCTTCCAACATCCTTTTTGTAGTAAAATTCGGAGCAACATTTGCTATACAATTTTTGATATATCGTATCCAGCCCTCAGGTATATCATCACTATTACGGTTATAAAACAAGGGTAAAATTTCATTTTCGAGCATTGTATAGATTGTTTCAGCATCCAGTTCGTCCTGGAAGTCCTGATTATCATAAGTACGCTCCATTGGTAACATCCAGCCGGCGCCTTCTGTATAACCTTCAACCCACCAACCATCAAGAATACTAAAATTCAGCACTCCGTTCATAACTGCTTTCATTCCGCTAGTACCCGAAGCTTCCAGAGGCCGGGTAGGCGTGTTCATCCAAATGTCTACACCCTGAACCATCTTTTTAGCCAGTTCTATATCATAGTTTTGAAGGAAGACTATTTTTCCAAGAAAATCGGATTGATTTGATACTTCAACAATACTTTTTATGAGTTTTTGTCCTCCTTCGTCTGCCGGATGGGCTTTTCCTGCAAAAATAAACTGAACCGGCATATCGGGATTATTGACGATTTTTTTCAATCGCTCTATATCCTTGAATAAAAGATAAGCTCGTTTATACGCGGCAAATCTTCGGGCAAAACCAATTGTCAGCATATTTTCATTGATGCTGTTTTTGACCGTTACAATACGTTTTGGGTTTACATGTCTGTTAACCCAGTTAGAGCTCAACCGTTGCTTTAACTCATCAACCAATATTTTACGTTGTTCCTGCCGTATATCCCAAATGGTATTGTCACTTACCTTATAAATATTCTGCCAATGCTCTGAATTTGATTGTTCATTAAAGAAAGATTTACCAAATTCCTTTTCGAAAAGTGATTTCCAGGGTTTCGCCAGCCAGGAAGGCAGGTGAATGGCATTTGTGACATAACTGATATGCAGCTCTTCAGGGAAATATCCTTTCCACATGTTATTAAACATACTTTTGGTCACCTCGCCATGCAACATACTGACCCCGTTCATTTCCTGAGAGATGTTCGCAGCCAGGACGCTCATGGAAAATTTATCAGCTTTCCGTTCTTCTTCCATCTGCCCAAGTTCGATAAACCGCTCCCATGATGTGTTGAGACGTTCGGGGTAGTATCCCATGTAAATCATTATCAGGTCTTTAGGAAATACATCGTGTCCGGCAGGAACTGGTGTGTGGGTTGTGAAGAGAGTTGATGCCCTGACAATTTCAAGTGCCTCGTCAAAGGTATAATTATCATCAACAACCAGCTGCCTCATTCTTTCCAGTCCAATAAAAGCTGCATGACCCTCGTTGCAATGATAAATATCATTTTCAATACCCAGT
>CAZVTW010000881.1:0-2143 GCA_964629805.1 uncultured Bacteroidales bacterium | reverse complement strand
GTTTTTTCAAAGGCGAATAAGCGAGCTTGCTCGCAGCCTTTGAAAAAATGTGGCGTAGCCCAAGTGAGGCGAAAGCCGAACGACGCACATGACCCGCTGTTGTCGGACAGTTTTTTTCGTTCTTCAATATCATTAATATTGATTTCTATTAAATATTCTTTGGCAGTAAAAAATATATTTCCAATGCTTCCTTCGTTCTATTTTAAAAGAATCATCTAAATTGTAGAAATTTTCATTTAAAAATAATAGGGAATTATCTTGATTTAGCGATAAATGTTAATACCGCCTTGAAAAAACACGCCTTCAGCAAAATCATTTCCCTTATAACGGTTGTAAATACCTTGCCCACCGAATTCGATGAATGATCCTACATTTGGATTGACAAAAAATTCAATGCCACCATACCCCCCGAAAGAGAGATACGCATCAAACTTGCCTTCATCTTTAATATACTTTGGGAAATAAAATGCAACGTCTGGTCCGCCGTAAATACGGAATGGCTTATTTGATGGAGGTGAGCCCATTTCTACTCCGACCCCTACCACTCCCGAGAATATTTTTTCTTGTGGGTTTAGTAGTTCTCCACTGTAGTAATGACACCCTCCACGCATTCTGATTCGGTAAACATTCTTGATTGGAAGAGAAAGTCGAAGCATATATCCTGAAGTAAAGCTAAAAAGTCCCGCTGAAACACCGATAGACATGTTTTCTCCGTTAAGATCGTCATGTGCTTTAGCTTGTGCATCGGCGAGTTCGTCGGCGTATATAAATGTGTGCGTTGAAACAATATAATACAAAATTAAAATAATAATTTTTTTCATCGTGATGTAACCTCGCTTTTTCAATTGTAATTCATTGTCGTAGATATTACGACATTGTCATCAGTTATAGAAATAGTATATCTCATCGCACGTTTGTCCTTTGCCCAGCCGGGATATTTTGGTGTTAAGAAAAGTGTAGCGGTGTCAGCTGTCATCTTTTTTATCGTTATATCTCCGTATACTTCTTCCGGTCCTGAAGTGTCGAACGATGTGGCAAATCGAACAGTTGTTTGCGTGCCTTGTTTCATCGCATAAATATTGGGAAAAGGTGGATTAAATGTAAGTCGTCCGTATGCACCTTTCGGAGAAAATTCACTCGTACACGTTATTGATACTATTTCAGCAATTCCATTGGTTGTTTTTGTAAATGATATCTCTTCTTTTAAGTGGTCGGAAATGATATTGTATGACAAATTTTGGGATTCGTTAAAGGCGTATTTATTGAGGGGAATATTCATTTCTTTAAAGGTCGGCAAAATCATCATCGAGTATCCAATCGAGAAAAAGGTGGCATATCCGATAAAAAATGGAGGTTTTGAAATAGCTTTATCAATCGCTATTTTATATTTTATTTTATCGATACGCACGTAGCTGTGCTCTGTACCAATGCTACTTGTGTCACGGAACATAATAGGGAGACCGCCGTTAGGACTATGCCCACCAGGATCTGTCATTCCTGCATATTGCGATGTAGGTTTGTCCATCCCAATATATACAATTGCAATTTCCTCACCGGATTTGAGTTTAAAAGTAAGAATATAGTCTTTTTCCTTGTCAACTCGAAAAATACCTTCTGTTAAATTAGCCGGGCGGGTAATTCTAGTTTTTGTTTTTTTTCGAGTGTTATATAATACTTCACTGTTGAAATAGTCCTCTTGGGTATTGTCATGTTTTGTCATAATTGCACGAAAGGCATGAGTATCATCTTTATTTTTCATCGTGTATATAAATGCTTCAACACACTCATATGTTTCATGACCTTCAAAAAAGGCAATAACGTGATACGCTACTTTGTAGCTAATTCCTTGAAAAGGACTTATTAGGTATGCGTTCTCAATAGAATGGTCATACTGTGTATCGCTTTTTTTATTAACACCGAGATAATCAGATTGTTTAGTAATTATTTTTGACTTCTCAATTTGTGTTGAATTTTTTGTTTCTTTCTTTGTCGTCACGCACGATACACATGCGATCAATAGTGCAATCATAAGTATTGCTATCATCATTCTTTTCATGTTCATTCCTCTCTTTTATATTTTTTTTACTGCCAAATTTCAATATTTAGGTTAATTCATTACGAAAAAAATGTCCGACAACGTTCC
>CAZVTW010000880.1:0-2148 GCA_964629805.1 uncultured Bacteroidales bacterium | reverse complement strand
AAATTAAATACACAAATTGAACTTATCAATAAGTTTTTTTAAATTCGCAGCTTTAATTAAAACTGACATCACAAATCATGGAAAAAGAGTACAATTTTGAGCAGATTGAAAAAAAATGGCAGCGCTATTGGGAAGAGAATAAAACATTTACAGTAGAAGCAGATTATTCCAAACCAAAATATTACATTCTTGACATGTTTCCCTATCCCTCAGGCAGCGGGTTGCATGTCGGACACCCGGAGGGGTACACAGCCACTGATATTGTGACCCGATACAAAAGAATGAAAGGATTTAATGTTCTGCACCCAATGGGATGGGATGCTTTTGGGTTACCGGCAGAACAATATGCCATGCAAACCGGTACTCATCCGGCAATTACAACCAAAAGGAATTGCGGTACCTTCAGACGCCAGATTAAAGAAATTGGCCTGAGTTATGACTGGGACAGGGAAATTAATACCACAGACCCACGGTATTTCAAATGGACACAATGGATTTTCACACAATTATATAAATCCTGGTTCGATAAGGAGCAGCAAAAAGCCAGACCTGTCACTGAACTGGAAATTCCGGAAGACATTAAAAGTCAGGGGAACGAAGCAATCAGGGAATATATTGACGAACAGCGTCTTGCCTACTATGGTGATGCACAGGTATGGTGGTGCGACCATTGCCGAATTGTCTGTGCCAATGAAGAAGTACTGAATGACGGTTCTCACGAAAAATGTGGCAACCAGGTTGTCAGGAAGAACCTGAAACAATGGATGCTTAGAATTCCTTTGTATGCCGAACGCCTCCTAAAAGGCCTTGATGGTCTTGACTGGCCTGAAGGCATAAAAGATATGCAGAGAAACTGGATAGGGAAATCTACCGGTGCAGAAGTTGATTTTGCCATTGAAGGTATTGATAAACAAATCCGTGTGTATACGACCCGCCCTGACACACTTTTCGGTGCCACCTACATGGTGCTGGCGCCTGAGCATCCGCTTGTTAATACAATCACTACCAAAGAGCACAGTCAGGAGGTTAATGAATATGTTAAGGCAGCTTCATTGAAATCTGATGTTGACAGAATGGAGCTGACCAAAGAAAAAACCGGCATTTTCACCGGCAGGTATGCGATTAATCCGGTCAATGAAGCAAAAATTCCTATCTGGATTGCCGATTATGTCCTGACAGGATACGGAACAGGAGCTATTATGGCTGTCCCGGCGCATGATACACGAGACTTTGAATTTGCACAAAAATTCGAACTGCCGATAAATCCCATTATGGACCCTGCCGGAAAAGATGAAGAACTGCGCCAAAAAGTACTCGCAGGTGAAGCCTGCTGGACAGAGGACGGAAAATATGTCAATTCTTCAAATCCGGACAAAAGCCTTGACATTAACAATATGGATAAGGTAAATGGTATCAAGACCATCATTGCCTGGCTTGAAAAAGAAGGCATTGGAGAAGCCAGTGTCAATTACAAAATCAGGGACTGGTTGTTCAGCCGGCAGCGATACTGGGGCGAACCCTTTCCTGTTATTCATTGGGAAGACGGGGAAATAACAGTCCTTGACGAGCCGGATTTACCAGTTGAGCTTCCGGAGCTTGAAAACTATCAACCAGGAGAAAAAGGCGAATCTCCTTTAGCAAATGCCAGTAAATGGCTGGAAGTAACTGATGAAAAAGGACGGAAAGGCCGTCGCGAAACCAATACCATGCCCCAGTGGGCCGGATCATGCTGGTATTATCTTCGATACACTGATCCTCAAAATGATGAGCAGGCATTCTCTCCACAAAAGGAAAAATACTGGATGCCGGTTGATTTGTATATTGGTGGCGCGGAGCATGCTGTCCTGCATTTGCTCTACAGCCGGTTTTGGCATAAAGTATTATATGACCTGGGACATGTGTCAACAGCAGAACCTTATAAAAAACTTTACAACCAGGGAATGATACTGGCTTTTGCCTACGAAACCCAAACAGGCGCCAAAGTTCCTACAAATTTGGTAGAGGAGAAAGACAATACATTTTTCCACACAGAAACAGGTGAAGAGTTGAAACAGATTGTGGCTAAAATGTCAAAGTCACTGAAAAATGTTGTGAATCCTGATGATGTCATTCAAAAATATGGCGCTGATTCATTGCGATTGTACGAAA
>CAZVTW010000879.1:0-2148 GCA_964629805.1 uncultured Bacteroidales bacterium | reverse complement strand
CGGATTAAATGCCTTCCCGGTTTATCTTTAAGCCGGGAAAGGCTTTTACAAAGTGACTCAACAAAAGTCTGTTTAAACTTGATTTTATGGCATTTTTTATAATCATCCTGATGTTTAACCTTTAAAAAACCAATAGCTATGAAACTGTTTAAATGGAAATCAGATAAAAAACCGGTTTTCCCGAATTTGATTGAAAAGTTTTTCGGGAAAAAAATAACAGATATCACCAAACCCGGTGAAACTGTTTCAACTGTGCCGTCTGTCAACATTTCAGACGCAAAAAAAGCTTTTGAAGTGGATGTTGCTGTACCCGGAATAGACAAAAAAGACATCAATATAGAGGTACAAGACAATTGCCTTGTTATTTCCTGTGAAAAACAATATGATAATGAAGAGAAAAACAAAAACTGGATGCGCAGGGAATATGGCTATGCTTCATTTCAGCGTATGTTTGAATTACCTGAGAGCGCTGATCCTGACAAAATTCAGGCTAATCTGAAAAATGGTGTCCTGAAAGTGAAAGTAGCCAAAAAAGAAGGCTTCCAGAGTAAAACAAAACAGATTGAAATACAATGATTTCAAGCCCTGCTTTTCAGGGCTTAATTTATTTTATAACACTTAAAACATTGTAGCCATGAAAAAACAATATGTTATTTCAGCATTGATAGCCCTGTTCATGAGTGCAGGCACTATATTAGGTTTATATCATTTTGAAGTGATTGAACTGAAAACAGTAAAGATAGAACATATTGCCACTCCGCCGGGTCAGCAGGTTCTGTATGCAAAAGGTGAAAACAATGAGATGGTGCCGCTTGATTTTACAGGCACAGCAGAAAAGGTGGTTGATGCTGTGGTGCATATCAAATCAAGTATAATCAGTGAAAATCAGTATCCTCAGCAATATCATCATCGCCAGTTACCTGATCCTTTTCGTGAGTTCTTTAAAGACGATGATTTTTATGAACATTTTTTCGGTTTTCCACACCCAAATCCTGACAACAAGAATCGCCAGCCTAAACGTGAACCACACATACAAATGGGAAGTGGTTCCGGTGTTATCATTAACGAAAACGGATATATCGTTACAAACAACCATGTTATTGACAATGCAGATGATATTGAAGTGACCCTGCATGATAACCGGACTTACAAGGCTACTGTTGTCGGAACTGATCCGACTACCGACCTGGCGCTTATCAGAATTCGTGAAAAGAACCTGCCTTACCTGGCTTTCGTTAACTCTGATGATGTAAAAGTAGGTGAATGGGTACTGGCTGTCGGCAACCCGTTTAGTCTGAATTCAACGGTAACAGCCGGGATAATAAGCGCTAAAGCGAGGAGTATTAATATTCTGCGCGAACAGTACGCTGTAGAAAGTTTCATTCAGACCGATGCAGCTATAAATCCCGGTAACAGCGGCGGAGCACTTGTAAATCTTAATGGCGGACTTATTGGAATCAATACAGCAATTGCCAGTCCAACCGGCTCTTACAGCGGATATGGTTTTGCTGTCCCAAGTAATATTGTGAACAAGGTGGTTGAAGACCTGCTCAAATACGGCGTTGTTCAGCGGGGTGTGCTGGGTGTGATGATACGCACTGTGACCGGAAATCTGGCCAAAGAAGAAGACCTTGATATCACAACAGGTGCATATGTTGACAGTTTGTTGGAAAACAGCGCTGCTGAAGAAGCCGGCATACAGGCCGGAGACGTCATAATTGCAGTTGATGGTGAAGAAGTGGCTTCTTCATCTGAGCTCCAGGAATTAATTGCTCAGCACAGACCAGGAGATAAGGTGGAAGTGAAAGTAAACCGGAAGGGAAAAGAGAAAGTGTTTGATGTGACACTCTACAATTTGCAGGGCAAAAAGGATTTTGTTGAAAAGGAACACACAGAAGTTTTGAATATCCTGGGATGCGAACTCAGTGATATTGACACAGAAACCGCAAAAAAACTTGATATCAAAGGTGGTGTCAAAGTGTCGAAACTTCATGCCGGTAAATTAAAAAAGCAAACCCAAATACGGGAAGGATTTATTATCACCCGAATAGATAATGAAGATGTGACTTCTGTGAAAGAGGCAGTTAAATTGCTTGAAAAGAAAAAAGGCGGTGTGATGATTGAGGGCGTTTATGAAGATATACCCGG
>CAZVTW010000878.1:0-2152 GCA_964629805.1 uncultured Bacteroidales bacterium | reverse complement strand
TATTTGCAACATGATCTGGTAAATTTTGACAATGCGACTTCTGATGAGGAAAAAATCGAATTGATCATCATGCAGAAATACCTGCAGTCATTCCTGCAAAACAAGTGGACTCCTTATTTTGAGCATTTAAGAACTGGTTATCCCTCATTTTTAGCACCTGAGGGCAATACACCACCAACACGCTGGATGTATCCAAATGAGGCATATTTGTATAACAATGAAAATGTTACTAAAGCCATTGAAAATCAATTTGGTAGTGACAATGATAATATCAGGGAAAAAACCTGGTGGTTGGAATAATTTGAATTATAATAGTTCATAGTCTAATTTAAATAGCGCCTCTAAGAAAACGCCAATCTCTGCGTTACTTTGAAATTTTAAATCCTCATTTACAGTCAGTAAACTCCGGTTTAAAATTTCAAAAAGCCTTGATCCTGACGTTTTCTTAGAGGCACTAAATATTCGGTTTTAAAGGGTCTTTTGGTAAAACGGAAGGCCCATTATTATTTCTCTGCTAAAAATCAATACTATTGCACAACTTGTCTCGATTCAATCGAGAGTGACACACAGAGAAGTCACAATTTTTCTCTATTCAATCGAAAGCGGAACAAATCTTTATTTTTCTGTGGTTCTGTGTGTGGCATATCAAACTTTGGCAGGGCACCCTCGAAATTAAAAAATTTGGGGATATGGATAACTTGCTTTTACCTGGCAGAGGAATAAATAATTAACTGAAAGTTAATTAATTCGCTTGCGCTGTGAAATATCTAAATGAGAGATAATTTATTTCACGGGAAAAAATTCGCGGTCAAAACAATTCGCAAACACATCATAAACATTTAAATTGATTCATATAATTCGTATAATTCGCGGGAAAAAATATTTACGCGGACAAAATTTAAACCTATGAAAAAAAATATCATTTTACAAGTACTTATTTTTGTGGCAGGTACGACCCTGTTTGCACAAAACAATGTTAACAATGTTCAGTTACCTGAATTGCGGAAAAAACACAGCAGGACAATCATACATGTTCCCAATCCTGACGGGTATATAACCTTAAAATGTGATTTCCACATGCACACCGTTTTCTCTGATGGTGTTGTCTGGCCAACAATACGTGTCAGAGAAGCCTGGGAGGAGGGTCTTGATGCTATTGCCATCAGTGATCATATTGAAAACAATCCGTCAAAAAAATACGTAGGCGGCGATGATAACAGCAGTTATGAAATTGCCCTGGAAGCTGCCAAAAATTATAACCTTATGTTGATTAAAAGTGGAGAAATTACCAGGGACATGCCCCCCGGGCATTTTAATGCGCTGTTTCTTGATGATGTAAACAAACTGGATGTAAACAAACCTGTTGATGCTATCATGGCCGCCCATGAACAGGATGCTTTTATTATCTGGAACCATCCCGGGTGGAAAGCTCAACAACCAGACACATGCAGGCGCTTTGACATTCACAACGACCTGATTAAAAAAGGTGTTATTGGAGGTATTGAGGTCTTCAATGAAAAGGAATGGTATCCTATAGCCCTGAAATGGTGTATTGATGATAATCTCGCTGTCATTGGCAATTCTGATATTCATGACGTCAATGAACATTATTATCCGCTGGACAAGTACCACCGTCCGATGACTTTGGTTTTCGCTGAAGAGAGAACCATTGAAAGCATCAGGGAAGCCATGAATAGCAGGAGAACAGTTGCCTGGTTCAGCAAATATGTGGCCGGCCCTGAAAACATCCTGGCAGAATTGTACGGCAAATCCGTTGATTATGAAATTCTGCCCGAAAAGGATGCTAAAGGAAGGATAATGATCCTTGTAACCAATGATAGTGATTTCACGTTCGATTTTGAATCCCACTCATCAAACCAACCCGGGTTTACACTTTATCCGCACTCAGCAGACATTATCAGAGTTAATACGGAGGATATAAAAAATGGTATGCTGAAATACAACCTGGATAATTGGTATGTCAATATGCATCAACCTCTGTTAGTAGAAATCAAAATCTAAACAGGCATGTTAGTTTCGGAAGTATTTTTAAATCCTTCTGGAATATTTTGGGTATTCCTTACCTGAATCAATATGATGCCGGGGCAACTGATTTATCTGATATGTTTACATCCGAACCGGATTTTACTCC
>CAZVTW010000877.1:0-2155 GCA_964629805.1 uncultured Bacteroidales bacterium | reverse complement strand
TAGATTTTCATGGACGCTTTTTTGTCATCATGGAAAGGGCAGCGAAGCATGTTGTTACGGTCAGGGCGGTGGCCGTAACGGGACAAGACCGTGTGGATTGAAAGGCGTTGTTTTATTTCGGGGATTTGCATGTGTTGAAAACTTTTTTTCGTGACTTTAATCACAAATATAATTTAAAATCACATAACCACAAAACAATAAAGTCTCATTTTATCAACATAAATCATGTTTTAGTTTCAAAACCCGTGATAATTCAGTAAATTTGTTTGTTGAAAATAATAAAATATCACATTTATGACATTTGGGGAAAGGCTTAAACAGGCACGTGAAAAAAAACAATTAACTAAAGCTGCTTTAGGAAAATTGGTTGGGGTTCATTATTCCCAAATAGGACGTTATGAAAGAAATGAAGCAAACCCATCCTCCGATGTTTTAAGAAAAATGGCCAACGGATTGGATGTTACAACAGATTATCTAATGAATGGGACCAGCATTGATTTAGCTGGCGACCAAATAGCAGATAAAACACTGATCAATCAATTTAAAAAAATTTCTATTCTGTCAGAAGAAAATAAAAAAATAGTTGTGGCTTTAATTGACGCTTTTTTATTTCAACAAGAAATGAAAAGTCGTTTTGTTTCATAAAAAAAGCCCGGCATCTTTTAAATACCAAGCTTTTTTTGTCTCAATGGCCGCGTTGCAAACGCGCCCCAGCAGGGGCGGTTAATTTTCGCAACCTATTAGTATATTATAAAAAACTTTGTATTTATCACCACCAGCAAGATTTGAGCAATAGGATGCCATTTCACATATTTTAATTTGATCATCTCTTAAGTCATCATCATATGGCAACTGTTCTAAAAACTTTGCAGCTTCTAAAATCGCAGTTAAAAAACATTCACTATTTCTTGCGCAATATTGCATTATATGATTTGGTGCCTCATAATCAACAAGTAGTATTTCTCCAGTTTTACTGCTCATAACAAGGTGATCAACATCAAACAAACCAAAAAAGAAATAATCTTTATCTTCAAATGGCGCAATATCAAAAGTTATCATACCTATTTTAACAGAATTCCCTATATAGTTTTTAACTAAATTTATTATTTCATCACTCTCCTCTGAAATCCCTCTTTCTTTAGGTTTAAAAATAAAACTATTGATATATTCATTTATAAAAGCCTTATCTAATCCTAAATCAGTTAATTCTTTAACACGCTGTTTAGTAGGTATCTCTCTTAATTTGTTAACAAATTCAATTGCATTCATTTATAACTTTCCCCCATTTATAAGATTTAAATATATTTTTTTTGCATCCTCTCCGTAATAAACCGTGGAAGTGACAGTCTTTTTCTCACCAGCTCCAATATATTTCCCTTGATCCTCATCATATGAATAACTTGAATAAACATCCATTGTTAAATCAGCACTTACAACATTTCCTGATTCATCTTTATTCATTTTTTTTGAAGTTATTTCAAAATAATTATCGGACTCATGATCATAATATAATTTACCTTCCTTTCTAGTCTCAAACATCGAACCTAATGAATGTGGGTTGTTGTTAAAAAACATATCAAAAATCAATAATCCTGAACCTAAGGCATTTAATCCTTTAAGGCCAGTACTTTTTGCCTTACCTTTAATTTTATGGAATTGTTTATTAAAAGACCGATGAGCCTGCTCAGGTATACCTGTTGCCATTTTTCCTTGATTTATATGATGGTGGACAAGCTTACCCTCAAAAGCTGCATGTGATGGATTATATTTCAACCAAGTTTCATTAATATGTGGGGCTTGATTTGATCTAATTCTTATTTGATTAGCTTTATCAAACATTTCAGGATGTTTAGCTAACATTTCCTTCCAAAACCATGGCCCATTTCGGGGATATCCAGTTGCTGTTAAACTTCGTGCAGGAGCTTTTGACATATCAACTTGTTTGCCATAAAGTTTTGTTGGATCAATTCCTCCACCCTCTTGGGCAATCATCCCATCTTTATCTATAAATCGAATAGGATTATTTAAACTATAACTATATGGAGATAAATTATGTGTAACATCAGCCATTGGATCAATAGAATGAAAACGAGCTAGCTGCGCATCATAAAACCGTGCCCCGTAATCGTATCACTATTTCTATGCCTTATCCCTT
>CAZVTW010000876.1:0-2167 GCA_964629805.1 uncultured Bacteroidales bacterium | reverse complement strand
CAACATATACACCGGTCGGATTTAACAGGATACTGGAAAAAGCTGTTTTGCCTGATACGACAAGAATATATAATGCGGCAAAGGATTTATTGGAGTTTTAATGTAAGCAATAAACAGGAAAAAATACCATGACAATGAAAAAAATCGGTTTGTTTTATAGTTTTAAGTCTAAAAAAACATCAAAAGTTGCTAAAAAAATAAAAGAAGCTTTTGGTAAAGATAAAATTGAAACAGTTGATGTAGACAACATCACAGAAGAAGAATTTCTCGCTTATGATAATATGGTTCTTGGTGTATCTACCTGGTGGGACGGAGAGCTACCATCTTACTGGGACGAATTTATGCCTGCCATTGAAGACATGAACTTCAAAGGTAAAAAAGTCGCTATTTTTGGTTTGGGTGATCAGAAAGGATATCCTGAGAACTTTGCAGACGGTATAGGTCTCATGGCTGAAGCTCTTGAGGAGCGTGGTGCTGATGTTATCGGAATGACTTCAAAAGAGGGGTATGAATTTGAAAGATCCAGGGCAATTCGTAATGATAAGTTCCTTGGTTTAGCACTTGACCAGGAAAATCAGGGTCCTTTGACAAACGAACGGGTCGTAAAATGGGTTGAGGAACTGAAAAAGGGGTTTCAATGATTTTTTTTGCGTTCAGCAATTGATTATTCTATAGATTATTAGTAAATAAATAAATATTATTCACTTTAAAAAACTTTCAATTATGGATATATCAACGACTTACATGGGCATTAAGCTCAAAAATCCCATTATCATTGGTGCAAGCAACCTGGTTTCGGATGCTCAAAACCTAAAAATGTTTGAAGAGGCAGGCGCCTCAGCTATTGTTTATAAATCATTGTTTGAAGAGCAGATACAGCTTGAAAACCTTGAACTGGAGGAGAATCTGAACGAATATACAGAACGCCATGCCGAGATGATCGACCTTTTCCCGGATGTCAAACATGCCGGGCCTAAAGAGCATCTACTGAAACTTAAAAAAGCAAAAGAAGCGGTCGATATCCCTGTTATTGCGAATCTGAATGCTGTTTACGAAGAAACATGGGTAGATTATGCGAAAAAAATCGAAGAGATCGGTGTTGACGGTCTTGAACTTAATTTCTACGCCACACCGACCGACCTGAAAGTGGAAGGAAAAAATATTGAAGATTTACAAATTGCCATTTTAAAAAAGGTGAAAAGCGAAATGAAAATACCTGTTTCAGTCAAATTGAGTCCCTTTTATTCAAATCCGCTTAACCTTATTTACAAGATGGACAAAGAAGGTGTTGATGGATTTGTATTGTTTAACAGTCTTTTTCAGCCTGATATTGATGTTCAAAAGGAAGAACAGACCTACCCATACAACCTGAGCGCTCCCGGGGAAAACAGATTACCACTCCGGTTCACAGGTTTGTTATTTGATGAAATTAAGGCAGGTATTTGCAGCAGTACAGGTATTCTTACAGGTAAGGATATCGTTAAAATGATTCTTGCCGGAGCTGATGCCGTACAGGTTGTAAGCGCTATATACAAAAACAAAGCAGAATACATCACAACCATGCTTGAAGAATTACAGCAATGGATGACAGATAAGAATTATTCATCATTGAATGATTTCAGGGGAAAATTATCAAAGAAAAACTCTTCCGATTATTATGCATACAGAAGAGCACAATATATTGATATCCTGATGAAAACAAGTGATGAGTTTAAAAAATACAAGATGAGGTAAGTTGCATTGGATGTATTTTGCCAAAACGATGATTACAATAACAATCCTTTTTTCATTGCTGTTCGGTTGATTCTTTTAGATTTTACCCATGAGATACCCGGCATAATAATGACATGTTATCACGATATACCCAGGAGAAATTGAAAATAAAATCATTTATAAATGGGCATTTTTCATTACTCGGTTTACACTTTACTTATTAAAAGAAACCTTATTTCCTGTTTCAACCTTAGTAGAAAATAAATTGTAGTACCCTGTCCCAAAAGTTTTTGCAAATATCAGGCAATTTATACTTCGACTGGGCATAACATAACTTTTTGAAACGAAATAAAGTTATTATTTGCAGTTTTTTATAATTGTTGATAAACGCAAGTTATACCCAGTCGAAGTATACTTTATTAGGAAAATAAAAAATGCCCTACTATGACACAAA
>CAZVTW010000875.1:0-2168 GCA_964629805.1 uncultured Bacteroidales bacterium | reverse complement strand
GAGTTAATGCCGACCGACTATCAATCATAATAAATGAACGAAGTGAAATGTATTATGCTCATTGATAGCGGATCGGTATTAGTGTCCCATATCACAGATAAACTTGAGTCGCATGAGTCTCAGTTCTTCTACCGAATATTCATCCTCTCCCAGTTCTGCAATAGCAGCATCAATTGATTCGGTTGTCGATTCCTGGAAATAATCATATATCTCATCCTGATGGTCCTGGTCGAGTACCTGGTTGGCATAGTAGTCAATATTCAATTTCGTCCCGGAGTTAACAATGGCTTCAACTTCATCAAGCATTTCATTCATTTCAAGGCCTTTCGCTTCAGCAATGTCTTCGAATGGCAATTTTCTGTCAATACTTTGAATGATATACACTTTCAATCCGGATTTGTTGACCACAGATTTGACGACCATATCCTGTGGTCTGTCAATTTCATTTTCCTCAACATATTTTTTGATCAGAGCAATAAACTCTTTACCATATTTGCGTGCTTTCCCCGGGCCGACGCCGGATATTTGTTTCAATTCATCCATAGAGATTGGATACTGAATTGCCATATCCTCAAGCGATGGGTCCTGAAAAATAACAAAAGGAGGCAGATTTAATTTCTTGGAATGCTTTTTTCTTAAATCCTTCAACAAAGAAAACAATGTGGGATCAACAGCTCCGGAAACACCTTGTGGTGAATTTGCTTCCTGGTCCTCAACGTCGTATTCATGATCTTTTGTAAGCATAACAGAATAAGGTTTTTTCAAAAACTCATGTCCTTTATCACTAACTTTAAGTAAACCATAATTTTCAATGTCCTTTGATAAAAGACGCAGGACTAAACATTGTCTTAATACAGTATTCCAAAATTTATCATTTTCTTCTTCGCCACAACCAAAAATATCAAGTTTGTGGTGTTTATAAGAACGAATCGCCGAATTAACCTTCCCGGCAAGAATATTTGCTATATGTTCTGCTTTAAACCTTTCCTTTACTTCAAGAATGACATTAAGCGCTTTTTTGATATATTGTTTTCCTTCAAACTCGGGTTTTGGGTTGAGACAATTATCGCAATTGCCGCAAGGTTTTGTGAGAATTTCACCAAAATAGTTCAGTAACATCTTCGGTCTGCATACTGAAGACTCGGCATAGGCAACAGTTTCCATGAGCAATTGCCTGCCAATCTCTTGTTCTGCAACAGGTTTTCCCTGCATAAATTTTTCAAGCTTCTGAATATCCTTGTAACTATAAAAAGTAATACATTTCCCTTCACCACCATCCCTGCCGGCACGACCGGTTTCCTGGTAATATCCCTCCAGACTTTTGGGAATATCAAAATGTATAACAAACCTTACATCCGGCTTATCAATTCCCATGCCAAATGCAATGGTTGCAACAATGACATCAACTTCTTCCATCAGGAACTGGTCCTGGTTGTGGGTTCGTGTTGCTGAATCCATCCCGGCATGATAAGGTAATGCTTTTATTCCGTTTATCTGCAGGGTTTCTGCCAGCTCTTCCACCTTTTTCCTGCTCAGGCAATAAATGATACCGGATTTCCCCTGGTTTCCTTTTATAAATCTGATAATTTCTTTTGGTGCATTAATTTTTGGTCGCACTTCATAATATAAATTTGGGCGGAAGAAAGACGCTTTATAAACATTGGCATCCAAAACGCCCAGATTTTTCTGGATATCATGCTGTACCTTTGGTGTAGCTGTGGCAGTCAATGCGATAATGGGAGATCTGCCAATCTGATCAATAATTGGTCTTATTCTTCTGTATTCAGGTCTGAAGTCATGCCCCCATTCTGAAATACAATGTGCCTCATCAATGGCATAAAACGATACATTGACTTGTTTTAAAAATTCAACATTCTCCTCTTTGGTAAGTGATTCAGGAGCAACATATAATAGTCTTGTCCTTTGTGCAAGGATATCATCTTTTACCTGTTGAATCTGGGCTTTAGAAAGTGATGAGTTCAAAAAATGAGCAATACCTTCTTCTTCATTATAACTCCTCATTGAGTCAACCTGGTTTTTCATCAGGGCTATAAGGGGGGATATAACAATAGCAGTACCATTCATTAACATTGAAGGTAATTGGTAACATAAGGATTTTCCGCCACCAGTAGGCATTAATACAAAGGAATCATTGCCATTTAACACAT
>CAZVTW010000874.1:0-2171 GCA_964629805.1 uncultured Bacteroidales bacterium | reverse complement strand
AGTTCAAGTTGCAACCGGCTTTTCGAAAGCATGTACATGTTCTCTATGGCTTCAATATTGACGATGTATTTCCTGTTAACCCGAAAAAACATCTCAGGATTCAACATCTTTTCCAGGCGCTCCAAAGAATAACTGATATCATAACTTTGTGACTTAAATGTCTGTAAAAAAGTCATTTTATCCCTCGAGTAAAAAAAAGCAATGTCCTCAACTTTAACAGACCTGATTTTATCACCCACATACACAACAAATCGTTTCTGATATTCTTTTTTGGGAGAAAGAGCCTCTAAAAGTCTTTGATAATCATGTTGTCCTATTGTGTGACTTTGGTTCAGCACCCTGTACTTTTCAATAGCAACCTGCAGATCATCTTTGTCAATGGGTTTGAGCAGGTAGTCAATGCTATTGACTTTAAAGGCTTTTATGGCGTATTGGTCATAAGCGGTGGTGAAAATAATTGGTGTTTTTACCTCTATCTGCTCAAAGATTTGAAATGCCAGGCCATCCGAAAGGTGGATGTCAAGAAAAATGAGTTCCGCTTCGTTGGCAGAGAGCCATTCAACTGCTCCCCTGACTGAATCGATTTTGTCAAGTACTCGAATATCAGGGGCCGTTTCAGCGAGAATATGCTCCAGATTATCAGCTGCTATTTGTTCATCTTCAATGATTAGGACGTTCATACGCGATGCCCGGATTTATTATTTTTAAAAATATCCCAATATTACGTTTTTTAACGCTGCAAAAACAGAGGTGTTGCTTCATAATTATCGGATTGTATTGTGCCCAAAAAAATACATGTTTACCTCTACGCCTTCTGTATTGAAAAAGAAAATCTACTGTTTTGGAGTTCAATTATTCCTTTTTTTTATTTTTTAACGCACATGTCCAGTAATTCTCAAACAAAAGTAACAGTTTTTATCCTAAAAGAATATTTTCCAAAAAAATAATTAAAAAACGTATAAACACATTGAAATGTCATTAACCTGCCAATCTCTTGTCTTTTAAAACTCTTCCTTCAACAATGGAATTTTGGCCACATAATAATTATTTTTCACGAAAAACACAGGCTTAGCGTCAGTGAAATGCGAATATCTGTTCTTCAGGTTTGTGATGCCAAGACCGGTTGACCCTACATCTGTTTGCCTTTTTTGCAGATTATTGCGTATTGTCAGATAATCTCCTTCTGTTTCTATCGAGATATGCAGCGGGCGTATCGATGATATTTCATTGTGTTTAATCGCATTTTCAACCAGCACCTGCAGCGACAGGGATGGCACAAAATGATTCAGCTTCATGGCATCCACTTTTTTTTGTATATTCAGGTTGTTGCCATGCCTGATTTTGTGCAGGAAAAAATAAGATTGCAAAAATTCCAGCTCATCTTTCAGCTCAACCACGTACTTATCTTTTACATCCAGCACATAACGGTATACTTTTGAAAATCTGTTCACAAAATCAACCGCTTTTTCAGGCGATTGTTTTATAAGCGAACTCAGGGCATTCAGATTATTAAACAAAAAATGCGGATTTACCTGACTCACCAGCACGTTATATTTGGATTCAACACTCTCGCGTTTCAGTTTTTCTGTCTCCACCAGCATCATCTTCCACTGTCTGAACCAATGCGCCCCTTCAAGTCCAAGCATAACAATGGTATTCAGGATGATGGCAATGATAATGTTCTGGTACAGCACCAAACCCAGGTTGTAATGCAGTTGAAACGGTACCAGGTAATGAAACACATAAAACACGCAGGTTATGGTTAGTCCGGCAAGTATATTGGTGACCAGCATTTCAATGGCTATCCGTTTGACATTATTTTTCTGCATTGGGAATTTTCTGTGTAACAACCTGACAACAGGCATATTCACGCTGAAAATAGATATGGACACAAGTATACTGTAAAGAAAACCAATTATCCTCATTCCGTGTTCCATCACCCGTTCTCCGGTGAAATATTCGTTGATCATAAAATATCCCGGAACAGCAAACCCAATCAGCAGGCTGATAATGATAACATATTTAAATCTTAGAATATTCATACACATAATGTTTTGGGCTGCCGCTTCAATCCCTGCCGCCATGACGCAACCCTGGTATGGTAACTCCTGTTTTTAATAACAATTGACTGCATATAACCCAAATTGAGCGATTTTCGCTCACTGCCTGCC
>CAZVTW010000873.1:0-2177 GCA_964629805.1 uncultured Bacteroidales bacterium | reverse complement strand
ATAATAAAAAGAATCATCGCATTTTGATGAAAGAGATGATGAATTTATTTAGTTCCTTTGTCAGAAATAAGTATCAGATTCATATCACAAAAGACAAACAAAAAAATATTGAACTTATCTCGAAAAACGCTGAGATACCAAGACACCTGGTTGAAAAAATATTCGACCTGGATATTCGTTTTCGTTTCGGGACAGGCGATTTTAAAGAAGAATTAATATCATTATATAAACTCACAAATTATTTTTACAAACATTGCAAATAACAAGTTATGGACGAAAATCAAATTCCGGATCAGGATTTTTATGCTGAAAACAAGGAATCAAAAAAAGAAAATTTTGAAGCAAATCTTTATAGAAAAGACCCGGATATAGAATTTGTAAATGTGATTGCAGATAAAGTCAGCGAGCAGCTAGATAAGGTCATTATTGGGCAAACAGAAATAATTGAACAGTTGTTTGCGGGATTACTTTGTAATGGTCATATACTCATAGAAGGTGTGCCAGGCATTGCAAAAACGCTTATTGTAAAATTGCTGGCAAAAACAATTTCCACACAATTCCGGCGCATCCAGTTCACACCCGACCTGATGCCTTCAGATGTTATTGGTACATCTGTGTATGATATGAAAACATCCGGATTTTATTTCAGAAAAGGGCCTGTTTTTTCAAATGTTATACTGGTTGACGAGATTAACAGATCACCAGCTAAGACTCAGTCGGCGCTCTTTGAAGTTATGGAAGAACGACAGGTTACCGCTGATGGTCAGACCTATACAATGGAATATCCGTTGTTTATTGTTGCTACACAAAATCCCATTGAACAGGAAGGTACTTACAGACTGCCCGAGGCACAACTTGACAGGTTTCTCTTCAGGCTAAAAATGCTATATCCTTCACTTGAGGAAGAAAAGCTGATTATGAAACGTTTCCGCAATGACTTTACCAACAAACTGAATGAAACGATTGAACCGGTCATAACCGTCGATGATCTTGAACGATGCAGTAAAATTATTGAAAGATTGCATATCTCCGATGAGCTTATCGGGTACATTGCAGAAATTGTTAATACAACACGGAATCATGGTGATATTTATCTTGGAGCATCACCACGCGCCTCCCTCTCAATAATGAAAGCATCAAAAGCCATTGCTGCTATGAGAGGAAATAGTTTTGTCACTCCGGATGATATCAAATCCGTCATTCCTCCGGTTCTGAATCATCGTATCATCCTTCGTCCTGAAAAGGAGATAGAAGGAGTTGAGACCGAAGATGTTATTCAGGATATTATTTCTAAAATAGAGGTGCCGAGATGATATTTACATTTAAATCTCTTTATCTGTCAAACAGATTTTTTATGTTTTTTTCTGTTCCTGTGGTATTAATGGCCGTTAGTTTTGCTGTACCCTGGCTTTATCCTGTATCCCGGGTAATACTGGCAATCCTCGCGTGCTGTCTGATGGTAGATTATTATATTTTGTTCAGAAGGGAACACATTGTTTTTTGCGTACGACATGTACCAAAAACATTATCCTTAGCCGACGAAAATACCATCAAACTTGTATTAACAAACACTGCTGATTTCAAAATAACATACAAACTTATTGATGAATTGCCTGTTCAGCTACAAATCCGGGATTTTTTTCTGAATGGGCAGATTTTGCCGGGCAGGACAACCACTTTACATTACGCTGTTACACCAAAAACAAGAGGGGCATATCTTTTCAGAAATATGAATATTTTTGTGCAATCTGCATTGGGACTTGTCATCCGCCGGATTATTATTCCAAAGCAACAGGAAGTACCTGTCTTTCCTTCGGTCATTCAAATGAAGAAATTTGAACTACATGCTATAACAAGATTATCACATTTTTACGGGATAAAAAAAATAAGGAAAATAGGACACAGTTATGAATTTGATCATATTAAAAACTATGTCATTGGCGATGATACAAGGAGTATCAACTGGAAAGCGAGTAGCCGTCAGGGCAAAGTGATGGTCAATCATTATGAGGACGAACGTTCACAGCAAATTTATTCGGTTATTGATAAAAGCAGGGTTATGAAGATGCCCTTTAACGGTCTTAGTTTGCTTGATTTTGCCATTAACACAAGCCTGGTCATTTCAAATGTTGCCATTCAGAAACATGATAAAGCCGGATTAATAACTTTCTCTGATT
>CAZVTW010000872.1:0-2178 GCA_964629805.1 uncultured Bacteroidales bacterium | reverse complement strand
ATCGCAATCCTTCAATACACATCCAAAAACAACGGGTCTGGACAATGCACAAGTTCTTTCATTACCTTAAAATACAAGATATGATTAAAGAAAACATTGCCGAATCCATTCCTTACCCAAAGATTGTAAAAAAAGTACCATATTATTTAACTGAAAATGAATTCAATGAGTTACTGGAATATGCCACACAAAAAGCAAACAACCTTACGAACCTGCGCAATCTCATTATTTTTATGATTCTTGGCTTACTGGGTTTGCGGCTCAAAGCCCTGCAAAACCTCAATATTGAGGACGTCAATCTCGACATGGGTATTTTACTCGTTCAAGAAAAGGGTACTATAACACGCCGGTTTTATATGCCGCAAATTCTGTGTGCTGTGCTTGCTGATTATTTAAAATCACTCAATATAGTCGATGGCCCACTTTTTCTCTCTAAAAGAAAAAACGAATTTCTGAAAGAACTTTACAGATCATTTTCCAGGAAGCCATGGCCCATCTAAAGATCGATAAACATTTGCACGCCCATCTGTTTCGCCACACTGCCGGAACTCATCTTAACAAAGTTGCCGGGCCTGGGGTTACCGGGTTTGTTCTGGGACACGCTCGAAGTGAAAACACTAAAATCTATACTCATAAATAAAGCCGAAACATCGATTTATATCCATATCTCAAATAAACGTGAACAACAAGCATTGGAAAATATAACCATCGAAGGAAAAATGTTATGGCAATAAATAGCGCCCTATTTTTTAATTACATGGATACCTTTTTGGAGTATCGACGTGATGTCTATGAAATCAGTGAACAAACGTTAAGAACGAACAACATCGATCTGCGCCATTAACTTTACAAATCTGGTTTTCTTGTTTCTGTGATTTTGACGCCGCTTTTGTCTTTTTAATTGCGTCTAACCATGTCACTAACTGCGGGGTTCGATAATATTAACCAGTAAAAACGCTACACCAGAATTGATATAGAAAATTACCCTTTATTTACCTGCTCAACTTGATGTGAAACACAGCGTTTTTGTCTGGTTGAATATCTTGTTATATGTGATTTTAAGTATATGCTATTTCTTGAGCAGATTTTTCAACTTTGCTTGGCGTCCATTCGCTTCAAATTCCATGTAAAAACACTACGCTCGAATCTAACGAAACTTATTGATAGAACAAGCCAAGGTATTTTTCGAAAACAAATATTTTCCCTCGTTTTCCGCCTGTAATTTCTCTAAACAATTCAAGTTGTATTAAATCATTTATAAGCTTGTAAGATGACGCTGCTGTTAAACCGGTAACAGATCCAACGACAGACGCTGTAATTAAAGGGTGCTGATAAAGAAAATTGATTACTTTCTGTGCCTTTGCAGCTCTGCTGCCAAGAGTACTTATTTTGTCTTCAACATATTTTTGTAACCGCATTATATTGTCAAATGTAGCAATACTTTTCTGAGCTGTTTCAGTAACTCCGATAAGGAAAAATTTAAACCATTGGTCCAGATCATTATTTTGCCTTACTCGCATTAAATTATCATAATAAAGCATTCTATTTCTTTCAAAAAAATCTGATAAATATAATACCGGTTGCTTTAATATTTTTTTTTCAACCAAATACAGCGTAATCAATAACCTTCCAACTCTGCCATTACCATCTAAAAAGGGGTGGATTGTTTCGAACTGGTAATGAATCAATGCAATTTTTAACAAGTCTGGAAGAAATACTGAATCATTGTGAATGAATTTTTCAAGATCACTCATTAACTCTGGCACAGTTTCATACGAAGGCGGTACAAAGGTGGCGTCATCTATAGTAGCTCCGCCAATCCAGTTTTGACTTTTCCTGTATTCTCCTGGTAATTTATGTTCACCACGAACTCCCTGTAATAATTCTTTATGAACCTCTTTTAATAAACGTGAAGAAAATGGCAACTCTTTCAATCGTTCAATGGATTTGTTCATTGCGCTTATATAATTTTGAACTTCCTCCCAATCATCTTGCTTTTCCATAGGCACATCTTCCTTATCCAATAAAGCTTCTTCCAGATTTGTATTTGTGCCTTCAATTTTACTGCTTTGAGTTGCTTCCTTCAGTACATGCATTTTAATGAAAAGATCAAGGTTTGGAATATATTCAGAATACATATCAAGACGCCCAATTTCTCGATCAGCTCTGCTTAAAAGC
>CAZVTW010000871.1:0-2178 GCA_964629805.1 uncultured Bacteroidales bacterium | reverse complement strand
ATATCAGGAGAGAGCAGGGTTTGTAATCAAATGCAAGAATTTTTGAAACAGGCATGAATTATTGAGTTTTCGGAATGCTTATCCCGGGAAGGGGTTACAACTCAGAGAAATACAGATATGCTTTCCAGGGACAGGAAAAGGATGATGAGATAAAAGGCTCGACAGGGACAAGCTACGCATACAAGTTCAGAATGCATGATCCGAGGACTGGAAGGTTCTGGAGTATTGACCCGTTAACGAAGAAATATCCATGGAACAGCCCGTTCGCTTTTAGTGAAAATAGGGTGATTGATGGGGTAGAATTAGAAGGATTAGAATTTTTGGATGCGGACGATCCGAATATTTCAGAAGCTAATGTCACTCCAAATAGCTATGTTGAAACAAATCCTTCCTATTCTCTAACAATGATTGATGGAAGCACTTTAGATGATATTAAAATGATTGATGTTGATGGACAACAATTTTATGATATAGGGCAACCTTTATATTATTCTCTAACTAATGGTTGGTCTACAGCAGGCTTTGAAATTGATCTAAAAACAGTTGACAAAACATCACGACCATATTTTCCAATAGATGAAAATCCAATAAATGATCCTTGGGGAACACATTCAGCTTATTCATGGATGGATGATGCGAGAGAGAATATGGCAACATATGGATCATGGAGATCAAGCGGAACCAGAAGGCATGCAGGGAGAGATTTATACACTGATAGTGACGCAAATGTCAGAAGTATGTATAGCGGTAAAGTAATATCAAATAATTTCTATTATTGCGGAACGAATCAAATAACTATATTACATGATTATTATACTTCCGATGGAAATAAGTTGATAATGAGATATGGTGAACTAGATGGTAATAGTATCTCATTGAATGTAGGAGATCGAGTTAATCCAGGACAAATATTAGGTAAAACAGGTAGACTTACCAGAAATGGATCACCCCTTTTGATCTTGAATGGACAAGAAATATATATGCTTCATTTAGAGTCATATTCAGGAGCAAATGGATCAGGCAACCCCCCTAATAATATGGGAGGAAATATATATCAAAGAAGAGGAGACGCGTTTGATCCGATTTTTCATTTATTAATAGGGAAATTATATGAATAGATATAACATTTTTTTTACAGTATTTGTTTTCATTTCAATTTTGTCAGGAATTTCAATTGCTCAAGAGAATAGGAATTGTTTATTAATTGATAGTTCATTATGTCCCCCTCAAATGCCTATGGATTTTAAAGATTCTATCAAAATTAATGACACTTTAAAAGGATTTACCATTGATGAAAAAAGTTATAATGTATATGGTTTCAATGAAATAGAAAAATATAATAAAGATTTTAGATATGAAATTTTAATGATTGAACAATATCAAAATTTATATTATATTTTAATTTTACGAAGATTTTATCCTTCAGAAATAATTCATTGGTTTTTGACATTATCAAAAGAATGCAAGTTGATTGATTTTCTTGAAATTGCATATCAAAACGCAGAAGGATTTTATAGTGTTAAATCAAGAATAATTAATCATTCCGAAATTAAAGTAAGAACTTGGAATGATTACAAAGCAAAAGAGGTGATTAATAGTTTTTTTATATCAAAAGATGGTACTTTTATTAACCATAAATAGTTATCAGTGTTATTTAATTTATTCACCAGTTCAGGTAATGTTTGATAAATAATTGAAGCCGTTGAGCTTAATAATAGCCCCAGTTATCCGTAGCGTCCTGCTACGGATTTGCCATCAAGGCTTCCACCCTGTTACGGAAAAATAATGTCCCCCCCTACATTCCCAGTTCGGCTTAGTCCTTGTATAAGCCGGTATATATTGTCAAGGGTTCTACCCGGCTACCCCGGCTGGCGCCGATTTGTAATCGGTTCCATACAAAACACACAAAGGATTTGCAACCATGTTTGCACGCGTCTGCAACGCGTACATGAAAGAAAGTATTTAAAAAAAAAACCATCCTCCCCCCCAATCGCGGTTAAGCGGTATTCGCCATACCAGGAGCGCAAAAAACTGCGCCAAACGCCCACAACCCACGTTTGTCACAGTTTTTGCTATTGCTCCTGGCATGGCTCATTCGCGGTTTTCCTTTTGCGCCTTCGCCTGCCGCAATCCATCCTTCCCGCAGTCGCAAAATCACCGCTTGTTTTTCATAAGCCA
>CAZVTW010000870.1:0-2179 GCA_964629805.1 uncultured Bacteroidales bacterium | reverse complement strand
AATTTTCTTAGTAACGACATATTGAAAAGCAATTGTCTTGGTTTAACTCTTTTTCCTATCGCTGTTAGTTTTTATTACATGAATTAACTATATTTGGTTCATGGTACAAACATAAGAGAGTTTTTGTATGGTAGCTTATCAAAATGGTATAGAGAAAAAATTGAAATCAGAGAGCAATCGTTTTACAGAAGAACATGTTGACTTAATTAATGAATTAAAATCAGGACATAATATTTATTTTGAAAACATTATTGCGAAAACACAAGACGGATTTACGCATGAGTTAGAAATTTTAAAAATTCAAATAAAATAATAGAATAGACCTTGATATGCCAGAACAACAAAATATAGAATGGAAAAAGATATGGAAAGATGAATATCTCAAATGGATTTGTGGTTTTGCAAACGCAAAAGGAGGACAGATATTTATCGGAGTTGATGATGACGGAAAAATTGTAGGAGTTGAAAACTACAAGAAGCTCATGGACGATTTGCCCAATAAAATACAAAACCGACTTGGAATATTATGTGAAGTCAATTTACTCAACGATAACGATAAATACTATATTGAAATAACTGTAAATCCGTATGATACACCAATCTCATATCAAGGTAAATTTTACATCAGAACAGGAAGTACAAAACAGGAGTTAAACGGCAACGATTTAACCGAGTTTCTACTTAAAAAGTCTGGCAAAACTTGGGGAGATGTAATTGAACCGAAAGCAACATTTGATGATATTGATATTAATGCGGTTGAGTATTTCAAAAAAGAGGCAGTAAGAACAAAACGTTTACCTGCGATTGAACATGAAAAGGACATAAGTCAAATATTCAGGAACTTACGACTTGTTGAAGATGATAAACTAAAACGAGCAGCGGTTTTACTGTTTGGGAAAAATCCATGTGATTTTTTCATAAATGCTTATGCGAAAATAGGTCGATTTGGAAATTCAGACCATGATTTACAATCACAAGAAGTCGTTGAAGGGAATGCTTTTCAATTGGCTGATAAAATATTGGAAATACTGGACAAGAAATACTTTATCAACACAATTTCGTATGTTAAATTACATCGTGTTGAAACACCACCTTATCCCGAAAAAGCAGTTCGTGAAGCATTGATAAATGCAATAATTCACAGGAATTATTTTGGACCGCCAATTCAAATAAGCCTGTATGACAACAAAATAATGATTTGGAATGTCGGTGAATTACCAAGACAACTGAAAATTGAGGATTTAAAAAGTAAGCACTCATCATATCCCCAAAATCAAATACTTGCTGATATATTTTTCAAAGGAGGATTAATTGAGGCTTGGGGACGTGGCACTCTGAAAATCATAAATGAATGTAAAGTCTTTGGTTTACCTGAGCCTGATATTGAAATTCTAACAGGCGGAATTTGTGTTACAATATACCAAAATCAATTAGACGATAAATATTTAGATAAGTTGGTGTTAAATGAAAGACAAAGAAAAATAATTGAATATTTAAAAATAAACAATACAATAACAAATAAAGAATATCAACAAATAAATGACTGTTCGAGCCGAACAGCTACACGTGATTTGAGCGATTTAATGACAAAAGAATTAATCAAAAGTTCGGACAAAAAAGGGGCAGCTACTTACTATGAATTAATCAAGACAATCAAGCCATAATCACGCCAAAAACAGGACATAATGAGACAAACCAAGAAAAATAAAGGACAACGCAATAAAGACAACAGACTGATAAAGAATAAAATAAAAACGCTAACATTGGGTTTGAAGTAATTTTATTTTGTGGCGTGATTTTTCGCTTCGCTCAAAACCACACCACAAAATAAAACTACTCAAACCCATTTTCGTTGTTGTGACTTGAAGTCGTGTTAATGATTGTCTTACAAGAAAGAAATGAGTTCTTTGATTTACCCTGTGAAATACTTTTTTCGTGAACAACTGTCTATTTCACAGGGTGAACCCTGTGAAATATTTTTTTCGCGAACAACTGTTTATTTCACAGGGTGAACCCTGTGAAATACTTTTTTCGTGAACAACTGTCTATTTCACAGGGTGAACCCTGTGAAATATTTTTTTCGCGAACAACTGTTTATTTCACAGGGTGAACCCTGTGAAATATTTTTTTCGCGAACAACTGTTTATTTCACAGGGTGAACCCTGTGAAATACTTTTTT
>CAZVTW010000869.1:0-2184 GCA_964629805.1 uncultured Bacteroidales bacterium | reverse complement strand
TGTGCCAAATGCGCGTTGGCTTTAGTTGCGCGGTCTCTCAGCATGAAACACAACGTTCGAGCATAAACACAGTGGCCGTCCACATCAGGTAAAATAGCACCACAGATTTTTCAAATTACTGTATCATTATCCATGAAACCCTCACGGCCATTGAGTTTATGCTTTGTTAGGGGCTGGTGTTTATTCATTCTTTAAATCAATTATTGCCAAATCGGTTCGTCTTTCCAATCATCAGGGAAGCCCATTTCTTTACAATCAACTAAATCGCAAGTTTGTAACAATTTTTTTAAATCATTAACAAAACTACTATTGGGACTGATTATTCGTGTTATATAATTCATGCAACACAACTGCGTGTACAACTTATTGTTATAAATACTTGCGTTATTAATAAATTGATTTGCTGTATTGTAAGGTAATTTCGGCACAATTGTAAAACGACGGTTCCAAAGTCGGCTATGGTGAGCACAAATATTTCGTAAACCTGCAAATGCGTGCATCCAACTTTCCAGTATCAATGGATTTGGTAAACCAAATTCCTTGGCTACTTTTTTCTTTTCATTTCCTTTTTTAAGGTTGCCAAATAGTTTACTTAATAAACCCATAGTAATAACTTCAAGACTCATCCATGCAGGAGGATAGGCCGGCGTTGTATAAATCTCTTTATAATGTTCGATGAACGTTTCAGACGAACGGTCAATCTCTTCATACAGTGAATTTATGTTTTTATTGAAATAATAATTATTGCGATACATATTAGCATCTTCGTGCCAATGACTACCATTAACAAGTGAAAATTCATAAACTATTTTGGTACGTAATGCAATTTCTATCTTTTCGATAGCATTAAAAACCAATAAGCGTAAACGGCGATCGAATACATATAATTCAATAATGTCATCGAAACTAATTTCTTTTATGAACTGATGACTTGGGTCGGAATTATCCTGAAATGGATAGGTATATGCCCGCAACCTGTAATAGCTTATATTAGATAAATAATGGGCAGCTTTTTGTTCATCGCTAAAATTTAATCCACGATGCTTGAGTTTTGCTATCTGGTCGGTAATGGAAAGAGGAGGCTTAGTATACTTCATGAGACATTCCCTCCATAAAAATCGAAAACCCACCCGGGTGCGCTGTTCAAATGGGAAGCGTGGTGAGTCTTATTGATTACAAATATAGTATCAAATTTGATACAATTGCAAACATTTGAACATTTTTTTAACACATTTGTGTGTGATCCCAGCATTAATAATGCTTTTAGGTCTTTATATTTTTTTAAAACATACATCATCTTTTCTACAATTCTCCATTAAATACTTTATGAAGATACTGTTTTTTTCAATTCTTCAAAACTATCAAGTTTATTATATCGTATCATTGTCGCTGATACACTTGCCCCTAAGGGATTGCGGGCTTCAAACCTATCAAGTTACTACCCAAAATTGATGCGGGTGATACTGCTCGAAAACCACTGAAACCCTTATGAATTATACACATTGTTGTGTTTTCGTGCTTTGTTTTCCATTGTCTGCCTATGGGTTGGAGCAGCCATACTCTTTGGCAAGTTTTGGTCTGTGCATCGGCATTTTGAGCGACTTGGCAATGTGTATGGTTGCGAAGGGTAGGCATATCAATCAATAAAACTGAACATTAGATGATATAGTTTTAATTCCTGTCTATCCTCTGTCAAATGACCTGAACTATATTGAAAATCGAAATGAGAAATGAAGTTTTCTTTTCTAATTAAATCTGTAGTATTTATTTGTGAAAACTCATTCTCTAACAAGTAATTAATATCCTCTATATTTTTATGAATGTCTAAAGAATCAACAACAAAACCAATCATGGCGTTTGTTTTATAAAATGAAGCATAAAAGCTAGTTGTAAATCTTTGAATACCGTTTGCAATATATTTATAATTTAGTCCAGATACACCTCTACGAGCCTGGTTATCTAGCCGTTTACATTCAATAATGTAATATTCTTCCTGGTTATAAAAAGTATTTGGAGAAAAAATTCGAATATCAGTTCTTCCTGTGGAATTTGATTCTGGAACTTCAGGAAGAACAAAATAATTTAGTTCGACGGATTTCTTAATTTCAGGATTATTGATGTAATTATTTCAGACATTTTCATTCTCCGGAATTTGATATTTTTTAATTTTTTTGCCAGCTGGCT
>CAZVTW010000868.1:0-2185 GCA_964629805.1 uncultured Bacteroidales bacterium | reverse complement strand
AACCTGTTGATGAACAAATAACATTAAAAAAAGATGCTTTGTTTTTAGTAAAAAATTGAAACAATGAAAACAGGAATTGTATTATCGATTATTGCCGGAATTTTTGGAATAATTATTTTTGGCTGCCAGAAAAATCAAAACCCAGATACCAATTTGACTATTTTAAAAAATGAATTTCCCAGGGCATTTTTTTTCAGGCAAACAGAGGGAATTGACAGGTATCTGGATTACCAGGCCTGGAAAAACGAGTTTGATGGTTTAATGGGGATAATGGGAAAAGCATTGCAAGAAGAAAAAGCAGTATTAACTGATAAAAGTGTTGCTTATTACACACAATTCAAAAAAGACCATCCTGAAAAGCTGGTATTGCTTCATTATAATGGTAATGCAAGGGATGTTCGTTACGAATCCGGTGAATTTTTTGATGGACATTGGTTGTATCATAATGGAACAAAAATAGCAGGGGATTTACCAGAGCAATGGAATTATTCAAAAGTTAAAGTAGAGGATGCCAGTTTGTTCCAGGAATACACCGGAAGATTTTTTGATCGCAAAGAAGATGTAGCCATTGTTCGTCTGGATGAAAATGAGAAGCCCGATTGGTCATATTGTGAGCAAGCTATAATTCGTGATATTGATTATGAGAACAACATGTTGACAATCGCACGGGCACAATTCAACACCAGTGCTAAATCTTTTGAAAAAGGAAAAGCCATGATCGCAGCCCACGTTATCGAGGGCCCCTGGAATGGCCCTCAAAATAATATTATGTGGTATTACAATCATTCCACGGCTTGCCCCAAAGATGCTCAAGGCAGAAATTGTTCTGATGTTTTATCCAAATACATCGCAAATAAATTTAAACCAGGCGGAGATCTGCACCATTATGACGGAATAGAATTGGATGTGTTGTTCAGAACCTTGTTTTACCCGAGCTATGGATATCTGCAGGACTGGGGTGCCGGTAAAAAGCTGGAACCCGACTGCAATGGAGATGGTAAAGGCGACATGGGCATCATTGACGGAGTAAATACCTATGAGAAAGGCGTGGCGGAATTTGTAAGAAAAACAAGAAAAAAGCTCGATATGGTAAGGCCGGGCATCCTGTTTATGGCCGATGCCGGGTACAAAACCCAGCGCAGCTTTAAATATTTAAATGGCGTAGAAACCGAAGGTTATGGCAAAGTTCATGGTGATGAACCCTTGTTATGGTCTCATCTTATTAATGTTCACGGGTTTTGGAATGAGAATGCCGAAAAACCCAATTTTTCCTTTTTGAACCACCGCCTTCACGTGGATAGAATGGCCACCCACAGGGTAGCATTCTCTTCGGCCATGTACACCGGTTCAGCACTTTGTCAGTCCACTTCTCCACCAAGGAACCCGGATGGTACTTTTGGGATATATGATGAACTGGTGAAAGGAGAAGAAAATGAACTGGCCTGGCTTGGTAAACCGGAAAGTGCTGCCATACACCTCGTACTGGAAGAGGAAGATATGTTGGCCGGGGAAAGGCCTTCAAATGGTCTGACCGGAAAAATGGTAATGAAACAGGGCAATGCGGAAATTAAAAATGGAAAGTTAGTATTGAATGGCGATGCAAAAAGTGATCAAATCAGGTTTATTATACCTGATGTCTCCATCCCTGATCATGAATTTACCCTGAAAATAACCAGCACCTGCGAACCAATAAAAAAATACTATCCTGAAATAGCAAGGATTGTTACTATCCGCCCCGTTGATAAACAAGGAGAAAGTATAGTTGATGATTACGAGTGGTGGTTTAACTATAAGGACAGGAGATGGGGGTATATCAATGATAAACCTTACACAAACTATTTCTTTTTCCACTATTTATCACCAAAACAAATAGATATTGAGGTAAGTATTGAAAGCACGGAACCGGTGTATATTGAATCCATGCAGTTATTTGCTGGTGCCGATGTAATGTACCGGGTGTTTGAAAAAGGATTGGTCATTACCAACCCCGGATTACAGGATTACACGTTTGATCTTTCAAAAATAGCTCCCGGAAATCAATACCGGAGGATTAAAGGAACAGTGTATCAGGACAGGGAAACAAATAATGGTAAACCTGTCGGGGATAGAATTACCCTGGGCAAACATGACGCTTTGTTTTTAGTAAAAAAATAAATTTATGAACCAGACAACAAAAATAGTCATA
>CAZVTW010000867.1:0-2195 GCA_964629805.1 uncultured Bacteroidales bacterium | reverse complement strand
TCATTGTCAGTAAAATCAGGAATGGTAATATAATTTGGCCGTATACCATAACCGAGTAAAGGTAATTCTGCTTTTATTCTAACTTTCAGGTTTCTTTCAGGACGGATTATTCTGATGAACCATATATCAAATTTCTTTTCTTCCAGCAACAGGTCTTTTTCAAACAAAGTGGAAATACCAAGTGAAGTAAAAGATTCGTATAAAAAAAGATTGTTTGTCATTTTTGAGTTTAACCTGCCATTGAACAGAGAACCTAAGTGACCACCCAAAAACCAGCGAATATCATTTGACAATTTACGGTATGATTTTAAATAGGAGTATTGGGCCTCAACCCTGACGTTGAACGCAGAAATACCATCTGTTTCATAATTCCTCGTATACAAACTGCCATAGTGAGAGTAAATATTGAAATTTGTGATTCTGTTTTCTGTTTCTGCTTCACGACCAAACCGGGCGCCCAGGTTAAATCCTTTGTAGATAAGAGGCGACATACCATCATCCCGCAAGAATTCATATCCACTTGTTATAGCGCCGGGGATAAATACTGATTTTTCATCCTGTCCGGTGGATAATTTGCTAAGGGTCAATAGCAAAATAATAATTGAAAAAATTTTTTCCATCATTTGTATTTTAGACGTTATATAAAATCTGAACTCAGTAATTTTCGAAATCTATGCGTTACAAGGCATCGTTTAACTCCTCATCCCGACATCAAGTATGTCGGGACTCCGGGATTAAACGATGCCTTGCGCCTTTATCTATCGAATTTACTGAGTTCAGAAAATAATAGATACCATTATCTTATAAAGATATCTCTGTTTGCGGAAGCAGCTTTTTCACTTTCTTTTTTTGTGAGTTGTATAAATTATTATATGATAGATCGAGAGTCTTTAAATTTTTCATTCCGTCTAACTGGTCCGGTATCACAAGAATTTCGTTTCTGCTTAAATTCAGTTCTTCAAGATTTGACAATTTCCCCAGGTCGCGAGACAAAGAATAAATAGCATTGTTTGATAAGTTTAAATGCGTCAGATACTGAAATTGTTCAATGGAAGAGATCACTTTTTTTATATTATTGCCCGATAAATCAAGTTTATTAAGTGTTTTCATCCTGCTGAGTGACCCGGGTATTGTGCTGAACCTGTTGTTGGCCAGGTCTATTGTTTTACATTTGGTCAGTTGAGTAATCTCTTCGGGAAGTGAGTGAAGGTTGTTGTTTGTAAAATTACAATATGTCACATTTTGCAGCTTGCCGATGGTTTCGGGGAGTGTATAGATTTTGTTGTAGGCAAACTGAAGTTCTTTGAGTTTTGTCAAATTCCCGATTGATTCCGGCAGTTTTTTGATACTGTTTTCCCTGATATCAAAAGTTTCCAGATTTGTCAGCTTACCAAGGCTTTCGGGGAGCGCTTCAAGTTCATTGACAGATAGATCAAGTCTGTCCAGGTTTTGCAATTGTCCGATACATTCAGGCAGGCTGCCAATTTTGTTGTCATTGAGAAAAATCTTTTTAAGGTCTGTTAATTTGCATATACTTTCTGGTACAGAATTTATTTGGTTGGATTCAAAACTCAGGTATTCAAGATTTGTGAGATTGCCAATTTCTGCAGGAACAGATGTTAGTTCATTGTTCCCGACATCCAATCTGGGTAGCTTTGTGAGTTGTCCAATACCGGGAGGTAAACTCTTAAGTTTATTTTTATATACCTTCAGCTCTTCAATTTGTTTTAATTTACCAATATTCTCCGGCAATTTTTTGATTTGATTCTCGTCCAGGTAGAGCTGTCTGAGGTGAGTCAATGAATCAACAATTGTTGCTGGTAATTCTGTTAACTCATTCCAGTTCAAATCCAGTCTTATGATTTTTTTGCAGGAACCGATTTCAGGGGGTAATGATTTTAGTTCGTTATCAAACAGGTCAAGAATTTTCAGATATTTCAGATGAGCGATTTCCGGCGGAAGTTCTTTCAGCTTGTTCCCTCCGAGATAAAGTTGCTGCAGTTGTTCTAACTGAAACAAGACTTCAGGCAGCAATTCTATCTCGTTATTTTCCAGGTGCAAAACCTGTAAATTGGTAAAGTTTCCTATTTCCTGAGGTAAAGCTAACAATTTGTTTTTTCTGAGGTCTAAAACCTTTACATCTTTAGGATTTTCCATTGCTGTCAGAAATGATTTGTACACTTTTTCCTCTTTTA
>CAZVTW010000866.1:0-2195 GCA_964629805.1 uncultured Bacteroidales bacterium | reverse complement strand
ATTGAATTAAAAAAAGGGAATGGTACAATTTCTTATGAACTCAAAATTGAAAATCCTCAACTTTGGTGGCCTCAAGGACTCGGAGACCAAAATCTTTACTCGGTCAGGGCTGATCTCATAACTGAAGATTTTTACGAAACCGAAAAAGAAACAAGGATTGGTCTGAGAACAGTCGAAGTTGTACAGGAGGAAGATGACAAGGGGAAAAGTTTTTATCTCCAGGTAAACGGACGTCCTGTTTTCATGAAAGGAGCTAATTATATTCCGCAGGATAACTTTCTTAACCGGGTTACACCTGAGCGATACGAAAGCCTTATCAAATCGGCAGTGGATGCTAATATGAATATGCTGCGTGTCTGGGGAGGCGGTGTTTATGAAAAAGATATTTTTTATGATTTATGTGATGAAAACGGTATTCTTGTCTGGCAGGATTTTATGTTTGCCTGTTCTATGTATCCCGGTGATGATGAGTTTCTTGCCAATGTCAAACAGGAAGCCATAGACAATGTCCGGCGGCTGAGAAATCATCCTTCCATTGCGCTGTGGTGTGGCAATAACGAATGTATTGATGCCTGGTATCACTGGGGATGGAAGGACAAAACCATTGAAGAACAGGGTCAGGAAGTGGCTGATATCATATGGAAAGCTTATGATGATCTTTTTCATCACATTCTTTTTGATGTTGTCAAAACGTATGACCCGGACCGTTTTTACTGGCCTTCTTCGCCAGGTGAGGAGTTTGGTAAACCATCCGGCGGGAATTCAGGCGATCTGCACTACTGGGGTGTCTGGTGGGGGAAAGAGCCCTTCTCTTCTTATGCTGAGGTAATACCACGCTTCATGTCAGAGTATGGATTTCAGTCATTCCCGGAATTTAAGACCATAAAGGAATTCTCAGTGGAGGAAGACCAGGATGTTTACTCAGAAGTCATGAAATCTCATCAACGTTCCTCAATAGGCAATGAAACCATTGAAGAGTATATGCTACGTGATTTCCGCAAGCCGAAAGATTTTCGTTCATTTTTGTATGTTAATCATGTGCTTCAGGCTGAAGGGACAAAAATTGCCATGGAAGCGCACAGGAGAAACATGCCGTATTGCATGGGAAGTTTATACTGGCAAATAAATGACTGCTGGCCTGCTGCATCATGGTCGGGCAGGGATTATTACGGACGCTGGAAAGCCATGCATTATTACGTCAAAAAAGCGTATAAGGATATCCTGGTTTCTGTTGACAGCACAGATACTGAAATCGGGATATTTGTTATTTCCGATAAAACGGAAGATTTGCAGGCAACATTAAAAGCCATTGTTATTTCTTTTACAGGTGATATTACTTTTGAGAATGAAAAGAAAATTACTGTGTTGGAGAACAAGAGCAAAAAATACCTGACACTATCAAAAGATGAAATATTGAAAGATGCAGACAAGCAACAATCATTGTTATTGTTGCAGGTAGAAGATAATAACGGAGCCGTGATGTCAGAAAATATCATCTATTTTGTTCCCTTTAAGGCGCTTAAACTGTCATCTCCTGAAATTCAAATGAATGTTGAAAAGATGGCTGCGGGGTACGAAATTGAATTGTCGACAGATATCCTGGCCAAAAATGTGTATCTTGAAACAGAGGAAGACGGTTTTTTCTCTGATAATTATTTTGATTTATTGCCCGGTCAGTCAGCGAAAATCATGTTTTCATGTGGTAAAGACATGCCAAATTTTGAGGAGAAGTTACAAATTCGTACCCTCGAAGACACATATGAAATGAATTGAAAGTCGTGACCAAAATCAAGGTAAATCCTGATGTCGGGAGTATCAAAGCAAATACAAAAGTTCAATAAAAAACAGCCAAAATTATTGTTTACATTGAATCTTATTTCGATATTTTCAGGTCTTTTTTTTACATGCCTCCTCGGATATTTTTATTTAAATTATGAACTGGATTATGCCGGAATAATTCAAAAATTACATCCTTAAGTAGAAAATAGACAGGTTGTCAGATATATTGATATTTTTACCGGGCATTTTTTTTATTATCCACAGAATATTTCTGAACTTTGCATTTGATTATTGTTGAAAAATCATCATTTCAATTCACAATAAAATGGATATCCAGATCAGGCAAAAGGATACAACACAAATACAAAAATCACCGGTTCTGCAACAAACAGCTTTTTGGGCTGAAGTGAAAAAAA
>CAZVTW010000865.1:0-2202 GCA_964629805.1 uncultured Bacteroidales bacterium | reverse complement strand
GTTGTTCTATTATCGGAACAATGATCTGCGAGCTGTCCGTTCGGGACCATGGAAATTGCATGAATTCGGAGAATTTTACAATTTGGATAAAGATATCGGTGAGAAAACAGATGTGGCGGCACAACATCCTGATATTGTAGGTCGATTGCTAGAACAATTGGAAAAAATTCGTCGGGATTTGGGCGATACAAAGAGTCCCGGAAAGCATGTTCGTGTTGCCGGCTTGGTCAAGCAGGCAAAGCCGTTAATTCCGCATAAAAAGTAAAGTATATTCTATACACATCAAGTTCTTTACCTGTTTTGGCTAATAGAAAAACAAAAAAATGAGCCTTATTTAGGGGTTACACTTTTTACGCCTTGAACTGGAGACATCCAAGATAAGGAGTAAAAACAATGAATGCAAAAAGCTATACTCTGGAAAAGAAGCTAGAGATTTTAAAAGCCGTAAAAACTTCGAGCATTCCCAAAGTCGCAAAAGAATTCAACATTAGTCCGGCCAGTATCTACAATTGGAAAAAGCAACACGAGACTTTTGGCGATGACGGTCTTAAAGATGGTCGAGCCGGTAATATAGGTGGCAAACCGATAGAAGATTGGAAAAGAACCAAAGTTTTAGCTATTAAAGAAACAGACCCGGGCTTTGGTCCGAGTCAGATTCGCAATCAGCTTCGGCGCGAAGGCACCACCATAAGTATAGAATCGATTCGAAAGATTCTTCAGGCTGAGGGCTACACATTTGAGCGTCGTCGTTCTAATAAGAAAGATTATCTTCGTTTTGAGGCCACCAGACCCTTAGAGCTGACACAGATCGATGTTTGCGAATTTTACATACATAAGCAAAAAGTCTATCTGGTATTACTCCTGGATGACTATAGTCGTTTTCTTTTGAATTTTACTTTGTTAGAGCAATGTAATATAGAAGACATCGAAACGATGGTTTCAGATGCCATTAACCGTTATGGTAAATTTGAGCGTTTGGTCAGTGACCGTGGTTTTGTATTTCATGGTTGGCGTGGTATCAACGCCTTTGAAAAATATCTTGAAGATCAGGATATATACCATATTCATACCAGTCCTTATCACCCGGAGACGATCGGCAAGATCGAAGCGGTTAATAAAGCAATTCAAAAAGAATTGGTTCGGGAGACCCCATTTTCCAGTGTAGCTGAAGCGCGCGAAAAAATAAGCGACTGGATATGGCGTTATAATTATCATCGGGTTCATCAAGGTCTTGATGGTCTATGCGTTCCTGCTGATCGATTCCATGGTTGGCTTGATCAAGTGGAACGAGGACTGTCAAAGCTGGTAGAAAATGGTATTGATTTGTCCTTACGTCAGGTTCAATTATTCAACATTACTCTCAAAGAGGGCAAAATCGAGTTGACAATTTTCGGTCGGAAAGCGTATATTCAGGAAAAGCCCATTGTCACAGAATAAACCTTTTAGAAAAGAAAGGGAGAATATGGCTGATTTTACACCTGAAGAGATTGCCCACATTCTTCAAGCAGCAGAGTTATTGAGAGCGAAAAAATCAACTCAAAAGATTAACATACAACAGTTTTGTCATGAAGCGGGTATTAGTCGCAAAAATGCTTATAAGCACAAAAACAATCGTTCGCCCGAGAAACTGAACGAAACCATTGCAGAGTTGCAAAAGGCAAAAACAAGTGCCGAAGAGCAGCTGAGACTAGCCTTGTTGCAAGCAGAGCAGGCCGATGTTTACAAACGCCTTTTTGATTTATCCGTAGCCATCAGAGTAGAGGTAAAAAAAAACAAAAACAGACTGACAGTCAGGCGAAAAAAGCTTATCGACGAGTTCAATGGGATAGCGGCTGCTCACGGCATCAAATTGCTGAATTATTGAAAGTTAGCGATAGTTATCTCAAGAACCTGGAACAAGAAGGAACTAAAAGTGTGCCGCCCCTTTTAACCGGTTACTCGGATGAGCAAATTAAATTCGTAATGGAAATCTGGTTAGACTATAAAAAGGAACGTCGAAAAATCAGGCTAAACGCGTTTGCAAAAGCATTAAGAAAAAAGTGGTGTCAACAGCATTGGTTAACTCCAGCCCCTTCACGACAGACAATAGCCGATATGTTAAAGGGTAATGGAATTCGGCTGGTTGACAAAAAGCAAAAGAAATCCCGGTATCACGAACCGGTGAAAAAGTTCTTTCCCAATGCTCAAACTTGCCTGGATGGT
>CAZVTW010000864.1:0-2204 GCA_964629805.1 uncultured Bacteroidales bacterium | reverse complement strand
GAAATATGTCTGATATAAGGAATTTCATTCGATTCGATATCATGATAAATGGAACGCGGATTTTCTTTTAATTCGTCCAACGATGTGCCTTGGCTCTCATAATCCGGAAAATCATTGAGAAAACCGATAAAATAATCTTCATCTTTCCAATATGTAAACCGCAAGTTCTTCATAAAAAGAGTATATCATTACTCCCGTACATGGAAAAGTGTCATATTCATTACGACTTTAATCGGTCGTGGTTAATTATATTTCTTTTTCACTGAACCCGGCCTTACACAATAAACCGCTTCAATTCCGCCTTTATACCCTGAAAATTGACCAGAAACCCGGGAGGACGGACGTTCCATTTTACAGCCCTCTGGTCCCTCTATCTGTCGTGCCCTTTCGTGTATGTCGTGGCTTCTTATGCTGGATACTCAATCACATTTTCATGGCGCCGGAGTAATATCGATATACCGGTCCCTCGACATCTCCGCGCCGTAGGCAATCGTAATCACCGAATTTTGAGGGGCGGGTTCCATTAGTATCTTACTTATACCAAATCGTGGTTGCGTCTGTACTTAACGTATATGAAAAGACCTTACGTGCAAAACTAGGCGATTTTATTTCCGACTTCTTCGTAACTAAAAGCAGAAAGCGACCCGGATCGTTTTGCATGTTCAATAGTCATGCTTACAAGGTTTCCATCGGCATCAACTTCAATATAAATGTTTTCACTGTGTTGGATGTAAATTCTATTAAGGCTGTATCTGTATCGAAAAAATATTTGATCTTCATCCTATGCATTTTGTTTTTCAATAGAGATTGGATTTTCAATCGCACCTTCAATCCATTCATCCCTGATCTTTTTCCGGTCCGGTCTGTTTCACGTATAATCGAAGTACTATGTAGTTTTCAACTTGATAAATTCCGGAGGAAGCTACTACTGTTCCTTCCCCTCGAGAGCGTCAATGTCGGCAAGATCTTGATGTCGTCCGGTTTTTCGTTTATTAAAAATTAATTCTTTTTCCCCGATAAACTTACAAGTTAAGTCGTCAATTATATACTCCACCGCCCCTGCCAGCGCCTCTCCCCAGGAAAGCCCATCAATATCCGTCAAAATGTCGATCCGTAGAGGCGGATAACCCAGCTGAAATATTTTATTTTCCTCTGAAAAATCTTCGGGTTTCAGACCGATATCGATAAAACCGAAATGCTCTAATGCTGCGATGATACGTTTACCGTTTTCCTTTTCTCTCTTTACATAAATATCGATATCGCCGGTGTACCTTGGAGCGCCATGAAACGCAACGGCATAACCTCCGACAATGATGAAATCAACGTTATTTTCGTTCAATAACTGTAAGAACTCTCTGAAGTCTTTCGGTATCTGGATCATACATCTGCCTTCGTAGAAACTCTAGGGCATTCAGCCGCTCCTCCACCGGCCGGGATTTCCAAAATTCCGCGTCCGATACTTGTTCCGAATGGAGATCGACAACTTTAATCGTTTTCTCAATCATTTCGGTGGATTATATCATGTTAGGAAAGAATGGAGTAGCCGTATTGCCGGCTTCCAGCAATTATAAATTTGAGCAACACGAGCATCGTCTTGCAGCCACAAGAAACTCGACTTGTTGTTGCCAGGGAGGACGGACTTTTCACTATACAGCTTTCTGTCCCCTCTATCTGTCGTGCCCTTTCTTGGTTGCCGGAGTCGTGTTATTTCAGAATTTTTTTTCAAGTCCTGCTTGCTTTAGGATACCATTTGCTGTATGTCTTGATTTTATTTTTGAATCGATTGGAAATTTTATACCCGTAATTGGGCTGTACCAAATCTCATGGTCTCCTTTTTCCTGACGAAAAAAAGAACAACCATATTCTTGAAGAATTTTTTTTACATCTTTTGAAAAATCAGACATTAACCACGATATGTTTCAGCAACATCGCTGCATTCACTAATTAAATGGAAGGGTACCGGTGCTCCGGGATGTTCCCATTCCTTTCCATTAGCTTCCAATAATTCAGGAATTAATGTTTTAATTTTTGCAATAAGCTTTTCCATTGTTTCCGCCTCGGTTATCAAACCCGGAATATCGATGCTTTCAGCTACCCACACCGAGGCGTCATTGTCCCAGAACGCTTTTACATTTATCGCCTTCATGCTTGATACTTTAATTAACTTTTTTAAAACAATCAATGTTAATTATCGTGGCTTATTA
>CAZVTW010000863.1:0-2207 GCA_964629805.1 uncultured Bacteroidales bacterium | reverse complement strand
GATAGTGATTATTATGGGTCCAGCCCCCGGAATAATCCTACGGGGCCGTCAAGCGGCTCTAACCGTGTGGGACGCGGCGGTAGTTGGGACAGCAACGCTGAGTACTGCCGGGTTGCTAATCGTAACGACCACAGCCCGGGCTACAGCGACGACCGTATGGGCTTTCGTCTTGCCCAGGACTGATTACATTTTGTCTTTTTTACCTTTTTACATTTTTCAGAAGGCTTTCCAGCCTGCAAAAAAAACCTTCAAAGGATTTTGAAGGTTTTTTTTATGCACTTAAAAATATATGAAATATATATTTAAACAATAATTGAAAATATTACACGTATATATATGAAATGTAGTATATATATGCTAATCAAATTATTTACCCTTGAGTTTGACGATGGCCTGCAGGGCTTTGATAATGATATTGTATATAAGTTTTGTATGAATAAAAAAATACATGAAATAAAAACGGAGTTTTTTATACACAAAGATACACCGTATTGTCATATATCAATTATATATGACACTGTGATAGAAGAAAAACCCGGTCCGGCCATGTTCAATGAAGAGGAACTGCTGCTCATGCAACGCCTCAAAGAGTGGCGCAGGCAGCGGGCGGGGAAAGAAGGGTTCCCTGTCTACCTTATTTGCAACAACAAGCAACTCGAACAGCTTGTCAGGGACAAGTGCACCACCCTTGCCAGGCTTAAAGAAATTAAAGGGTTTGGCAAAGCCAAGGTTGAAAAATTTGGAAAAGAAATTACCGGCCTCATAGCAGGTTTCTACAGCCAACAGGAAAAGGGAAACAAAAAACACACCTGTTCATAAACAAAATATCAATCATGGCAAAAGCAGATAATTACCCCTTATTTATGCACTGGTACAAAACCATGGATTATATTCTTGACCGTACTGAAAAAATGCCCAAACATACCAGGTATTCACTCAACAACCGTATTGCATCCCTTTCTATAGATGTTATTGAACTTATCACAGAAACGATCTACAGTAAATCAAAAGCAGCATATCTCCGTAAAATAAACCTTCACCTGGAAAAACTCCGTATCTTGTTCCGATTATGTAAAGACAGGCATTATATTTCACTTAAACAATATGAATATATCTCAGGCCAGCTCAATGAAGCCGGCAAAATGTGTGGAGGGTGGCTGAAAAAATGCGAAGGATAAACAATCTGTACCAACAGGCCTGTTCTTTTGAGAACCTGCTTTGTGCCTTTTATAAAGCAAAAAAAGGCAGTGGCAATTCACCTGAAAGCGCACGTTTTGGGTTTAGGCTCGAAGCTGCAGTTTTCGAACTACAGGATTTGCTCCTGCGCAATGTCTACCAGCCATCCCCTTACAGGTATTTTACCATATCAGACCCTAAAAAACGTGAAATAGCGGTTGCCCCGTTTATCGACAGGGTGGTGCACCATGCTGTGGTCAATATCATGGAACCATTGTACGAGAAATGTTTTATCCACGACAGCTATGCAACGCGAAAAGGAAAGGGGCAACACAAAGCTGTATTCAGGGCGCAGCAATTTGCCCGCATAAACAACTGGTATTTTAAATCCGACATCCAAAAATATTTTGCCTCTATAAACCACGACATATTGTTTAAATTAATTGAACGGAAAATAAAAGATAAAAAACTGTTGTCGCTTTTACGACAAATAATTTCAAACGGTGGGACAAATGGTGTTGGTTTGCCCATTGGCAACCTCACCAGCCAGTTTTTTGCCAATGTCTACCTGAATCCTTTTGATCATTTCGTAAAACAAGAACTTAAAACAAAATATTACATCCGGTACATGGACGATTTTGTGTCCCTGCATAATCAAAAACCTGCCCTGATAAAGTTTCGCGAACAGGCAAAGAATTATCTTGGCAAAAATTTAAAACTTGAGCTGAAAGAAAAAGCTACCTTTATCAACAAAACCCTAAATGGAGTCCCTTTTCTGGGTGCACGGGTTTTTGGTTCAACAGTGCGGATCCATTCTCAAAACTTGAAAAGATATGTGAAAAAAATCCGTAACCTGGAAAAAGAATATATGGCAGGAAATATTGCGGAAGATAATTTTTACGCTTCCATGAATAGTTATTGTGCACTTTTTTCAATGTATAACACCAATAGTTTAAGAAAATATATATTTTTGCAAGAGGGTAACCGGTACTAAACGGCTCTAACCGTGTGAAACGCGGCGGTAGTTGGAA
>CAZVTW010000862.1:0-2210 GCA_964629805.1 uncultured Bacteroidales bacterium | reverse complement strand
TCGACCTCGAACTTTCTGGCCGAGACACTTACTTTATGGATGGACACTCATTAAAAATAATGTTTTTTGTTTGATATTTTTTTTATTGAATCAAATTCAGGGCATCTTGTAATATGATTTCATGGTCAAAAGCCAGAGGTGGCAGGCTTTCAATATTGAACCATGCTGCCTTTTTGGCATCGTCAGAGCCTTTAGGGTGTAACATTTCATCCGGAAAGCCATAAAATGCTACGGAAATTGTTCTACCTCTGGGGTCACGATCAATTGCCGAATAAGCCCGCATTTGTTTTAATTTTACATTGTTTATTCCTGTTTCTTCGAATAGTTCTCTTTCAACTGCCTGTTCAAGTGTTTCCTGCATGTCCAAAAAACCGCCAGGGAAAGCCCACATATCTTTAAATGGTTCATTTTTTCTCTGTATCAGCAGAATATTTAGCTGTCTTTTGTCGGTTTTATGAAAAACCAGGGCATCAACTGTTAAAGCTGGTCTGGGGTATTTATATGTATACATCTTGTATCTGTTTTTAAACATTTTAAATGTAGCTTAGAGCCACTATTTACTTTTTCTGATTAAAGCATTCCCAAAAGAAAACCACCTGCGTCTGTCCGGTGACGGAAAATAACCTTCGTTGACAGATTTTACTTCTTCTATCGTATAAAATGCTTTTGGATTAAAAAGGTTAACAAGGTTAATGACATCCCTTGCTTTTTTTCGTTTTACAATCGTTAACAACATTTTGGATTTACCATCCATGCCTTCAACATCAATACAAGTGACACCATAATCGTGAGCCCGCAGATATTTTATTAACTTATCAGTGTTTTGTTTTGGTATAATTCTGATAACCACCGTACCAATTGATAATTTTTCTTCAATTATCATTCCTATGTAACTTCCTGCAGTGAAACCACCACCATAGAAAATATAACAAACCACATTATCAACCTGATAAATGACCTGGCTTGCGGCAAGTATCCAGGCCAGTGACTCAAAAAAGCCTAAGACCGGAGCAATAAATTTGTATCCTTTAGCTGTCAGAATGACCCGAATTGTTCCAAGGCTCTGGTCAAGTATTCGTGCCAAAAAGATTAAAATGGGCAAAATAACCCACGCATAAATCTGATTGTTAGCTAACTCTTCAAACATTGGTTATAATTATAATGAATATAAAAAATGAGCTCTTTGTAAAATTATCTGATTTCAATGATCATTCAGAAAATACAAAAGTACATTTTTCAGAACATAAAAAAAACCCGGAATTGTTTCCGGGTTTTGTATTTAAAAACGGTATATATGTTGTATTGTGAAAATTATTTTACTTTGCCAACTTGTTCCACAAGCCTGTATCAGTCATCCATGATTCAATATCAAGTGATTCTTCTTTTTGATCCTTTAATGCATGGTTTATTTTTGTCATATCGTTAAAAAAAATCAGTATCTAACATCCATTCTTCAATATCTGGTTCCTGTTCTGTTTGTTCAACATGTAAGGCATCATGTAAAGAAACATGTGAGTCAAAGAGATTTTCATCGAGCATCCAGGATTCTATTTGTAATTCTTTTTCTTCTTTTAAATTCAATGGTAAACTATCAGGGGCTTCATTATGTATCATATCATACAAGCCACCTATATGTTCATCTAACTCGTTGAATTGGGATTGGGCATACATATTTAAAACAATCATATTGAATGATGATAAAAACAGCGCAAAAATTATTATATTTGATATCCATCTCATGGCTCTACAGTTTTAAAATTGTGTTAATTATTTGTTCGATATGTTAATTACATATTTTGTGCCAAATCTTTTAAAATATTGATAATTAGATTATTGTAGAGAATGCGAAATGAGTGGTGCCATAGAAAGTGAACGAATATGCAACAAAAGTGTACGGAAATGAACGATTTTGTTAGCTATTTTTGTTCAATGCCTAAGATGAGTGGAATTCATTTTTATAGATGAAGATAACCTCATTGATTCATATTTTGAACCATAAGATGTGTATATTTGTTCTTTATTTAATTGTTATTAAATCTACTTTGTTAGATTTAAAGTAGCTTATTTTAATAAGGTTAATAATGTTTGAGATGGTTGTGGTATAAATATTCTACGAAGATTGAAAATATTGATAAGGTTTTTAAATACCTTATTATACCTAAGTTGAGCGGTTTGAACGAAGTGAAAAAGCGCTTTACTTAGGTTTAACC
>CAZVTW010000861.1:0-2211 GCA_964629805.1 uncultured Bacteroidales bacterium | reverse complement strand
GCCCTCATCCAGCAATTGTTTCACAAAACGGGTTTTGTCTGCATAGAGGAAATCCCCTTCAACTATATCACGGAGTTCTGTTTTTGCTATTGGTAAGCGTCTCATTGTGCTTTGTAAAAAGGTTTTCTAGCTCTTGCGGATTTCAGAAACAAATAATTCAAAAAAATGCAGTTTGGTTTTTAAAATACTGTATATGATTTCTAAATCAATTTTTTCATACCTGTGGACTATAAAATTCCTAAACCTTATCATATCAATAAATTCAGGATGGGCAGAAATTATTTTCATTTGTTGTAGTATTTTTATGTTGGCAGATGCACTGTCTTGTGGGGGGATATTTTCCACTGCCAGTATCCGTTCGCTAATATCAATCATCACTTCAACTAAAACCTGTAAAGCCCTTTCGACCGCATTTTGGAGCAAACTGCTATTTTGAAGTTTTTGGAACGAATTTATATCCCATTCTTTTAAAAGCTGGAGTTTCTCTTCAATGGCACGGAGCTTTTTTTCAATTATTCCATTGTACTTCATAGTTCCTGTATTCCAGCTGTTTTTTCATCCAAAAAGATTCTGACTCGTATTCCCTGCATGTAAGTGAATAAAAACCTGCAAACTCTTCAATAGCACTTTTCCTGACAAATAATTGTTTTGAACGCAGGACTTCAAAGGCCAAAATGGGATTTGCATCATTCAGGAACACTATATCTGCTGGTGTACTGCCGGCAATATCTTCAATAATTTCTGTAATTTTCAACAAAACTTTTTCTTTGCTTTTTTTATCAGAAAGATATACTGCAATATCAATATCTGATTTTTTTTGTACTGTGCCATTTTGTGAAGATCCAAAAAGGTATGCAAACATGACTGTGGGGCAATATTCTTGAATTAAATTTGATATTTGATATAAATTAAATTTTATCAAACTCATTATATATAATTAGGTGCCAATAACTTTTGCTTCAGTAATGTTAATAATGTTTGAATATTCTTAATATCAAATATTTTTAAGATTGTAAACCATAGAAAACGCTCCAGCATTTTAATGAAAAGCATATTGATATCATAATGTCCTGCATGTTTTGTTTCTCCATGGATCAATTTTTCAACTTGTTCTGGACTAATGTTATAGTCCCACATAAGTTGTCTGTATATTTTTTTCTTTCCTGGTCAAATCGAAAATATTGTTGCTTATTTACTTTTGTAATCTTGGTAAAAGTATATTCTTGCCTTTACACCATTTTCTCAATAACCTTTTCTTCAGATACATAGAACCACCGCAAGGCAACAACGAAAAACAGGAATGAAGCAACAGACAGGATGATTTTGGTGCGTACATCGTTCATATATCCTAAGAGCATAAAATCACGCATACTGCCAAAAATATATGTCAATGGGTTGTAATTTATGAGTGCTTTTGCCATGCTGCCTTTTACGTTTTCTGCTGTGTATATCACTGGTGTAACAAGCATGAGTATGCTTAATACAAAGTTCAGGATTTTATCAATGTCCATGGTTACTGAAGACACAACTGAAATGATAATCCCTATTGCTGAACGCAGGAACAGCATTGGAAGGATAAGCACCGGGAACAAGAAAAAGGAATAGTGTATTTGCACACCAAAAATGAGCAACACAACTATTATTACGATAAATGAAATAATAAAATTCGTTAGTTCCTGCATTAATTGTTTAAACAACAAACTATAGTGAAGGAAATTGACTTGCTGGATAAATGACTTTCCTACATTAAGTGTTTTTGAAGAAGAAAGTGTGCTTTTTGTAAATAAACCCCAAATTGTTGTGCTGACCAATACAAATGCAGGGTAAGGGATCAGCATATTGCCGGGGCTGAGGACACCTGCTGAATTCATGAATACCAATGAAACAATGCCCATGATTGACGCAAAAATGACCCACCCAAGCCCAAGGAATGATTTCCTGTACATCATCAAAAAATCCCTTCGACATAACTGGTATATTAATTCCTTAGCGTTCCAGGATTCTTTGAACATGTGCCTCCAGGATGCTATCCAGGATTGTTCACTTCATTGTCGTGGTTTGTATATGGTTATATTTTCAGGCATATTCGTTAGTAATTCATTCAGTTATTTTCAGGTTGCATTTACAGGAGATTAGTATTTACAATTATTCTCCATACACAGCTCCGCCTCCTCACTCACATGAAAAAGCAACCAATATTGAGTAAAAAAA
>CAZVTW010000860.1:0-2212 GCA_964629805.1 uncultured Bacteroidales bacterium | reverse complement strand
GGATATGATTATCAAAAGCAAGTTCTGACCACAAGTATGAATACAGGAGAAATTCCCCAAAGCCGAAATATCCGTATGGCATACCTCCATATTCGATATCACGCGACTCTTGGAATTCCCTGATTTTTTCTTTTTTGTCTTTTCTTTCTTTTTGAACAATCAGTCTGGCTTTAGATTCCATTTTGATATTATCCGCTTTTATTTGTTTTTTGAGTTCAAACATAAGTGAATTCAGGAATGATTCAAAATTGATCTTTTTACCGTTGATATAGTCATTGTATTGCTCCTGTGATGTAAAAAGATTCTTCATTTTCTCTTTCAGAGCCTCTTCACTGTTGAGATTATTTGTGCTGAACTCCTTAAGCAAAGCGCTCACCTGTATGTCAATAGGGTATTCTTTTACCTTATGACTGCGGTTAACACTCAGTTCAATAAGGTATTTAAACGTATTGTCTTCATGTTCCAACACCATCCAAATCGTTTTGAAATGTTCGGACATGGCCTCGTTAAGTTCAATTTGATACTTATCCACCGCCATTTCAAAATCATCTTTCAGGCCTTCTCTGTCAAAATAGATATCCAGATCATCATGTGTCAGCCTGATGATGTTAGAAACACCTGTTGATTTCAGGCTCATGTATAACTGCTGTAAAATGACAATGGCCTTGAATGTTTCCACTTCTTTTTTATCAGCTATTGTACCTCCTGTAAGATGAAAAAGTAGTTTTTTGAATGACTTTTCCGGCTCTGTTTTTTCAATTTTCGTCAATTGTGACGGGTCGACTGTCAGTTTTCCTTTAAAATACATATAGTAATTATTGTCAGTTTTATTTTACATCTTCCTGCAACATTTCATACAGGATATCAAGTTTTGGCATCAGGATGATTTCAGTGCGTCTGTTGAGTTGCCTGGCTTCTTTGGTATCTGCTGTGTCAATCGGCAGGTACATCCCGCGTCCTGTGGGCATGAATCTTTTCGGATCAATATCTGAGTGCTCCTGCAGGATTTTGACAATTGAGGTAGCCCTTTTGACACTCAGGTCCCAGTTATATTCCGGTGTGCCAACATTATCTGTATGTCCTTCGATGACAATATCAATATCCGGATTTTTTTCAAGCACGACTGCGAGTTCCTGAAGCGCCTTAACCCCTTTAGGGTCAACCTTTGTGCTGCCACTCCCGAACAGGAGCTTTTCATCCAGAGAAACATAGACTTTCCCATTTTTTTGTTTGACTGTGAGTTCATTCTGATCAAATGCCACAAGCGCATCAGAGATTGTATTTTTAAGTCTGTTTAGCTCTGCTTTGTTCCTGTCAATCATTGATTCAAGTTCTGACAGCCTTTTTTGTTTCTCTTCAAGTTCCTTACGCAGTTTGGTTATTTTTTCGTTTTCTTCCTCATAGAGTGATATGGCTTTACGCAGTTGCTCCCCAAGTAGTGAGGTATCAGAAGTGAGATTTCTGATGGTAGCATTTAATGAGTCAATTGCCGATGTTTTTTTTGCATTACTGGCCAGGAGATCATTTTTGACATCATTGTACTCTGATATTGTCTTGTCAAGTTTTGCATCTAAGGATTTAATCTTTGCCTCTTTATCCTTGTTTTCATCTTTAAGCGCCCTGATTTTTTTATTTTTCAGCCGTTCCATTTCTTCATATTTTTTCTTTGATACTATACATGAAGAAAACAGGAATGTCATTGTCAGAAAAACAATCATAATACTTTTTAATCGTACCATAAGCATTAGTTTTTTAGGATGAGTAATTTATATAAAAGCGTTGAACTTTGACAAATTTACATAAACCTGTCTTTTTTTCACTACTTCCGGCTAAATAATTTTTATTTTTATATCGATTTATTGATATATTGTTGAATTGCTTGTCCACAAAAAGCAAGTGAGAAATGACAAACAGTTATTTAGCTGTAGGAAGGAGGGTTGGAAGTCGGCGAAGCCGGCTTCCAACCCTCCTTCACCCCGTATCTATCTATAAACATGTCATTCTGAGTGAAACGAAGAATCTACAAGGGTGAAATAAACAATAACGGCGAAATTTATTTTTCTCTTTTAAATTTGTTTACTTGCTTATTGTGGACTAGTACCCTGTCCCAAAAGTTATGTCAGAAATAATGGCTATTTAAAATATTAAATACAAAAAAACATTTAAAATATTCTAAATTACTAAATTTCTATTGTTTATTGCATACTAATGG
>CAZVTW010000859.1:0-2215 GCA_964629805.1 uncultured Bacteroidales bacterium | reverse complement strand
ACTTCCGGCAGGCTTTTGACTGTCCATTGAAAAGGAGAGATGAGTTCTGTTGACTGGTTGCCGTAATTATCTGTCACGCGGGTTATTTCAAATGTGCCGGTGCCTGTTTCACCTGAATATTTGTATGGAGAAGTAGCAATGGCAGATTCGCATGTTTCGCCGGAAGAGGGTATTTTATCAAAGCAGACCTCCCAGTCGGGTTCACCGCCGTCAATGGCAAAGGTGACATTTTCACCGGCACAGAGGGTTGTTTTTCCGCTGACGTATGCAGAGGGCCTTTCTGAATAAATATTTGTTGTTGCCTGCGAAATTATACCTGATGAAACGGAATTTCCGGCCTGGTCTGACATTGTATAAGTCAGCGTGAAATTATCTGCTGCCCGCACAATTTTATCATTTTCACGAACCTGGTAATTTATCGTATACACATCATTTCCTGCCTCTGAGATAAATTGCAGTTGTGCATCCGGGTATTCAATGTTGTTGATTTCAGCGGAAGAAAGGCTGTAACCTGCTGCGTCAAGGTCTAATTCTGTTTCAACTGTTGAGCCAATGTTAAAATCGCCGGTTGCAATTGTGGTTCCCTGGATGACTGGTACTGTGTAGTCAACAGTGACATATTCCCCGGCTGTCACACTGGTCGATTTTCCTGTTAATCCGTCTGCATCCTCATACTCTATTGTGAATTCAACAGCAGCATTTTGAGTATCATTATTATCAACGGTATATTCAGCAGAGTATTTATTGCCGCTTATATGTGTTGCATTGTTTGTGGTCCCTTCAATGGTTAGCGTCGGATCGGTCGAAGAAAGTGGTTCCGCTGCTGTAAAGTAAAAAGTGATTTTGTCAGATTCACGGGCATAATATTTATTATCGGGATTGTCGGATTCCATCGTGATTTTGGCAAGCGGCGCTGCACTTTTGTCTACGTCAACATAACTTCCGTTTGTTGTCGTGGTCACTCTTGTTCCCTGGTTGCCGGCCGGGTCAGAAAAATCAACAGCAAAACCAACGCGTCCTTCATCATCGTCAGTATGTACATCATATGAAGCTGTGAAGGAATCATTTGCCGGATTAGAAGAAATGGAAAATCCGGCGCCATTAACGGGCGTACCTCCGCTCCAGAATGAAACAGATGGTGTACCATTGATTTCCTCTGAAGCGTCAAAAACCAGCGTTACTTTTTCTCCAACCAGAGCTTTGTTGTCAGGAGTGGATGTTTTTGAATACATCTTAACCGGTGAAAGGGTAGGGGATGTCCTGTCAACAGTGACCCAGTCTTCGGCATATGTTGTGATAGCATTGGCTGTGTTTGAGCGTTTTCCTTCAATTCCGCTTACCGTGAAAGACAGTTCTTCTTCTGCCGTTCCTGAATCCACTGTGTATTCGGCAGCCCAGGTTGCCCCTGAGCCACTCACTGTGGGAGAGTAAGAATTTGCAGGGGGATAATTGAATTCGATTGTTGGCGCTGCATTTAAGTCTTCATTAAAAGTAAGGTCAAGTGTGATAACATCTCCTTCTTTAGCCAGACTTGTGTTGTTATCATTGTCTGAGGTGAAACTGACACTTGTAGCAACCGGACCGGAGCCGCTGATGCCGGCAATTTCACCAGGATTTGTTGCGGAGCCAAAAGAATATAATAATCTGTCATTACCGGAATCTGCCGTTACTAATAATTCCCATCCAGCATTATACCTTGCCATGTAAAGATCTGTTTCAGTATTAACGACATTGGCAGTCTGGTCATATTCACAGGTAACGTCAGTTTGCCCCCAGTTTACCGTTCCTGAAATATTTATATCCCAGTAAACATTCAGGAAATCATCAGGACTATTATCATCAGGATGTTTGCTTTGACTGATTTTAAAGCTGATATCTCTATTGGTTTTGTTTGTAGCAGTTATTAATGAAACAGGGTTATATGATGGTAATGAAGTGGCTAATGGAACGTTAAATGGCCCGTCATTATTAGTTTCTGCGTTAATAAATAAGACTTCTCCGCCATTGTCTGCAATAATCATTTCATCATCTATGTAGTTCCATTCAATTATGGCATTATCTGACATTGTTATTTTGAAACCATTTAAATCAATATACCCATCAGTAAGTTTCAATTTATTATTGATTTGGATATCTGACTGAAGGACAATACCATTTGAGTTATTAATTTCAAGGATATCAAAAGCATTAGTCCCGGTATTTTGTGATTCAATAT
>CAZVTW010000858.1:0-2229 GCA_964629805.1 uncultured Bacteroidales bacterium | reverse complement strand
GCAAAGCGGCTGCGAGGTTTCTTTTCACAGTGTTGAGCATGTCAACCGGTGCGCTGAGCGAATCAAGCCTGGAATAGATATTCCAGGAGTCATCGAGTTGCTTGTTGTCAAGCGCTGTGGTAAAGGCATGAAAAAGTCGTAAGACCGAGCTGTCCCTGACATTGTCAGTTACGCTCATCAGGCTTTTTTGTTCTATCGTGGCAATGGATGGCGAAATGGGCTGTTTTTGTTGTTTGAGCGCCAGAAGCACAGAATCGTTCACAGGAAAAACTGTATGGTAAAGGTTCCCAATTGAGACAGGTAGTTGTTTTTGTGGATCAGCCTCTTTTGGCACCACACTTTGGAGGTAATTGTTCAGCTCCAGGACTGTGATGGTTTTGTCCTTATCCTTGTCAGCCAGCCCTTTCAGTCCGCGAATGAGATGATATGAGAACAGCCCCCTGCCGTTTCCCCACTGGGGGCCTTCAAGGGAATATTCATTTGGCTGGCACGAAAGGATTTTAATTTCATTGGCATATTGCTTCATCAGTGAAGCTGCCGTTGCAGCAGTACCGTTTATATCATTGCCTGCTAATTTGCCGGCGCGGCAGGCATCGAGGATGACAATAACCCGTGCCTGGTTTTGATGTGAAAGTGTAGAGATAACATCCCGGAGGTACATCACAGAATATCCCCCGACCAAATAACAATCTTTGGATGTATCGTAAGTCAACAAAAAACCATTCTTTTTCATTGTGAGTGATTCCACATCACCGTGGCCAGAGAAATAAATAAATACCCTGTCTCCGGGTTTTACATGATCAGTCAGCCAGGAAAACCCGGCATATATTTGTCCTGTAGTGGCCTGCTCATTCAAAAGAATTTTGATTTGCTCCATTGGTACATTCCCACCGGCATTTGATACAAGAAATTGGGCAAACGCTTTGGCATCTAAGTGTGCATACTGTAAATCATCAACCTGCTGGTAGTCAGAAATGCCAATGATTAAGGCAAATGTGCGGAGGGTGTCCTCCTGCCTGGTTTTTGCTCCAAAAGGGGTAAAATCCTTGAAATCATGCGATAAGTACTCAATTTTAATTACGTAGATTTGCACATATCATACAGAGGAATTCCCCTGTACAATAACACTTGCAATTTGGAATTATGAAACAGTCAAAGGCTGATCTGATCGTGAGATACCGACCTTTGGTCAAGTGCCTTCGAAAATTTTCATTTGATACGGAATTCAATACCATATAACGGCAGGCCGGTCTGCATCAATAATAGGAGTTGCTTAGGTTTTCAATGTCCGGCAGACGCTAAAAATGGCACCCGGAATACTGTGATTCCTGCTGTCCTATAAACCGGAAGCTGTCATGTCATAACAATGAACACTTCATATATGGATAAAAACAGCAGAAATAATATTCATTTTATGTCATGTGCCGAATGTCACGAGAAAGACACAAAAAAGAGAGGGAATTTAGTTATCCTTCCCCCCATTTGCATCGCTGATAAATCCCCAGTAATAACCAAGTTTACTGACTTTTTCGATAAAATCATTAAAATGAATGGGTTTGACTATGTAGTCATTGGCGCCAATTGACAGCGCCTTTTTAATATCCTCAGAAGTGGAGGTCGTTGTCAGCATGACCACCGGAATTTTTTTCAGTTCAGGATTCCCTTTAATGTCTTGTAACACTTCAAAACCATCTTTCATAGGAAGTTTAATATCAAGAAGTATAAGACCGGGCCTTGGCAGGTTCTGACCTTTATACTCCCCGTTCCTTGTCAGAAAATCAATGGCCTGTTGCCCGTTTTCTACCCAATAAATATCATTCATCAGGTGCATCGATTCTTTTAACGCCCGTTTGATTAAACGTGCGTGATCTTCCTCATCTTCAACAATAAGAATTGATACCAAATTACTGTTTTTACTCATTTATAGAAATATTTACTTTGTTTTAATGCTTTGCGCAGGTAATCGTATAAAAAAGGTAGCTCCCTGCTTCAACCCGGGTGATTCAACCCATATTTTGCCATGATGTTGTTCTATTACTTTTTTACAAAAGGTTAACCCCATCCCGACACCTTCTGTTTTCACCATTTTTAGACGTTCACCGGGTTTAAAAATCTTATGAAGCTGATCTCCGGGAATCCCCATTCCATCATCTTTAATAAATAGGGTATTATCTCTGAAGCCAATAATAATATTTTTTCCCTGATAATTCAATGAGTTTGTTAATAAAT
>CAZVTW010000857.1:0-2236 GCA_964629805.1 uncultured Bacteroidales bacterium | reverse complement strand
AGGGTTTAACAATGTCGGAACTGGACCAGATTTTGGGTTGCAAACTATTTTCCGTACTCCCAAGAATGGCCATGAAAAACCTGGTTTACAGGGAAAAACACGATGGGGTATATGTTTATTTTTCTTTGGTGGCCAACCAACGGGAGCTGCAACTGCAACAATACCAAAAAAGGGGCCTCCATCACCAGGCAATATCATACGAGACGGCAATCAAAATACTGGTCTTGAGGATCCATAACATAGATATCGGTTTTAACAGGTTTGTCGAGGTCTTGGGGGAGCATCAAATTTGCATAAGCGTGCCCGACTTGAAAATGTTTTTCGAGTACCATGGACTTGAAAAAAAAACAACGGGTATGACCTGATCGAGAAGATATGTGAACTGAGGGACAACACGATATTTGATTTTTCCAGCATCAATTTGTTCCCGCAACCGCCAACAATTTATTTCAAGCCAGAGCAGGAAAATTGCCCCTTTTGCGGGAAAAAATTGAAGGTCTATTATTCCGATAAACGGAAAATTACATGTTTGCACATAGGCCGGTTCGTGGCCCATGTAACTTACCTCAGATGCGATTGCCACCCGGCGGTTTACCAACCGGGACAAATCAAACGGCTGGTAGCCAACCATTGTTGCTACGGTTACGATGTCATGGCACATGTCGGGAGGGAACTTTTCGAGAGGAACCAGACAGTGGAAAACATAAAAATTTCATTGGCAGACAAGAACGTCCATATTTCCAGCTCCGAGATATCACATCTTTCGGTCAAATTTATTGTATACCTATCAATTGCCCACCAAAAAGTTATCGGGAAGATCAAGGAGAACATGCTGGGCAACGGGGGCTACATACTTCATGTCGATGGCACTTGTGACGGGGACAGCCCCCATTTGATGAGCGCATTGGACCAGGTAAGCGGGTTCGTGCTGCACAACGTGAAAATCCCAACTGAAAACGCGGGCGATATCGAACAAATGCTGCTATCCATAAAACACATGTATGGCCAGCCGGTATGTGTTGTGACAGATATGGCCATGGCATTTAGCAAAGCGATAACGGCAGTTTTCAAAGATGCAAAACACTTCATCTGCCATTTCCACTTCCTCCGGGACACGGGGAAAGATTTATTGTCGGATGTTTATGACAGGATACGGAAGCAACTGAAAGGATCCAAAATCAGGAACCAGCTGAAATATCGCTTGCGTAACGCACGTGAAAAAATTGAATCAATTGATGCCAGCCAGATGGGGTCTTCTTACCGCGAGCTGGTTGAAAAAAACGGGGACGAAGATACAACCAATGCCGTTTGTTGCATAATGCTCATGTGGTGCCTGGATGCGAAGAACGCGGGTGCGGGACATGGTTTCCCCTTTGACCGTCCGCATTTTGAGTTCTATAAACGGATAACAATCACCTACAAGAAATTGAATACAATAAACCAAATCCTCGTTGACAAAGGAAAACCCAACAAATTGGTGAAGAAAGCCCTCAACGATTTGAAACCAGTCATGGAAAATGAACAAGTCAGAAGGGATTATTTAGAAATGTGCGAAAAAACAATAGTATTCGACAACCTCAGGACTGCCCTACAAATCAGCCTTGATGATTCGGGTAAAGGGCTCAACGACACTGGGGAAACAAAACAAATGAAGACAATAGAAACAAGGGTAAGAGATTTTCGTCAAAAAACCCTGTGCTCCAGTCATTCCAAAAAAGAAGAGTATCAAAAAATGATATGCCAAATTGATAAATACTGGGATAAACTATTTGCCGACCCGATAGAAATTCAAAAAGAAGATGGAACAAAACTCAAGATACAACCACAGCGTACAAACAATATTTTAGAGCAGTTTTTCAGGAAAATAAAACATGCGTACCGAAAGAGGACAGGGAATAATAAAACTAGCCGGTTTTTAAAAGCAATGCCGCCAGATACTCCCCTGGTTAAAAATCTTAAAAACCATCAATACATGAAGATCCTTCTTGGAAAACATAAAAACCTAGAAGAGCTGTTCTCATCTATTGAAAATGGTGATGTCATAAAAAAAATGAGGGAAGCAGAAACGAAGAATGATTTGATCCCGAAAGAAATCAAAAAAGCTATCAGAAAGCCAGAAACAATGAAAAAATTCCTAAACTTGCAGGACTAACAAAAATTAAACCAAGGGAATTTTGTTACAATAGATAATTTTTTGCCAAAAAAAGCAAGAAAATTATTGATAAGATACTAGTAA
>CAZVTW010000856.1:0-2240 GCA_964629805.1 uncultured Bacteroidales bacterium | reverse complement strand
TGAAATTAAATTCGGGTCTTATATTCATATTTCTGCCTTTGTTGCCTTTTACGGAAAATATGGCATTGAACTGGAGGATTTCTCAGGGCTTTCACCCAGGGTTACTATTTTTAGTACAGATGATGATTTTAGTGGAGAACATATGATTGGGCCTATGGTGCCTAATGAGTATATCAAACTAAAAACAGGTAAAGTACACATTGGTAAATTTGTACAGGTAGGGGCTGGTTCAATTGTTATGCCTGATGTCAAACTTCAAGAAGGCGCTATAGCCGGGTCAATGAGCCTTGTTAAAAACAGCCTTGAACCATGGTCTATTTATTGCGGTGTACCTGCCAAATTCCTGAAAAAACGTTCAAAAAAACTTTTGGACTATTACGAGGAAATGAAAAAAATATAAACTAACAGCTAAAAGACCAGAAAGGAAATACTGATTATAAGATATTTCCTTTATATGAAATATCTTTAATTCTTTGGTTCCATTCAAGTAAGGATTTATACCATTGCAGCGTAAAACAAGTTGGATCTTCGGCGTCAATAATATTTTTTTCCAATGCCTGTTTGATTTCAACAATGCCTTCGTGTACCCTGACATCTACATGATATCCCAATTCTGAAGTAATCTTATCAAAATTTAAATTATAATTTCTTTTATCCGGGTCATCGGGTATTTTATGAACTTCTACATTAGGCACAACATCAACAACAAATTGAGCAAGTTGCTTGATCTGGTAATTCTGTTCATTGCTTCCTACATTAAATATTTCTCCGGACACTTTACTCTCAGGCGCTTCAAGACAGGTAATGAATGCTTTATTTACATCCCGGACATGCACAAAAGGCCTCCATTGGTTACCTCCGCCCATAATATAGATAATGCGATCTTTCCATGCCCGCATGGTCATTATATTTATTGCCAGGTCAAACCGCATTCTTTCTGCCAATCCGTAGATGGTTGAATTTCTTAAAATCGTTGTATGAAATGTTTTATCTTGTAATTTTTTTAATTCCTCTTCCATAGCAACTTTACTCTTGGCATACTCTGTAAGTGGAGCAAGGGGGTCTTCTTCGGTAAGGGCCTTTTTTATTCCTGCACCATAAACACTTGCAGAACTGGAATAGATATACCGCTTAACACCATATTTTTTAGCATCATTGGCTATTCTTGCAGCGCCTTTATAATTAATATCATTGGTAAGCGTAGGGTTGATCTCTCCTGAAGCATCATTGCTTAACCCTGCCAGGTCAATCACAGCATCAACATCCTTAAGAAAAGATGTGTCAACATATCTGAGGTCATCTTTTAAGACTGTAAAGTTAGCATTATCCTTAATCTCCTTTATTTTATCCAAACCGAAAAAAAAGCGGTCAAGGCCAATTACCTGGTATCCTTTTTTTAATAATTGCCTGCATAAGGGAACGCCTACATACCCCCCTGCGCCGGTAACTAATATATTCTTCATGTGGTTATAAATTAAAATATTTTGACACTGTATCAAATAAATGGGCTATTTCATCTTGTTCCATTATTGTGTGAATTGGCAATGCTACAATCCTGTTTTTTATGGAATCAGTAAAAGACAAATCATTTGTTCTGTATCTGTTTTTATATAATTTCAGTGTATGAACGCAAGTATAATATCGTCTTACAGCAATCTCATGCTCACTCATATGTTCAATGAAAGATGAGGCATCATCATTCAGGATGATCGGAAAATATAGGTATGGACAAAATACATCATCCCTGATGCGCATATTTTTAAGCACTTCTTTTTCCTGTAAACCGGAAAAAAAAGTTTGATATTGCGCTATATTTTTTTTGCGTTTTGTTAAAATATCATCAATCTTTTCAATATTACTTATGCCAACAATAGCAGATATTTCCTGCATTTTTGCATTTAAACCCGGGATATCAACATCGCCTATACTTTTTTCGTATTGTCCGAAATCCCTTAGGCGGGTAAGGTAAGCATGCATCTGTTCATCTTGAGTAATTGCAGCACCGCCTTCCATGCTGTTATAAATTTTTGTAGCATGGAAACTGTATATTTCGTCAATGCCATAATGTGCGGGAGCATGTCCTTTATATGTAGCACCAAAAGCAGGAGCATTATCAAATAACAGGGCCAGGCCATTTTTTTTTGCATAAGTCATTATGCCCTCAATATCCGGCAAATTGCCATAAACACCCACTGGTAAAATCATTTTAACCTGTTCGCCGGGCTTCTCAAGCTTTTTAA
>CAZVTW010000855.1:0-2241 GCA_964629805.1 uncultured Bacteroidales bacterium | reverse complement strand
GTGATTCAGCTGGGTCTCGAACCCAGGACCCCATCCTTAAAAGGGATGTGCTCTACCAACTGAGCTACTGAATCAGCCTTTGTTTTTTAAAAGCGATGCAAAGATAAAATCTATATTTTAGAATACAAATCTGACCGTGGATTTTTTAATGTTTTTTAAAAAGTCAATTTTTTAATATTTCTGTCTAATGTACAGTACTTTATATTATATGTGTGTTTCATATTATCCTTTAAATATTCATATAATAAATTTTATGGTGTATTTTGGTATCAAAAAAGTTATAAATTGTTCATAAAAATGTCATTTTAATATTAATAAATATTCCAGCGTGTATTCAATATAAAAAAATATAATAAAATGCTAACACACACATACAACAAAATTAAGGGTGAGATATGGAGAAACCGATAAAATGGGGGTTGTGTATTACGGAAACTATGCACAGTATCTTGAAATAGCCAGAACAGAAATGTTCAGGGATATCGGTATTACTTATCGCCAACTTGAAGACAGAGGTATAATAATGCCGGTGGTGTCCATGATGATCAAATACATTCAGCCATTGACTTACGATGAAGAATTTATTATCGAGACCTCAGTTCCTGAATTTCCGGGGGTTAAAATTGATTTTTTGTACCACATCCTAAATGCTCAGGATATTGTTTGTACAAAGGCCGAGACACGGTTAATCTTTATGAATAAGGATGGTAAACCTGTCAAAGCGCCTGAGGATATCATGGAAATCTTGAAACAGTATTATTGAAATGTTTTATTTCCTGGCATTTCATCAATTTATTAGCTCTCAGAAAGCAAAAATGGAAGCGGTCTCCGGTTATAAGAACAATTTAAAGGATGAGATATTAGAATTATTCGTCATTTTCATGATCTAACGGCATAAATATTGTATTTTTGTTCTTATTTCCTGTATCTATTTTATATTTGACATGAACAATACACTGAAAAATAAAATATTACTGCCTTTTTTACTTATTCTTACCATTATAGCAGGTATAGCTCTAATCCTGACAAATAACATTTATCAAATCAATGTCGACAGGGAAGGGGAAAAATTAGCAGGAACGGTTTCTGATTTTTTAGACAGGTTTATTGCAGAAACACAATCTGATCATCTGAAAACAACCCAGTTTATTGCCAGTCTGCCTAAAGTTGTTAATGCTTTTGAGTCATATTTACAAGATAGTATTGACAGACAGGAACTTATGGACATCCTAAAAGTGACATTTGAGACATACGAGCGTGAATACATGTCTATTACTAACTTAAACCATGAATTTATCTTTTATCTGCCAAATGCAGAAATTGTCTATCAATCAGTGCAATCCAGGATGAAAGAGGATGACGCCTATTCTCTTATGGCTGTTAATCAGATTAGTAAAAACAGAAATCCCCTTTCAGGATTTGACTTCAGAGATGGTCAATTATTTATAAATACCATTGTGCCTGTATATTCTGAAACATATAAACGTCTGATTGGTATCCTTGAGATGAAAGTTCCGGCCACAGGTTTTATTCGATCAAGCAGGGTTGGCTATCAAAATAAGCATGCAGTCCTAATCCATAAAAATGTCTATACACCACCGGAGACTGAAACATCTGTTATTTTATCTGAAACTGCTGATAGTATTCGGCGTTTCGGAGATTACTTTTATATGTTGAAATCATCCTCAATTCATTCATTACCTGACAGATTCGGACAGTTACTTGAAACTTCACTTAATAACAATGAAACACCGTACTATTTCACCCATGATAATGATTTATATTCTATAAAATATTTAAGTGATATACAAAATAATATCATTGGATTGTTTATTATCAAAACACCTGAGAAAGCCTATTTTTCCGGCTATACAATGCAGCTTATCATAAATGTCATTTCTATCATTGTCCTGTTTGCAAGTTCGATACTTATTGCTATTTATACCGGAAAACGGCTTCAGAAAAGACTCTCAGGTGTGGATAAAAGACTAGATGATCTGAAAAATGGTGTCATACCTGATATTACAGAGGATAATTATAATGATGAAATCGGTCATTTGGAATATTTGCTTAATTCGTTGATAACAGATATAAAAGAAAAAAGTATTTTTGCCCATGAAATCAGTAAAAGAAATTTTCAACATGAATTTACTTCTTACAGCAAAAGGGACGTACTGGGAAATGCTCTAATTGAACTGAAAAACAGTCTCCGGAGCGCATCTGAAGAGGAAGCCAAAAGAA
>CAZVTW010000854.1:0-2242 GCA_964629805.1 uncultured Bacteroidales bacterium | reverse complement strand
TGATATTTTTGTCCCTGAAACATTTATTTTCAATTTAAATTCTTGTATTTTTGAAGAAATAAATACAGATAAACATACATGATTAGAATTCTTGCCAGGAATTTTCTGCGATTTTTATTTCTTGTTCTTTTTCAGGTCTTAATCCTGAATAATATCGTTATTACAGATTTAGGAATAACACCATATTTGTATATACTATTTATAATATTATTGCCTTTTGAAACACCAGGTTGGATAACCCTGATTATTGCTTTTTTTCTCGGGTTATCTGTTGATTTCTTTTCTGATACCTACGGATTGCATGCCGCTTCCTGTGTTTTCATGACCTTTACAAGACCACTTGTTTTGGAACTTAATGCTCCCCGTGACGGATATGAATCCGGCACCTTCCCGAGGATTCATTTTTATGGCTTTAGCTGGTTTTTTAAATACGCATTTTTGCTTGTTTTTTTTCATCATCTGTTTTTCTTTTTTGTTGAGGCTTTTTCATTCCAAAATATCCTGATTACCATAGGTAAAGTGGCATTAAGCACCATCTTTACTACGTTTTTAATAGTGTTCAGTCAGTATTTAATATATCAAAAGTAAACAGAAATGGCTTCACAGTACGGAAACAGACAATATTTTGTAGGAGGGATATTTATACTAATCGGATTGATTTATATTCTTAGACTTTTTTATGTCCAGGTCATAGATAAAACCTATCAGGATTCTGCTGAAAATAATTCCCGGAGGCATATGGTACAATACCCGGGCAGGGGACTGATTTATGACAGAACCGGAAAGGATTTACTTGTATATAATTCCGCAGCATATGATTTGAGAATTATCCCCAGACAGGTACGCTCATTTGATACCCTTTTACTTTGTGAAATTCTCCATATAGAAAAAGAAGAGCTTATTTCACGGATTCAGGAAGCGAAAAGCTACTCGGTGTACAAACAATCCACCATTCTAAAACAAATATCATCAAGAACTTATGCAAATCTCCAGGAACATTTATATAAATTTCCGGGATTTACGGCCCAAAGAAGAACTGTCAGGATGTATCCACGTGAGATAGCGGCTCATGTACTTGGTTTTGTTGGCGAAGTGGATGAAAATGAAATTGAGGCTGACTCGTATTACAATCAGGGGGACTATGCAGGAAAAACCGGTATAGAAAAAAACTATGAGCCAGTTTTGAGAGGAAAAAAAGGTGTAAAAATATACCTTGTCGATGTTCATAACAGAATTCAGGGCAGTTATAAAGACGGGGCAGCAGATAAAAAAGCTGTTGCTGGTCTGGATATCATTTCAACACTGGACACAAAACTCCAGGAATACGGAGAGAAGCTGATGCACAATAAAAAAGGCAGTATTGTAGCCATAGAACCTTCTACCGGGGAAATATTAACCCTGGTTTCCAGTCCCTCTTATGATCCGAAGCTGCTGGTGGGGAGACAGCGGACAAAAAATTTTAAAAAATTATCACAAGATACCCTGAAACCTCTCTTTAACCGTGCTGCAATGGCTTCCTATCCGCCTGGTTCAACCTTTAAACTCATCAATGCGTTGATTGGTCTTGAAGAAAAGGTTATTACCCCTAAAACAAAATTTATCTGTCGAAATGGCTACCATGTTGGTTCCTTTACCGTGGGTTGTCACCATTGGCGTTCATTTGACCTAATAGGTTCTATTCAGTATTCATGTAATGCATATTATTGTAATGTGATACGAAGAATTCTGGATGATGCGAAATTTAACAATGTGCGCGATGGTTATATACAATGGAAGCAGCATGTAAACTCATTTGGCCTGGGGAAACGCCTGCATACAGACCTGACAAATGAACTCAAAGGTATTGTGCCCACAGCAGCCTACTTTGACAAAAAATATGGTGGCCCTAATACCTGGACATCGCTCATGCTTGTTTCAATGGGTATCGGCCAGGCTGAACTGGGGGTGACGCCTGTTCAAATGGCCAATATGGCAGCTACGATAGCCAATAAAGGACACTTTTATACGCCACATCTCGTTAAGAATATTAAAGGCGGGCCACCAATAGACAAACGTTTTACCCAAAGGCAATATACAACCATTGATTCAACCTATTTCACCCCTATTATTGACGGGATGGAACAGGTTGTGCTGGCCGGTACAGCCACAACTGCCAGATCACCGGGTATCGACATCTGCGGGAAAACCGGGACAGCAGAGAATCCGCATGGTGAAGACCATTCAATATTTATCGCTTTTGCAC
>CAZVTW010000853.1:0-2247 GCA_964629805.1 uncultured Bacteroidales bacterium | reverse complement strand
AAAGCATTTTCGTCAACATTATCCAGCAAAGGCATGAAGGATTCTTTAAAAGGAGCTGTTACATTCATGCCGGATAATCCGATGTTTTTGAAGAGCCATGAAGCTTCAATGGGATTGGCTGCAGCAAGACGGAAATATATAGCATTTATTTCCATCTTTTTAAAAGCAGCATTGAATATATGCGGGCTTTTACTATGAAGAACAGGATTACCTGTCACTGCAAATAATTTTTTATCGCTCATCTCAGGTATTTTTTTTATCAATTAATTGGGATATCTTTTCCATTGTCTCTTTATTCAGTTGACCCGGTGCTGTTAACTTTTTATCTGATTTGGAAACAAAGGTAAATGGTGCTCCAAGATAAGGTGCAGCAACCCGGGTTATTTTTCCTAATTCGCCCATGCCAATAGCAATAAGTGGTTGATTTATCTCATACAAAGCTAATATTTTCGCAGCATCGCTGTTCGAATTCACCTGACAGGCAATTTTGGCTATATCAGCTCCAGCTCTGAAACAATCATCAACAACAACACGCAGTGTTTTTATATCTGGTGTCCTTTCAAAGTTATGGTATGATAAAATTACCTGACAATGGCTTTCTTTGGCGACACGAATGAGATCATTCTTAAATCCGGCTTCTGATTCTATTTCTAAATCTACAAAAACTGCACCAGCCCTGATTGCCTTTTTCAGAATATCCAATCTTTTGTCATTGTCATATTCGTCAGGACGGCATGTGGCAATAAGTTTTAGTGGTTTAGAAAAAATGATATCTACTTGTTCCGGCGATGGTTTAATCAAATCAATACGTATTTCAGCAAATGATTCATCCTGCAATGCCGCCAGGCAATTTTTAACCCCATCTTCATTTATACTGGTACAGAACATGTTAATGATTATTTAACTACTTATACGAAATTTTTAAAAAATGATTCATTTTTTAGTCAGTTTTTTATAAAATCATCATCCTTCATTTTAAAACGCTCATGAGTTCTTCAATCGAAATTGGTGAGATAACAGAATTCCCAATACCACTGAGCAGCACAAAATGAATATATTGCCCGGTTCTTTTTTTATCTTTCCTCATAGCATCCAGAACTTCCTCCCTGTTATATTTAATTTCCAAAGGAAGTTTTAGTTTTCTCAGCACGCTTTGTATCCTGTTAAAATCCATCTGATTAAGAAGACCTTTCTGAAAAGATATAGCACATGCAACATTCATACCAATACTGACTGCTTCACCATGAGAAACACCAGTTGTTTTTTCAATGGCGTGCCCAAAGGTATGTCCGAAATTGAGTCTTCTTCTTTCCCCTTTTTCTTTTTCATCCATATTGACAATGCAGGATTTTATTTCTACTGAATTGTAAATGAGTTTAGAAATGATGTTTTTATCGAGTTTTTGTATTGCTTCGGTATGATTTTCTATAAATTCAAACATCTCCCTGTCTGCAATAAGAGTATGTTTAATAATTTCGGCTAATCCACATGCTACATCCTTAGCGTGAAGTGTAGCAAGCATATCTGTATCGCAAATAACAAAATCAGGTTGATTAAATACACCAATCAGGTTTTTGTATCCTTTAAAGTTCACCCCATTTTTTCCGCCTACACTTGCATCAACCTGAGAAAGCAGGGTTGATGAAACAAAACCAAATCTAATACCTCGTAAATAGACAGAAGCAATAAATCCTGCAATATCACAGACTATTCCTCCACCTATGGCCAGGATATAAGAATCTCTGTCTGTTTCATAATCAAGTAGCTTATCTGCAATATATTCAATGGTCTGAATATTTTTTATCTTTTCTCCTGTTCCGATAATTATTTTTGGATAATCAGGAAATGCATGACCATACAGTCTGTCAACATTTACATCTGTAATGATTACTGTCTTTTCTGTGGGAATGTATTTTTTGACATTCTTTAAAGATTCACCAATGAGAATTTGAGAATCATTCTGTTCTCCGTGTACATTGAATGTATGCATCATCGTTGTTGTCGTATATTAAAAATGACTGAATAAAATTCAATCTAATCATTCATAATTTTGATTTGATTATTAATAGATTCCTGGTGTATAGCCTTGAAAACCTTTGTGATAAACTCTTCACTGAGACCTTTTTGAGTTCCTTTTTCTATGCTCTTTTTAAGAATAGTATCCCAACGTGTGGTCTGAAGAATGGTAACATTATTTGCTTTTTTCGTTCTGCCAATTTCTTTAGCTACCTCCATCCTGTCTTCGAA
>CAZVTW010000852.1:0-2258 GCA_964629805.1 uncultured Bacteroidales bacterium | reverse complement strand
TGCATACATGTAATCCTGCGGCTCAATAATGATGTTTCACGCTTATTCTTGTCCCTGAATCTCATTTTTCGTTCAAGAATACCCTCTTTTAGATTCAGACGAGTACTATAGTCCAATACTTCAAGCTGTGCAAGATTGAACCAGTCCGAATCACTAATTTTAAAAGTCAGGTACAACCAGTTTGGCCAGTTAACAAGGTCTTCGTTTTCAATCTCCCTGCCATGAATTTCTGAAACTGCCCTGTTGTAACCTCCTGCCAGGTAAGTGCCCGGGTAATTAAATCCATTTTCAGGGATTTCTTCCATTGCCCCCCTGGTCGCAAAATATCCGTTTCCCAGTGTACAAAGCGCTTCCCTGAGCGGATGTTCCTTCTGATTCCAGCCATTATATATTACTGTCCAGTTACTCATATTATTTATTTTTGAATATTCAAATTCTATTTCGGTCTTCTGTCTTCGGTCTCCCCTTTCCCATCTTCCGACTCCCGTCTCCCGTCTTCCGTCTTCGGTCTTCCGTCTTCAAACTCTCCCAGCAATCATTTCCAGCAGAAGCCTCACCTGGTATACATTCTTAAGGGCATATTTAGCAGCAGTTGCCTGGCCGTGAAAACCAACAAGTATTCCAAGTCCTTTATCCATAAGCGCCTTAAAGGCATCTTCATCAGTAATATCATCTCCGATATAAACAGGAAAATATTTGTCTGTATTTGTCATATTCAGCCTCTCAAGTATCCAGTTAATTGCTTTTCCTTTGTGCCAGTCAACATCAGGTTTTATTTCAATAATTTTTTTGCCTTCACCTTTTTTAAACCCGGGAATATCCTGGAGTAACTCCTCAACCAGTCTGTTAAGAGCCGGTAAGTCCTCCTCTTTGGCATTTCTGTAGTGTACAGCCACGGCATACCGTTTTCTGTCAACCCTGACCCCTTCAAAACCTTTCGAAAAACCCGATTCAAGTAATCGTTCTATACAATCGAGCTGAGGTAATATCTCTTCAGACTTTTCATGCTCCTTGTACAAGCCATTTGGACCGGATATTCTAAATCCGTGACTTCCGGCGTATACTATGGATTCTAAACCAATTTTACTTTTCACATCGTCCATATCACGTCCACTGACAACAGCTACCGTAAAACGTGAAGCAACCTGTTGTAATGCATGTTTCATTTCATCTGAAATAAGAGCATCTTCGGGTCGTTTTACAATAGGGGTCAGTGTACCGTCATAATCGAAAAACAAAACAGGTTCTTTGTTTTGTATCATTTTCCTGAACTCATCCAATTCATTGAACAGAAAAGGTACTTTGGGTGTAAAATATGGCTCTGTCTCCGGATTATTAAAAATCTTTATCTCCGAAAAATCCCGGATAACAATATCAGCGCCGTTATGATAAAGATCACGTTCATTACCGGTTCTGCTGACACCAACAACGAAAGCAAAATTACCTTTTGCTCCTGCCTGAACTCCGGAAATAGCATCTTCGAACACGATACTATTTAGTGGACTTATACCCAGTTCCTTTGTTGCTTCAAGAAATATATCCGGTTCTGGCTTTCCTTTGAGTCCTCTTTCCTGTGATACAATTCCGTCAATTCTGACATCGAAAAGATCAGAAATACCCGCAGCTTCAAGTACATATTTGCAATTTTTGCTTGATGTATCAACAGCTGTTTTAAGACCCTGGTCTCTCCAGTAAGTTATTTTATCAATTGCATGCTTATAAACCTTAACACCCTTATCTTTAAGTATTTCAAGTAACAATTCATTTTTCCTGTTTCCAAGTCCGCATATACTTTCTTTACCAGGCTTATCATTCGGGTCACCATATGGAATACTGATATTCCTGGATTCCAGGAAACTCTGTACACCTTTGTAGCGAGGTTTGCCGTCAACATACTCGCCGTAATCTTTATCAGTAAACGGGCTATATGATTTTGAATGTTTTCTGAGAAAATCATTAAACATCTTTTCCCAGGCTTCTTTGTGTGTTATGGCAGTTTGAGTAATCACCCCGTCCATGTCAAGGATTACTGCCTCTAATCCTGCGGGTATTGCTTTGTTTTTCATTGATTATTTTTTTTTATACCTTACTATTCAAGCTGTATGCCATAATCAGCAATTCAAGATACAAACAAATATTAACAAACAGAAAAATACTGATTTAATTTATCCTGAAATATTGGACAAGTTAATACAAGATAATTCATGTTGTCATTTTTTCACACATGTGGGGTGAATATTCCACAGTGTTTTGTTATA
>CAZVTW010000851.1:0-2259 GCA_964629805.1 uncultured Bacteroidales bacterium | reverse complement strand
TTCTGTAATGATTTTTTAACGCAGCTAAAATTCAAAAGAACGAGTTAAAGTTTATAAGTTATTGTCAATTCGTTCCTAAATACATATTCATATTGTTTGATTACAACATATTCAAACTTCTATTAATATTCGAACAGGCTCTGCCAGGTAAAGAAAAATGAAATGAATTGCGCAGGTTTGCTGTAATAAACATTTATTTTATACCCGGATTTACAACCTTTTCAGCTCATACAGATCCTTTCTTCTGTCTTTTAAATTCCTGACAGCGCCAAAGGAGTGAAGTTCACGCAGCAGATCAATATCTACATCGGCTATCAGGATCATTTCCGTATTTGGTGTGGCTTCTGCCTTGATGCCGTTTGTCGGGAAAGCAAAATCGCAGGGTGTAAACACCACTGACTGGGCAAATTGAATATCCATGTTTTCAACTTTGGGCAGGTTGCCAACACTGCCTGCTATGGCAACATAACATTCATTTTCTATGGCCCTGGCCCTGGCACAATACCTGACACGCGAATACCCGTTTTGGGTATCTGTCAGGAAAGGGACAAACAGGATATGCATGTCCTGGTCAGCCAGTAACCTGGATAATTCAGGAAACTCAACATCATAACAAATGAGCACACCAACAGGCCCGCAATCTGTCTCCAGGATAGAAATTTCATTACCGCCAACCAAACCCCATAATTTTGATTCATCAGGTGTGACATGCAGCTTTTCGTAGGTGTCATACGTTCCGTTCCGGCGACACAAATGTCCGACATTGTAGAGCTTTTCATGGCGCATAATCGGCATACTTCCGGTTATGATGTTGATATTGTATGTAATAGCCAGGTTGATAAACCTGTCCCGTATCTGTTCGGTCACTGCTGCAAGTTCACGGATGGCCTCTGCCTGATTTAGGTGATTATATTTGGCCATCAGCGGTGCGTTGAAAAACTCGGGGAACAGGCAAAAATCGCTGTTGTATCCTGCCACAGCATCAACAAAAAACTCTACCTGGTCAAACATATCATCCAGTCCCTTGTAAGGTCTCATTTGCCACTGAATAAGACCAAGCCGGACAACAGACTTATTAACAGGTATCTTGTTGGGTTGCTTTTCGTAGTAGATGTTATCCCACTGGAGGAGTACGGCAAATTCTTTCGATTCTTTATCACCGGGCAGGTAGCCCTTCAATATTTTTTTAACATGAAAATCATTGGCTATCTGGAAAGATAAGGCAGGATCATAGAGTTCTTTATGTTTCACCTTCTGAATATATTCTTTCGGTGACATGCTGTCAGCATGTTTGTGGTAATTCGGTATCCGCCCGCCAAAAACAATGGCTTTGAGGTTTAAGTTTTCACACAATTCTTTTCGGGCATCATACAATCTTCGGCCTAAGCGCATTCCCCTGTAAGCAGTTTCGATAAAAACATCTATACCATACAGAACATCGCCGTTTGGATTATGGGTGTTGAAGGTATCATGACCGGTTATTTGTGCATAGGTGTGAGAATCACCAAAATGTTCGTATTTAACAATGATTGACAGGGCACATCCGACCACTGTATCATCTACCAGTACAGCGAGTTGGCCCTGGGGGAATACCTGCAATAATTTCCGGATTTGCCTTTCTTCCCAGTGTGCCCAGGACATAGGTCCGTAGACTTCAAGAATAGAATTTTTCAGGTCCTGGTAGTCACTCATCACCAGGTGACGTAATTTTATTTCACCAATTTCAGACATGATAATATATTATTTTGTTTTTCCGTGTTAGGCATTGAAAAAAATAAACTAAACATTTAGTGATATTCTTTTTCCTTTCGGCTGCGTTGAAAAAAGTTTATATAGGCTCCCTTATGCGCACTTTTTTCGCCTGGCCAAAAGAAAAAATAATGAGCCCTTTTGGGTGTGTAATAAGATAATCAATCAGACAGGATGAATTAGCAATTCTACTACACACCCTGAACTTGTCAACTTTATTTTTCATCAATGCCTTAATAAGCGATTTAAAAATCAATGATACATACATTGTGTTCAGGATCATTAAATCATTTCAAAACATGTGGCAAAAGTAATAAAAATCAAATGGCGGGTATAAAACAGAGGTCATGTTGCGAAAAATAAGGGATAAATAAAATATCAGACTTTGTCATTTTCATTTTTATAACTATAGAAAAGTAAGAAATAATCCAAAAACTTTCATTTTTAAGATATAATTAGACCTAAGTTGAGCGGTTTGAACGAAGTGAAAAAGCGCTTTACTTAGGTTTA
>CAZVTW010000850.1:0-2262 GCA_964629805.1 uncultured Bacteroidales bacterium | reverse complement strand
CTGAAGCCAATAATAATATTTTTTCCCTGATAATTCAATGAGTTTGTTAATAAATTTCTGATAACACCCTCAAAACGTATTTTATCAGCATAAATATGCGGAAGTTTTTCTATGTGCACATTTGCTGAGTACTTATCAATGGTTAGGGAAAGATCATTGACGATATTTCGTGTCAGCGTATTTACATTTATAGTCTCAAAAGGATATTGCCTGGTATTCAGTCTGGAGATATCCAAGAGGCTCAACACCAGTTTGTGCATTCTTCTGGCATTTGATTGCAGCCGGGTCAGACAATATAAACCGTCTTCATCAACTTTCTCTTTATAATTATCGAATAATTCCGTAGCATACCCTTCCATAGAGACAAGTGGCACCTGCAAATCATGCGAGGCAATATAAACCATCTCCTCAAGGTTTTCATTTGTTTGTTTCAATCTCTCCTCCGCTTGTTTTCTCTGTGTGATGTCCTCGTATGTCCCTAAAACACCAATCATTTTTCCTGAAATGTCCCTGAGGGGTATTTTACTTGTCTTCAGCCATATGGTTTCCCCCCCGGGCGTGGTTTGAGGTTCTTCATAATGCAATTTAGGTTCTTCGCTGTTGAGAACATCTTTATCGTCAGTCCTGTATAACTCTGCCTGTTCTTTCCAGCCAACATCATAATCTGTTTTCCCAATAATTTCATCAGGTGTATTTAAGCCTGCATCTTTTGCAAAATGCCTGTTACACCCCAGGTACTTTAGTTCCCTGTCTTTCCAGAACACCCTGACAGGAATTGTATCCAAAATGGTTTCGAGAAGTAATTTAGACTGTTTCACTTCCTCTTCATTCAGTTTTCTTGTGGTGATGTTATCAAAGGTTACCCCCACCTTATTATCCGGTAGCGGAAAAGCTTTTACAGCATATACCGAATATTTGATGTTCTCATCGCCATAAAATACATCTTCAAATGTTTTTGGGGTTCCTGATTTGATAACTTCTGCAAATTGTCCGGGCATGCCAATTTCACTCAAACCTGGAAATGCCTCATCAATTTTTTTGCCAATAATCTTTTCTACCGGTAGCCCTGTAAGTTTTTCCGAAGCCGGGTTGGCAAGTTCCAGTCTCATGCTGGAATCGTCGTTGATATCTTCAAGATGATAAATATAAATACCAAGCTGCATATTGCTGACAATATCTGCTGCCTGTTTAAGTTTCATTTCTGCTTTTTTTCTTTCTGTGATGTCTTTGGATATGCCAACAATTCCGGTTATCTGCCCTGATTCATTAAACATCGGTAATTTACTCGTGGACACCCATGTATCCGGACTATCAGGCCAGGTTTCTTTTTCTTCTTTGTTAATAATTGGATTCCCGGCTTTCATAATATTTTTTTCATCCTGGAAGGCATCATTTGCATGCTCCTCTGTGAAAATATCAAAATCTGTTTTTCCTATCAACTCCTGTTCATTTTCAACCTCCATCCACTCAACCATGGCCTTATTCACAATCAGGAATCTACATGCTACGTCTTTGATATAAATTTGATCAGGGATACTGTCTATAACAGTGCGGAGTTTGTTTTTTTCTTCATTTAAATCCTGTTCTGCCTGTATCAGATATGAGATATCACGGGCAACAGCATAGATAAGTTTTTTATCAATATCAGGGTAAGAATACCACGAAAGCCACTTATAACTTCCATCTTTATGGAGATAACGGTTTGTAAAATTCCTTACTTCAACACCATTGCTGAGTTTTCCCATAGCTTGCTCAGTTGGTATTCTGTCCTCAGGGTGAACCAGTTCGATAAAAGGTTTATTATACAATTCATCAGGTTTCCAGCCCAGGTATTGTTCCCATGAACCATTCAACTCGATAAATTGGCCTTCAAAGCTGGCAACACAAAGCATATCAAGCGATAAATCAAAAAACAATTTTCTGTTATCCTCCTCTTCCTCTGATGAAACCGGCAAGTCAAAATTTTTAATTTCATCAATGAGGCTGCGGACCTCAACAGGACAGGTTGACAAATCAATTTCAAGGTTATCAGCCAAAAGTTGGGCTTTTTCTTTCAATCCCGATATTTTTGATATGAAGCTTAAGGTATTATTCATGTAGATGTAATATTTGAAGAATCAAATGTCTGCGTCAAAAAATATATAGGTATAATATATATCGCATATTAAATTTGCGTCATTATCTGTTTAACCAATAATATAGAACCTGAAATTCCAAAACGAAAATCTACTGCAACACTAAACTGCACATTGCTATTGAAAA
>CAZVTW010000849.1:0-2263 GCA_964629805.1 uncultured Bacteroidales bacterium | reverse complement strand
CAGGGCTTTATTAATTTTTTTGTTCCTTCAGGTTCCGGACAAGCTGCCCTTACAATGCCCATTATGTCGCCTTTGGGAGATTTGCTGGGCATTTCAAGGCAAACAGCAGTTCTTGCATTTCAACTGGGTGACGGATTGTTTAACCTGGTAATTCCAACAAGCGGCGTTACAATGGGTATACTGGGGATTGCAAAAATACCTTTTAGCACCTGGCTGAAATGGATGATGCCTTTAATGCTTTTCCTTGTGCTGGCCGCAATGGTTTTACTTTTGCCCCCGGTACTTTATTTTCATTGGAATTAAGCGTATATTTGTTACTTTATCAAAACAACTCATGATTGAAATTTCTCAAATTACAAAATCTTTTGGTGGTCTTAAGGTACTCAAAGGAATCAGTTTTACGGTGAAGAAAGGTGGCATTGTCTCTATTGCCGGTGCCAGTGGAGCGGGAAAAACTACATTGCTGCAGATAATCGGGACGCTCAGCAAGCCGGATCAGGGGTCAGTTTTTATTAACGGGCAAAATATTAATACATTGAGAGATAAGAAGCTTGCAAGATTCAGGAACAGTGAAATTGGATTTGTGTTCCAGTTTCATCATTTGTTGCCTGAGTTCACTGCCTTTGAAAATATCTGTATCCCTGGTTATATAGCCAAAAAACCCAGACAGGAAGTTGAGAAGAAAGCAAAGGAGCTTTTGGGATTCCTGAAGCTGGAAGATCGTGCCGGGCACAAACCGAATGAATTGTCGGGTGGAGAACAGCAACGAATTGCCGTTGCAAGAGCGCTGATTAACAATCCCTCTGTCATACTTGCTGACGAACCCTCCGGCAATCTGGACAGTAAAAACAAAGAAGAGCTGCATAATTTGTTCTTCAAACTCAGAGAGAAATTTCATCAAACATTTATCATCGTCACACATGACACCAGCCTTGCGAAAATGTCAGACAGGATTATTACACTTAAAGATGGTTTAATCGCATCCAACGGGCAAGTTTGAGAGTGAACGGAAAAAAAAAGCCCATTGAACAATATAATATCCGGGTGTGTAACAGAATAATACACACACTCAGATTTTACAACTGTTTTATCATACACCTTCAATGACCAACATTACGAATTGCATTAGCAATGAAGAGCTGAAAAATTTGCTGGATGAAAAGAGTGATTTTTATAACCGGACAGAATTTATCGGAACAGACCCGGTGCAAATTCCTCATTTATTTTCTGAAAAAGAAGATATTGAAATATCCGGTTTCCTGGCAGCAACCATTGCCTGGGGACAACGAATAAGCATTATTAATAACGCCAGGAAGATGCTCCGGTTGATGGATGATGCACCGGCTGATTTTGTGAAAAACCATACTGAATCAGACTTGCAGAAGCTTATCCAATTCAAACACAGAACGTTCAAAGGTGACGACTTTATGTTTTTTGTTCAATCTCTTCAATGCATTTACAAAAATTACGGTTCTCTTGAGAATATTTTCACATCAGCATTCAGACAAAAGAATGACATAAAAGATTCCATTGTTTTATTCAGAAAGATTTTTTTTGAACCTACCCATCTTATCAGAACGGAAAAACATGTTGCGAATATATTAAAAGGCTCGACTGCAAAACGGCTGAATTTGTTTTTGAGATGGATGGTGCGAAATGATACCCGGGGTGTAGATTTTGGGTTGTGGAAAAACATTCCCCCATCTGCACTTTTTCTGCCCCTTGATATTCATTCAGGCAATGTTGCCCGAAAATTGCAGCTTCTTTCAAGAAAATCAAATGATTGGAAAGCAGTAGAAGAACTAACAGAGAAACTAAGGATATTTGACAGCCAGGACCCGGTTAAATATGATTATGCTTTGTTCGGGTTGGGCATTTTTGAAAAATTTTAATTGCAAACCACTGATTGGCTCTTCATTATGGCAAATAATTTTTTTATTTTTAAAAAATTTGCTGTTCTTCAGGAAAATTCTCCTATGAAGGTTGGCACGGACAGTGTCTTGCTGGGCGCCTGGGCGAATCTGACAAATGCCTGTACTGTCCTTGATGTTGGCACCGGAACAGGATTATTATCCTTGATGTGTGCCCAAAGAACAAAAAAAAGCCGTATAACTGGAATAGAGATAGACGAAAATGCTTATTCCGAAGCCGTATACAATGTTGATAAGAGCCCCTGGCATGACCGCATTTGTTTAAAACGTTGTTCTCTGCAGAAATTTAAATCAAAAACGATTGAAAAATATGATTATATCATCTGTAACCC
>CAZVTW010000848.1:0-2263 GCA_964629805.1 uncultured Bacteroidales bacterium | reverse complement strand
ATGTATAATAATGTGTCTTCTTCAATCGGGATTGAATAATTTGTGAATTTTAGATCGGAGCGTTGTGAAAATACACCTCCTATTGAAAAAATATCACCTTCATACACTTTAAGTTCGTTATTTTTAATTAAATAAATTGAATGACTGGCTGCAGAAAATTCAATTTTGTTTTCTTTCCTGTTTATACGGCAAAGGCTTATATCCATACCATCCTGCGAATCTCCTGCTTCGCGCTGATTTAGGGCTTTAATAATGCCTGTATTGAGATTTGTCAGTATTTCAGATGGTGTCAGTATTTTTTTTTCATTGACAATCTCATTCAGCAAAGTATTGCCAATCATTGACATAAAAGCGCCCGGAACACTATGACCGGTACAATCAACGGCTGCGATAAAAATATTGTCACCCTGATGTGAAAACCAGTAAAAATCTCCACTTACAATGTCTTTTGGACGATAATAAATAAAAGATTCAGGAAAGTTTTCTCTTATGGCAATTTTTGATGGCAAAATAGCTTCCTGAATTTTACTGGCATATTGTATGCTATCAGTGATAAGTTTGTTTTTCTTTTCTAATTGGACATTATTATCCTGTATAATCTCTTTTTGTTCTTGTAATTCAATATTTTGTCTCTCAATCTGTTTGTATGCTTTATGCTTTTGTTTGTACTGAATAATCAGCAAAATAGAAAACAGAAGCACAATAACAAATCCAACAGCGATAATATTTCTGATTGTTTTGGCCGTTTTAAGCTTTGATTCCTGCTCTTCAATTTCACGTTGCTTTTTAAGCAGAATAATCTCCTGTTCCCTTTCCCTGGTCAAGAGCTCAATTTTTTCAATGGAATCTTTAGCAGCTTTCAATCTGGCAGATTGCAGCTTAAGTTCAAGCTCTTTGGCCCTTTTTTCGGCATTGGCTTTTGCCACTTTTGCCATACTCTCCATGCGAACCTGTTCCATTTCAATTTGCTTGATTTTTTTGTCAAAAGTTGAATACAGTTCAAAATTTTCAGCAGATTTTTCAGAATTGCCCAATTTTTTATATATCTCTGACAATGCAGCATAACAACTCCTGATGAGACGTAAATTATTCAGTTCATGTGCCAGTTGTAAAGCCTTTTGAAGTGTCTTTATAGCTTCCTCTTCCTTGTTTAAATACCGCTGTATAAGTGAAATATTATTTAATGTGGAAGCAATTTTCTCTTTCTTCTCCATTTCTTTACTTACCCTCAGGCTATTATTTAATGCTTCAAGAGATTTCTCATATTGCCCAAGGTCAGAATAAATCATCCCAATATTATTGTTTATAGCCCAAATAGCATTTTTGTTCCCGATTTTATTATTAGATTCCAATGATTGTCGGAAGTATTCAATGGCTTTTTGCGAATATTTATTTTCCCAGTAGATATAAGCAATTTTATTGAAGTAAAGGGCAGCTTTGTTATGATTATTATTTTTCTGGTAAATAGCTGCCAGGGTTTCATAATTATCAATCTTTTTTTGCAGATAACGGGGTAAAGTATCATTACCGGTTGATGCAAAAGCTGACATCCAAAACGCACAAATCAATAAAAAACTCAAAACGGTTGAGTTGACAAACTTCATCTTTATTAATTTCATTAGCAATAAGTTATTTAATCCTCGACTTTAAATTGTACTTCTTTCTCACTAGCATTATCCAGTTTATCAACTGCTCTAATACGGATATTATATTCCTTGTTGTTCTGAAATCCTGAGATGATACCCCTGTATAACTTTTCAGAATTTCCATTTATTGAATAATAAATTTTATCATTACCAACTTTCTGGTCTGTTGCGCCTATATATATTTCAGTGTGCGAGGGAAAAACAGGAACCTCGTCATCCTCAATAACTGTTTGCGAATGCGGCACAATGCTATATAAAACAACAATTTCAGGACCTGATAAGTCTGCATAAAACGTAAATCTGCTTACATTGCTGTTATTTACATTATCATATCCAAAGTAGCTAATTTCATGCCGTCCTTCACTATTTATAGTAAAAGGTTCATTGTAGGTCATTTCAGACAATTTGTCAAGACTATAGGTAATCTTGTTTAAACCGGACTCCGAATCGTAAGCTTTAAGTACAATTTTTGTCTCGCCGCTAATATAAATTGTATCTCTGTATTTAAAAGTATGACCGGAAAAGTTGTAATCAAGTGAAGGGCCCGTCAAATCAATATAAGTGGCGTGTGTTCGTGAGTTTTCGACTGTTGTGCCACTCATATTGTTAACTTTATC
>CAZVTW010000847.1:0-2266 GCA_964629805.1 uncultured Bacteroidales bacterium | reverse complement strand
TTTTAAAATTGGTGTAGGCGGGACATCAACCAATCCGAAAATTTCAAGCTTTAATCTTGTTGCCGGTTCCGGTAAAACAGTGAAAGAAGAACTGAAGGACAGAGCAAAAGAAAAAGTTGAGAATAAAAAGGAAGAAGTAAAAGAAGAAGTGAAGGAAAAAGTTGACGAAAAGAAAAAAGAAGCCAAAGAAGAAATTGATAAAAAGAAAAAAGAGTTAGAAAAGAAAGCCAAAGAAGAACTGAAAAAAAAGATGAAAAAATTATGGTGACAGATTGTCCCGTGAATAACTCAATCTCTTACAATGAATATCCGGCAGAGACGTTTTACATCTGATATAATTTATAAGGAGTATTAGATGGCATACCGGACGATGTTTAGAACATTATTTTTATTTATAAATTTTTATTTATTTTTTCATGGCTTATGTTTTTCGCAGGGAGAAAAAAAATTATGCTATGAAATTAATAACCCCTATATCATTGAGCAATATTCAAATGCCAGGGAATTAGCATCAAGCAGCCCCCTGTCAGCATACAAGATACTTTCAAAATGTGTTAAAATTCAACCTCTTTTTTCTGCAGCATTTTACCTGATGGGAGAGATTGATTATCAACGTGCTCTGAATTTACAACAAAGCGAGAATCCAATCGGAAGGCCTGAGTTTTATTTTAACCGGGCTGTAAGTCATTTCAGGGAAGCGATTAAGACATGTCCGCGCACGGAGAATTATAGCGCATATTATTACCTGGGAGAGTATTATTTTGAACAGAAGGAATATTTGATTTCCAGGCAATATCTCGACACCTTTTTGATGAACAATACAACAGATTATGAGAGTATTAAACAGGCTGAATCTTTCCTGGAAAGAATTGATTTTTATTATGATTTATTAAACAATCCTGTTGATTTTGATCCTCGTATAGTCCTTGAAACAAGTACGGAAAAAGACGAGTATCTGCCCTTACTTTCACCTGATGGGGAATTGCTTTTTTTTACAAGAGGATATGAAAAAAGTGAATTCGGATACCGGGATAAATATGTTGAAGAATTCTCTGTCAGTGAGAGAATACGAAAAAGGAATATGACGGGTATGTTATTTTCTGAAGGAGAAGCTATGCCATCGCCATTTAACAAAGGTTTTGATCAGGGTGGAGCGACTATTACCATTGATAATCGCCAGTTATTTATTACAATTTGTGAACCACTCAGAATGCTTAATACCTCATATAAAAATTGTGATATTTATCATTCGACAAATAATGACGGGAAATGGAAAAACCTTTCCAATTTAGGGAAAAAGATTAATGGAGCCGGCACCTGGGAAGCACAACCAAGTATTACACCCGATGGTAAAATTTTGTATTTTGCAAGCGCCAGGGAAGGTGGGCTTGGAGGTATAGATATTTATAAATCAGAACTGGATTCTTCCGGAAATTGGCAGGAACCTGAGAATCTTGGCCCGGCCATTAATACCGCCCTGGACGATAAAACACCTTTTATCCATCCTGATGGAAAAACATTGTATTTTTCTTCTAATGGATATTTTGGTTTGGGAGGATTTGATATTCTTTTTTCTCAATACCTGGGCAATGATGAATGGACTCCACCTCAAAATGTAGGCTATCCGATAAACACCCCGAAAGATGATGTAGCATTTAATGTAACAACAAACGGGGAATATATGTTATTTTCATCTAAAGAACTTGGAAAAGGAAACAACTGGGATATTTACTCTGCAGCCTTGCATGAGAAGGCCAGACCTGACCGGGTACTTTTTGTTAAAGGAGGATTGTATGCCGAAAACGGCGAAGAAGTCACTAACGCTTCTGTTGAATTGCAAAGCGTTAAATCATTTAAAATCACCAAAGGGCTGGTGAGTCCCAATGACGGTAATTATGCCGTTGCAACTTCGGTCAAAAAGAATGAAGACTTTGTTTTAACTGTTAAAAAGAAAGGGAATTTTTTCAACTCAAAATATATTAAACCAAGCGAAAAGGTCCTTCGTAATCCTCCAATGAACCTGAATTTCAAGGCAAAAGACCTTAATGTTGGCGCTGTTGTCAGACTGGAGAATATTTATTTTGAAACAAATTCCGCAGCCTTCGATTCGGTTAGCATTATTACACTGAACTATTTTGTTGGCTTCCTGAAAATGAATCCGAACCTTAAGATTGAAATTCACGGACATACTGATAATATTGGAACTGTAGAAGATAATTTAGTATTATCTCAACGCCGGGCAAAAGCAGTGAGAGATTACCTGGTT
>CAZVTW010000846.1:0-2266 GCA_964629805.1 uncultured Bacteroidales bacterium | reverse complement strand
ATTGTCCTTTTAAATTAATTCATTAATTTTGTAGATGAAAAAATGAATGAGAACGAAAAGACCCGAAATATGAATTGTATAATAATTGATGATGATGAACTTGCTATTCTTGTCATAGAGAAGTTTATAAAAAAAGCAGGATTTTTAACCAATGTGGGTTCTTTTACCACAGCCATTGATGCAATTACTTTTCTAAAAAAAGAAGAAGGCATAGATCTTATCTTTCTTGATATTGAGATGCCGGAGATGACAGGAATAGAGTTTCTTAAAAGCCTGACAAATCTGCCGCAGATAATCATAACTTCAGCAAAACAAAAATATGCTCTTGAAGCATTTGAATACGATGTGACTGACTATTTATTAAAACCCATTTCGTATCCAAGGCTCTATAAAGCTGTTGATAAAGCCTACCAGAAATACAAAGAAATGAAAAAGGATAAGGAAGCGAATGATGGGTTTTTCATAAAAAGCTCTTCCTCTCTTATCAGGATGAAATACAGTGATATCTTATGGGTAGAAGCTTTAGAGAATTATGTTGGTATAAATACCTATGAAAATAAACATACAATTCACTTTACAATGAAAGCGATTGAAAGTGAATTACCTGAAGATATTTTTATCCGTGTGCACAGGTCTTATATTGTTAATATCAACAAAATCAATGTGATTGAAGATAACACGATAGTTATGAAAACAGCTAAAGGGACAAAAACAATCCCAATAGGTAAATCTTACCGGGACAAGTTACTGGGAGATATTAATTTGGTTATAAAGTAACTTTTGATGGATAAACAAAAAAAAAGCTGTACACAAAGTACAGCTTTTTTTGTATTATTGTTTTATTTCTATAATCCGAAAGCATAATAATATTTACCGTAATAATCAGGATAAACACCTTCTAACATAGCACCGCCTTCAGCGTCTTCCAGTGCCTGCAGAAAATCATCAACTGATTTTACTTCTTTATTATTTACTTTGGTTATAATAAATCCTTCTCTCATATTGGTTTGTTTACTGATTTTTCCTTCCAATATCTTTTCGATTTCGACTCCTCCTTCAATATCATATTTATTAAGAATTTTTTTATCCTCAACTTTTTTTACTTCAACACCAAGTTCTTCGAGCATAGAGGATTTTTCTTTTTTCACTATTTCAACGCTTCCTTCCTGGTTTTTCAGAACGACAGGAATTTGAAGTTCCCTGCTATTCCTGAGCAATTTCACAGTCACCCTGTCGCCGGGTCTGTGGCTTGCGATTTTTTCCAGAAGTTCAGGCACTGTTTTAATCGGTGTATCATCTATTGCCAGGATGATGTCTCCTTTTCGGATACCCGCATCTTCTGCGGCGCTTCCTGTCAGTAAACTGTCAATGTATACCCCTTCTGTCCGGTCAACATCAAGCTCATCAGCCAAATCACTGTTCATATCCCGAATCATCACACCCAGAAAAGCCCGCTGAACGACGCCGTAGTTTTTCAGGTCAGATACAACCTTGGCAACCAAATTACTCGGCACAGCAAAAGAATAACCGGCATAGGTGCCTGTCGGAGTAGCTATTGCTGTATTGATGCCTATTAACTCGCCCCTTAGATTTACCAGTGCACCGCCGCTGTTACCGGGATTGACAGCAGCATCGGTCTGAAGAAATGATTCAATGGGATACTTACTCTTTAAAATATTAATATTCCTCGCTTTAGCGCTGATTATACCTGCAGTCACCGTTGAAGATAAGTTGAACGGATTACCAACGGCCAGCACCCAGTCGCCTATTCCAACCTTATCCGAATTTGCAAAATTGATATAGTCAAGATATTCATCATCAGTATCAATTTTTAACAACGCAATATCAGTTGACGGATCAGCGCCAACAAGTTCTGCGCGATAGGTTTTTTTATCATGCATTGTCACTTCAAGCTCATCTGCATTGGCAACAACATGGTTGTTTGTTACAATGTAACCATCATCGCTGATAACAACACCGGAGCCGCTTCCCTGCCTGATATGCTCACGGGGTTGTTGGTATCTTTCACCAAAAAAGTCCCAAAAAAAGTCGGGCATATCATGATTACGGGAATGAGACCTCATACGTGACATTGAAGTGATATGAACAACTTTATCAACCGTTGTTTCTGCTGCATAATTGAAATTAAAATCCCTTAAATCCATGCTGCTGTCAAGTTTTGTTAATGCAGTGGATTTTGAATATTCAGGGAATTCACGTTCAATGATAACTTTTTTGTCTTCCTCAAACATTTTGTACCCTATCA
>CAZVTW010000845.1:0-2274 GCA_964629805.1 uncultured Bacteroidales bacterium | reverse complement strand
GGATGATGTTTCAACTGTTCGGAATTTCCGAACAGTTCGCAGGGAAGGAAAAAGAAACGTAACCAGGGAATTAGTTTATTATAGCTTAGATGTTATTATATCAGTAGGTTACAGGGTTAATTCAAAAAGGGGCACGCAATTTCGCATCTGGGCAAATAAAGTATTGAAAGACTACCTGCTTAAAGGTTACGTCTTAAATAACCGGATAAACCGTATTGAAGATAATGTTCAGGCTTTATCTGAAAAAGTCAATAAAATTGATGTTCAGATAAACTCAAGCTTAACACCAAAACAAGGTATTTTTTTCAATGGGCAAATGTTCGATGCCTATGCTTTTACCTCAGACCTTATTCGAAGTGCTAAAAAATCCATTATACTAATTGATAATTATGTAGATGATGCTGTGCTTACTTTATTGAGTAAGCGGGGCGAAAATGTTTCAACTAACATTTACACCAAAAACATCAGCAAACAACTCAAACTCGACCTGAAAAAACACAATAGCCAGTATCCAAAAGTAATGGCATACGAATTCAAAAATGCGCACGATCGTTTCCTGATTTTGGATGAAACACAACTTTACCATTTCGGCGCTTCGCTCAAAGACCTTGGCAAAAAGTGGTTTGCCTTCTCCCGCATGGATTCTATGACCGATGATGTATTGCAAAAATTGAAAAAAGGAGGAGGTGATGAGTAGAAGTTATAAAAATTATGATAATTTTGAATGACAAACTTTAAAACAGACAAGAATTCAGCAAAATGAACTACGATATTAAAATTGAAAATAATTATGAAGGAAGCGGACGAATTGAATTAAATCGGCTTTCTTTCCTTTCAAGCCATGTTAAAGTTATTGCTCAAAAGGCATTATTACTACAACTTTTTGGTTATAGTAAAATATCTTTACCCGGTAAATTACAAAAATATCTCAATATCTTTCTTACCAGCACCACTTCCAATGAAAACGAGACAATGTTTACGCTTGATACAGAGTATTTTAAAGACCTTCCTGTACAGCTTGAATTATTTAGGGATAAATCAACATTAAATGATTTAACACCCATGGCATTGGTAATAAAAACATTCAACGCTGCTCTTGATGAAAGTGAGGATAAAAACTTATTAGACGAACCCATTATTGACGAACTGTTAAAATTCAGGAAATTCTTTAAAACAGATACTGAACGTATCCTTTTAAGTAATCGCAATTCAATTCCTGAAGTAAAATTCTCTGGCAAAGAAATTGATAAAATTGAGAATCTTTATAAAACAATTCCCACTCCGCAAAAAACGGTTATCAATGGTATTATTGACGAAATGAAATTCTCAAGAAAACAATTGGTCATGCTCACTGCCGATAAACAAAAGATAGTTGTAATACCTCCATCGGCTGATTATTTTGGAAATATCAAAGATTTTTTTGGCAAAGAGATTACTATTTCAGGCGAAGCCCATTTTAAACCCGGGGGGCAATTATCCTTTATAAAGCTTGAAAATTTCAATCAGCCTGGTACATCAGATAAATTCTTCTCTCGCAAACCAACTAAAATCTCTGTTCAACAACAAATTGCTATGCAAATAAAGCAGGGCAAAAAACCAAATCCACTGGATGATATTTTTGGCAAATGGCCTGGAGACGAAACAGATGAGGAATTTGAACAAATGCTTAAAGACCTTGACTAATGAAACGTTTACTTCTCGATACAAATATTTTAATTCAATTAGTACGGGGGAATAAAACAGCCAAAAAGGTTAAGTCTTTTGTAGAAAAACTGACTGACCCACATATTTTTATTTCTGTTGTGAATATTGCTGAAGCAGAAAGCCTTGTTGTTCAATGGGAATGGGGTAAAAACAAAGTAGAATCATTGAAAAAAATCATTGAAAATATCATTAGTATTGATGTTGAAAAAAACAACCAACCATTACTTGACAACTATGTAGTCATTGATGCCTTTAGCCAGGGTAAAATTCCATCCCCGTCTGGTAAAAAACTTAACAACAGTGCAAGGAATATGGGTAAAAACGACCTTTGGATTGCAGCAACTGTCCACGCTATGGATGCTATATTATTGACTACGGATGGTGATTTTGACCATCTGCACAATATATTTTTTGAAGTACAAAAATTTTAGATAATGAATGATAAAAACCCATACAACTTCACGGTTGGCGAACTAATAAAAATATTAGAACAACACCCCAAAGATATGCCGGTAGTGGTAAGCGGTTACGAAAACGGCTACGAAAATTTTTATCACCCGTATGTAAAAA
>CAZVTW010000844.1:0-2275 GCA_964629805.1 uncultured Bacteroidales bacterium | reverse complement strand
TCCCATGACGCTTCCGTTGTCCTTCGGACAACAGAAGGTCATGGTCTTGCGCATTACATTGAACCGGCGGTAAAAAATTACATGAACATGCAGTGAAAAAGTATTGAATTATGCCATTTTTAAATTACTGTTCCCGGAAAATGGTTACGCCACGATGACCATAAATCAACCGTAGGGCGATTTAAGCGTCATGAAAAAAGGAACAGACCTTTCTGTTTTCCCATGACGCTTCCGTTGTCCTTCGGACAACAGAAGGTCATGGTCTTGCGCATTTCATTGAACCAGCGGTAAAAAATTACATGAACATGCAGAGAAAAAGTATTGAATTATGCCATTTTTAAATCACTATTCCCGGAAAATGGTTACGCCACGATGACCTTCAATCAACCGAAGGGCGATTTAAGCGTCATGAAAAAAGGAATAGACCTTTCTGTTTTCCCATGACGCTTCCGTTGTCCTTCGGACAACAGAAGGTCATGGTCTTGCGTATTTCATTGAACCAGCGGTAAAAAATTACATGAACATGCAGTGAAAAAGTATTGAATTATGCCATTTTTAAATCACTGTTCCCGGAAAATGATTGCGCCACGATGACCTTCAATCAACCGAAGGGCGATTTAAGCGTCATGAAAAAAGGAATAGACCTTTCCGTTTTCCCATGACGCTTCCGTTGTCCTTCGGACAACAGAAGGTCATGTTCTTGCGCATATCATTGAACCGACGGTAAAAAATTGCATGAACATGCAGTGAAAAAGTATTGAATTATGCCATTTTTTCTTCCCTGGCCTCGGAAAATAAAATAAAATTGTAATAAAAACTATTCAATAATCAAATCGCTGATATCTGTATAATCAAATTTCTCATTATGTATAGTTTTAAAATTAGCTGTGCTGTCAAACCAGCCCAAAATAGTATCTCTCTTGAGTTTAGTTGACTTTATATTTATAATTTCTAAATAAGAGGTCCAGGGGTATTCAACAGTGTCTTCAACAAATTTATGAATAACAGGATTATTATGAATGTATACGATGAGGCGTTTCAAATATTTAAAATTATTAACTTTAACACGCTTAAAGGAATGCTCAAATAATGCTCCTCTTTGGTTATATTTTGAATTGAATCCCTTTGCATAAGTACTATAATGATGTTGAAACATTTTTTCAGGTTTTGGTTTTTGTAAATAAACTCCTTTTTTGTAATTTTTCATAATATCAGGACAAAAAGTTTTCCATTTTAAATATAAATCATCTGATTTTGCATATTTTGAATTAAGAAAGCCTATTTCATCCATTTCTTTTATCCTAACAAGAAAATGAAAATGATTTCCCATAATAGCATATGCGTAAGTATCTGCTATCGGATCAAGAAAAATAGATGCAAGATTAAAAAAATGTTCATAATCATCCTGCTCTAAAAAAGTTCTTTGTCCATCTAAACCTTTATTAAAGATATGATAATATTTGCCATATTCAATCGGAACGTTTTTTTTCATTGCCGTAATTTTAATGGATAATACAATATTATTTGTAATTCAAAAAATAAAACTAAATATAATATTCGGTTTTTTTATCAGCAAATCAATAATCAGACAAATTTCATAAATAATTTAAGGGGGTACAAATTCTTTCTTAAACTATAATGTTAAATAGTCCTTAGTGACGATTCCATTGTCCTTCGGATAAAAGAAGGTCGTGGTTTTGTGCATTTCATTGAATCGCTACCATGAAATTGCATGCAGAGCATCCCCAAAAGGGTTCCAAACCCTTTGGGGGATAGAAATAAATGACGCTTCCATCTTGAAATCCCTAACCACGAACAATGGTTACGCCACGATGACCTTAAATCAACCGTAGGGCGATTTAAGCGTCATGGAAAAAAGGAACTGACCTTTTTGTTTCCCATGACGCTTCCATCTTGATATTCCTGACCACGAACAATGGTTGCGCCACGATGACCTTAAATCAACCGAAGGGCGATTTAAGCGTCATGAAAAAAAGGAACAGACCTTTCTGTTTTCCATGACGCTTCCATCTTGATATCCCTGACCACGAACAATGGTTGCGCCACAATGACCTTAAATCAACCGAAGGGCGATTTAAGCGTCATGGAAAAAGGAACAGACCTTTTTGTTTTCCCATGACGCTTCCATCTTGATATTCCTGACCACGAACAATTGTTGCGCCACGATGACCATAAATCAACCGTAGGGCGATTTAAGCGTCATGGAAAAAAGGAACTGACCTTTTTGTTTCCCATGACGCTTCCATCTTGATAT
>CAZVTW010000843.1:0-2277 GCA_964629805.1 uncultured Bacteroidales bacterium | reverse complement strand
CAGGCAAATATGAAAAAAGATGAACTGGTTGTTTTCTCTGAGGTGTATTACCCCAAAGGCTGGAATGCCTACATTGATGGCAAGAAAAAAGAACATATCAGGGCAAATTACATCCTCAGGGCGATGATTGTTCCTGAAGGGAATCACCTTATTGAATTCAGGTTTGAACCGCAATCTCTTGCAACAGGACGGACACTGGCATCTGTCAGTTCAATCGTAGTGATACTTATCATTCTGGTTTATCTGGGAAGCCTCATATATCAATGGAGCAAGCAAAAACCTGAACCAGTCGTAGATACGGGAAAAAATGAAGATATCACCCCAAAGGCACCTGTCAATAAGCAAAAAAAGCAAAGCAAAAAACGCAAAAAAAAGTAGCCTCTCTTTATCATTTGAAACCATCAGTTTCCAATGGCTTTTCGCATATAAATATTTAAAGGTAATAATTCTTCTGCGACATGAAGGATATGTTTATCAGCAGCGCCATCCATCATTGTATCGTCATCTGTTTGATGCCATACTGCATATGATTTATATTTAAGTAAATCTATCCATTCAAAATCTTTTGGAAAACCTTTAGGAACCATCTTCAGTTTGTTACCGGGTAAATCTCCAAAAAATTTTTTAAAAGAATCTTTTTCAATAATGTTTCGAAATTCCTGAACATTATCATATATGAATGTTCTGACGCTTTTTAAGATATCCGGTGGCGGATTGTGCATACCACCGGCAATAAAGGAATTACCTGGTTCTATGTGTAGATAATAACCCGGGAAAACACTTTTTCTGCCACCGTTTGTGATGTAAGCGCCAAAATGAGTCTTGTAGGGTGTTTTATCTTTGGAAAACCTAATGTCCCGATAAATCCTGAAAATACAATCTTTTGCTTCGATCGGCTCTAATTGATTATCTAAGGCCCTTAATTCGGTGATAAGGTTATTTATAAAATCCTCAAAGTCGGATTTGAGCTTTTTGTAATGATCTTTTTTACTATCAAACCAGGTTTTATTATTATTATCTTTCAAATCATTCAGAAAATGAAAAATCCCGGTGTTAATTTTCATTGTGAAGAATTTTATTTGTAAAATTATGGAATAAAAAATTACTTAAAACAATAAACACAAAATATGGATTAAAGTTTAATACATTAAATAGTGTCCGTCCATCAAGTCGAAAAGTCCACGAATGTCTCGTATTAATACGAATGATTATTTCATAAATTCGTGTTAATTCGAGACATTTGTGGATAAAAAATTTTGACGTAGTCGAGAAGTTCACTTTGTGGACAGACACTAATTAAAAAATTTCTATGGACAAACATGTTATTATTGTTGCCGGCGGACAGGGTAAACGCATGCAAATGGATATTCCAAAACAATTTATTCTCCTGAAAGGTAAAATAATTCTCATGAGAACTCTTGAAGTATTTTATCGTTATGAGAAGGATTTAAATATTATCGTCGTACTTCCAAAAAACCAGATCAATCACTGGAAAACCCTTTGCACGCAGTACTCTTTTACTATTCCTCATACGATAACAACCGGTGGTGAAACAAGATTTCATTCTGTGAAAAATGGTCTCAAATTCATCGATTCTAATTCTCTGACTGCTATACATGATGGTGTTCGTCCGCTTGTTAGCCTTCAGACAATACATAATTGTTACACAGGTGCCCGGCAAAATAAATCTGCTATCCCGGTCATCAAACTTTATGACTCTGTAAGAATAACAGATGGAAGCAAAAACAGGCAGATAGACCGAGAAAAAATCAGAATAGTTCAGACACCGCAAACCTTTAATAGTAAAATACTCCATGATTCCTTTGACCGGGAATATGAAACGTCATTTACTGATGATGCAGCAGTTATTGAAAAAAAAGGGTATGATGTGCATTTGGTGGAAGGAAACAGAGAAAATATAAAAATCACTTCACCTGAAGATTTAGCGCTCGCTGAGGCGCTGCTTATCAGGCAGGAAGGTGGCTATAAGGGATATGTTTAAAAAAACATTGAGTTATTCAACAAGTTTTAATTTTCTTTTGTATGGATCATTTTTAAATAATCCATCCTGCCTGCCACGAATTTTAAAATGATATGTAATCTCAAAAACCGGAGAGATAAATGGTTTAAATCCTTCGGGATACTCACCGAAAGTAAATTTATAACCGCCAATTATTCGAAATCTGTTAATTGGATACATAAGCATGGCCTTATGTTCAATGGCAAATTTTTCGACATCCCAGTCAAGAGATAAAAAATCAGCATCAACACTAAAAT
>CAZVTW010000842.1:0-2286 GCA_964629805.1 uncultured Bacteroidales bacterium | reverse complement strand
GTCACATAATGAATTGTTTAGGTTGTAAATAAATAATGAATTTTTGAGGTCTGTATTAAATGTGGAAAATTGATTTTCTTAGATTAGCTGATATACAGACCAGTGATTCTTTCACTCAATAAATATAAAAATTTAGGATCATGTAAATTCACTTTTTTGAAACAGAAATTGTATATTTGATTTGTATTGTATGATCGTTTGATTGCCAAAAAAAGATATTATGGATCAACATGAAGATTATTTTAAACTTGCACAGGAACTTGGTCTTAGTACTGAGGAATATGAAAAAATTCTACAAAATACGGGAGACATTATTAATCAGAGCATTATACATATTTATGCTGCAATGTGGTCTGAAAGGGTATCATATAAAAATTCCTTCAGATGGCTTCAGACTTTACCTCTTAAAAGCGGGCAAGTTGTTGTTCAAGAAGCCAGGGAAAATGCCGGAGTTGTGGACTTAGATAATGGAAAGTTTTGCATTATGAAGCTCCAGTCACAAAACCACCCTTGTGCCATCAGACCTTATCATGCATCCCTGGCATCTCTGAGCGGATTGATTGGTGACATACTGGCCATGGGCGGGAGACCGGTAGCTTTGTTTCAGTCGCTTAAACTGGGTGATGAAAAAAGAATGTTAACTCGTAATTTTCTTAAAGAAATACTGAATGGTTTTAAGACATTTATTACCGGAATAAATATTTCCCTGCATGGCAGCGATTTTTTATTTCATTCCGCTTATAACCATAATCCGTTATTAAATTCTTTTGGTATTGGTATTGTTGAAAAAGACAAAGTTATTACAATTCCAAAATCACTTGAATCAGGTTCAATTTTTATTGTTGGCAACAGAACAGGAAATGATGCTGTTCACGGAGCTACTTTTGCATCCAGGCATGTCTTTAAAAACTACAAGGATTCAATGCCATTCAGACAACCTGCTAATCCAAAGACCACTAAAGATCTTATCGAAGCGATGGTTGAAGTTACAGAATCTGGTATTGTGAATGCAATGCAGGATTTGGACGCTGCGGGTATCATGTGTGCGATTTCCGAACTTGCGGCTAAAGGAAATTTTGGCGCCAATATTAATCTTTCATCTGTGCCTTTGCGTGAAGCTAACATGGAACCATTTGAAATCCTGCTTTCAGAAACACATGAAAGGATGTTAATCATTGTGCATGAACCCGATGAAAAAACACTTATTGATATTTTTGAAAAATATAACCTGACATGCCATAAGATTGGTGTAGTTGACAGCAACAAAATGATAAACATAGAATCCAATGGAAATATTATAGCTACATTTGATCCTCGAACCCTGTCAAAAGGTTTTGGTGCACCTGTGTATGAAAATACATATTCCGAACCGGATTATATTTCAAAAGTGAGACAATTTGATTTGTCACGGGTTAAGGAACCGGTTAATCTCAATAAAATAGCATGGGAATTGATGAAAAACCCAAATATTATTGCCAGAAAAATAACATATTCACATGAGAAAACAGATAAAAAAACTGTTGAATATTCAAAATTGCCCTCAAACACTTATATTTTAGAACCATTTAACAGCAATCAAAAGATTATTGCTGCCATCTGTTCTTACCCTGCCTATGTAAAGGCTGATCCTGCTGTTGGTGCTGCAATTTCTGTTGCATCAGCTGCCAGGAAAATATTATGTGCAGGAGGACAACCACTTGCATTTACTAATTGTCTTAATTTCGGAAATTCAAAAGACCCTGGAATATACTGGCAGTTTACAGAATCGATTAATGGTCTGGGGAAAGCAGGCGAGCAGCTTGATATCCCGATTGCCGGAGGAAATGTCAGTTTTAATAATTTTTATAAAACCAACAGGAAAAAATATTCTGTTGATCCTGCCCCGGTTATCGGAATGATTGGTATATCAGGCGATAACAGGGAATTAACTGGCATTGGTTTTAAAAATAAAGGTGATATGATTTACCTTATCGGACATTCGAGGAATGATATCGGGAGTTCAGAATACATCAGAAGTGTACATCATGTGGAATATTCACCACCTCCTGCTTTTGACATGCAATTTGAAAAAGCTCTGGCTGATATTATTTCTCATCTTTTAAAAGAAAACCTTGTTAATTCAATTAATGATGTCTCAGTTGGTGGTCTTTTTATTTCCTTGCTGGAATCTTCGATGCCAAACCTGTTAGGTTTTGATATTACAACAGATTCGGAAATCAGAACCGATGCCTTTCTTTTTGGTGAAGCCCAGAGCAGATTGGTAGTCAGTGTATCACCAGCGAGTGA
>CAZVTW010000841.1:0-2287 GCA_964629805.1 uncultured Bacteroidales bacterium | reverse complement strand
ATAATCAGTTATAAAGTCAGTCCGTTTTTAAATATCAGGATGACATGGGTGACTGAAATAACCCATGTTGTTGAAAAAGAATACTTTGTTGATGAACAACGGATAGGACCATACGCCATGTGGCACCATGAACACAAGATAGAACCTGTTGAGGGTGGCGTCCTGATGTCAGATATTGTTTCATACAAACCTCCGCTCGGTTTTTTAGGAGCAATTGCAAATAGTTTGCTCATCAGGAATCAATTAAAGGAAATTTTTGATTACCGGACAAAAGCTGTTAATAACATATTTGGTGAATTCAAACAATAAAACATGTACCTGTCCAAACAAGCAATCAAAGATACAGAGCGAATTAAACGGCTCAATATCATCAATTCTTTACCGGGTATAAAGCCTGCTAATCTTATTGGGACCATTTCCAAAGACAACAATACGAATTTAGCAATAATTAGTTCGGTATTTCATCTGGGAAGTAATCCTGCTCTTATGGGTTTTATTTCAAGACCTGGGGGTGAAGTTCGGAGACATACTTATGAAAATATTCTTGAAACCAGATATTATACCATCAACCAGGTTCATCTTCCTTTCTTCAAAAATGCACATTACACATCTGCTAAATTTGAGGTAGAAGAGTCTGAATTTGAAAAATGTCACCTCACAGAGGAGTATTGTTATAATTTTATGGCACCTTTTGTTAAAGAGAGCAAATTAAAAATGGGCATGAAACTTGTTGAAACCATCCCTGTTAAAATGAACGACACCATACTTATCATCGGGGAAATCGAACATCTAATCATTCCAGATGAAGCTTTCGATGAAAAAGGATATATTGATCTTGAAGAAACCGGTGCAGTTGGCATTTCCGGATTAAATACCTATTATCAGTTGCATAAAATCGGTTCTCTTCCTTATGCCCGTGTTAATGAATTGCCTGATTTCGATTGATTACAGTAGATTCTTAGCCGGAATTCAAATGTTATTTTTCTATGAAAACAATAAGCCTGATATTTCCGCATCAATTGTTTGAGCATAATCCCTGCATCAAAAAGAGCCGGAAAGTGTTTTTAATTGAGGAATACCTGTTTTTTAAACAATATGCTTTTCATAAACAAAAACTTGTTTTTCACCGTGCTTCAATGAAATTCTACCAGGAACATCTTAAAAAGCAGAGATTTGACGTTGAATATATTGATGCATATGATTCATTGTCGGATATTCGTGAATTTATTCGTTGGTTATCCGCTCAACAATACAGGGAGATTCATTATGTTGATACTATTGATAACTGGTTGGAAAAGAGATTAACAGAAACAGCCAATAAATCCGGTGTGACATTAAAAAAGTACCAGAGTCCCATGTTTCTGAATTCAATGGATGAGATTAGTGAGTATTTCAAAGATCAGAAATCATTTTATCAGACTAAATTTTACATCCACCAACGAAAAAAATTTCAAATACTGACTGACGCCAATAATAAACCTTTTGGTGGAAAATGGTCATTTGATTCCGAAAACCGTCGTAAATACCCGGGGGATAAAACCCCGCCCGAAGTACAGTTCCCCAACAGGAACACTTTCATTGGTGAAGCTGAAAAATATGTAAAAACGAATTTCGATAAAAACCCAGGGCATTTTACTTCTGAAATTGTTTATCCGGTTACTTTCAATGATTCGAGAAACTGGCTTCATCAATTTCTGCAAAAAAGACTTGATGAATTTGGTCATTATGAAGATGCCATTGTTGGGCAGGAGAAAATCATAAACCATAGTCTGTTGTCTCCCTTACTTAACAGCGGGCTGATCACACCTGAGGAGGTTATAAAAACGACCCTGGTATATCTCTCTAATCATGATATTCCGCTAAACTCATCAGAAGGTTTTATCCGTCAAATCATGGGTTGGCGCGAATTCATCCGGGCTGTTTACCTGCTCAAAGGCAGTGAGGAACGAACCATGAATTTTTGGGGGTTTAGCCGAAACATTCCGTCTTCTTTTTGGTCAGCTTCCACAGGTATTGAACCTCTTGACCTGGTTATTAAAAAAGTTCTGGAAACAGGCTATTGCCATCACATCGAACGACTCATGGTCCTTGGTAATTTTATGTTATTGTGTGAATTTCATCCTGATGAAGTTTACAGGTGGTTCATGGAAATGTTCATTGATGCTTATGACTGGGTGATGGTGCCAAATGTTTACGGAATGAGCCAGTTTGCTGATGGTGGCATTATGTCTACCAAACCATATATCAGTTCAAGTCATTACCTCATGAAAATGGGGGATTTCAAAAA
>CAZVTW010000840.1:0-2291 GCA_964629805.1 uncultured Bacteroidales bacterium | reverse complement strand
AGAATTGAAGTCATACACCCGTTATCTTGACAGACTAAGTTCAGATGCAAGTATTGCTGAAACAATGAAATTTGAAGTTGAATATAAGGCAAGGAGACAGGAAAAAATGGAAATAGCAACCAATATGATAAATAAAGGTTATAATAATGAGACAATATCTGACTTAACAGATTTGTCCGTAGAAGATATTGAAAGAATACGCAACGAGCTGTAAAAGAAACAAAAAAACCACAATATGAGCCTTGACTCATCTCTTTTTTTTTCCGGTGATATTGAATTATAACCATCATAAGGCTGTTCCTAAACCGGAAAAACCTGAGAAGATCTTTTTTTTACTTCCTGATCTTCAGCTCTTTTTCCAACAACATACTCCAAAATATTTCCCTTTATTTTCTTTTTTTTTCAGGATTTGCCATTTTCTCTCTTTTTTGCTGACCTATAGAATAATTCTTTTATGTAGTTCCATTTAGCTGTAAACCAGCATGTAAACAGTCAATTTTAATAGGATTATGTGTTTTTACTTCTCCTTTACTAAACACAAACATATATTCAAATATGTTATGGAAGACGGAAAACCTATCCCGCATTTTTTTAAACAATTGACTTCTAAGAGAAGTTTAACGGTCAGGTGTCATAGAAATAAAGAAGAGATTTTTATTAATGACCTCTCTTTGGAATACAAAAAGTATCTGAGCGAATTGCCGGATGTCAGAACACAACTTCACAACTTCTTCCCTCTATGATACATTTGCTTCTTATTGTTAAAGAAAAAGCAATTGGCACCATTACAGTAAACAGCTACAAGAAAGAAACCCGGATAATCATGAAATATTAATTGAATTGTACCTTGAAACCATAGAAAAATATGAGGATCCTTGTATCAGATATAATTTGATATTGGGGTAGCTTTATTTTCCCACCATTGCAATATCCGCAGTGCCCTGAGGGTGTTCCACCGGCTTGGCTGGCCAACTTTTTCCAAAGGAAAAAATATTTTCCCGCCATGCCTGTTTTGCAATGGCCAAAACCCATCATAGGTTTCTTTATCTTTCAAAAGGGATATGGCATCAGAAAACCGTTCATCATGTTTAAATTCCCTATCCTGCGCGTAATCAAGGCCTTTCATGACATCATAACGCCACCGCGGCGGAAAGGAAAACCGGGTCATTTTTGGGTCAACGACTTTACCGGTACGATCGGATTTATATAAACGGTGCATGAGCATGAATTCCATGCCTTCGTCCTGCAATTGCCTGACATTTTCGGGTGTGTTGCCATTTTTGAATTTTTCGTATTCCCATAAACCTTCAAGTACTGACAAGGTGGTGTGAAAAGAGCTATGGGTAGCGCCATTGATATGTTCGCAATTCCAGCCTTTATCCTTCATTTGGCAGCCCTTTAAGTACCTAACCATGGCATCAGTCCTGGGATCATCAATACCAAAATGGCTCAGGATGGACAAAAACATACCCGTGACACAGGTTTCGCTTTGTTTCCATGTTTTCCAAAAGTTAAGGCCACCATCTTTGTAAAAGCATGTATCAAGAATGATGAATATGGCTTTTTCAATGCCGGTGACAAGCCTGGCTCCAAACCTTTTTAACAGGAGCAGTGTGTAGAATGTGGATGTCCATTTTGGTGAGTATAACTTACCGCTCCATGTTCCTTCCGGGTCCTGGATGCTGAGTAGACGTTTCCCCCAACCTTCGGTGGTAATCCTGTCCCTTTCATCTTCTATCTCTTTTCCTTTCATGTGAAGCAAGTCCCGCATGGTGTGGTAGCGGATAGACGGGTCGCCCTCAAGAAGCCAGTTTATCCGGGTTTTGTACTTTTCAGGAATCATTTTTTAAATTATTATTTCGCAGGGATAAAGATACAGATTTTAAAAGGGGATTCAAACGAAAAAAAATGCAAAACTTAATGTAATATTACAGCAATTATTGATTTACACATGGTGGTAGGAAAAATTACAAATCATCAGAATTCAATCCGGCCTTTTTGAAATCTTTGCAAGCATTTTTGCGCCAATTTTATCTATCCTGTGGAATACAAAAACCAAAACAGCGTAATCGATTTTGGTCAAAATTTTATGTTAATTTTACCTCATAAACAAGTATTAAATCATCCATTGTACTTACTTAATCTGGTTTTGCATTCAACATACCTTGCATAGCTCCAAAAACAATTTTCTCATTATTCTTGATGAACACGAAGCAGACCGCGGACAAATACTATCTAGTGCCTCTAAGAAAACGTCAAGATCAAGCCTGCCCTCGATTATATCGGGGCCT
>CAZVTW010000839.1:0-2293 GCA_964629805.1 uncultured Bacteroidales bacterium | reverse complement strand
TGGTTTCAAGTTCTTCGCTTCTTTTTCTGAGTTCATATTCTTTTACCTGCTTTTCACGCTCTGCCTGTTTTACCTGCGATTTCAATTTTCTGGCCTGTTGTTCTTTAATGTGTTTGTCAAATGAAGCATACAGTTTAAAATATTCATCCCGTTTCTCCTGGTTACCCAGCAATCCATGAATCTCGGATAATTCTCCGTAACAATTTTTGATGATTTGCATTTGATTGAGCGTTTGTGCAATTTCCAGGGCCTTCTCAAAATGCCGGATAGATTCGGTATATTTTCCCTGATATTTGTACGCTTTTGCAATGTTGATGTGAGCAAAAGAGATATCCCTCTGATTTCCGGTTTGTTTTTTGAGTTGTAATGATTCATTAAATGCTCCAAGCGCTTCTCCGTAATCTTCCACATCAATATAAATTGAAGCGATGTTGTCGTACAAATATCTTAATGCATTGGTGTTTCCAATACTTTTATTTACATCAATTGACTTTTGATAATATGAAATGGCCTCCCGGTGCATTTTATTTTGCCAGTAAATCATGGCAATTTTGTTGAAGAGATTTGCAGCCTGATTTTTATTTCCTTCCTGTATATGTTTATTGCTCTGCTCAATAAATCCTTCAACTTTTTTCTGTATAGATTCCGGAAGTTGCTGTGAAAGGAGCTTCACAGGAATTAAATATGATATTAATATGATTAAAAGAACTCGTGTCATTTTCAATGATTTTTTTTTTGGTTATACGCGAATGCTGTCAAAATGATTAATTCTTTTGACGGACAACAATTTTTTTATGATGAATTAACAATTTGGTTATGTAACTGAATTGTTGATATTTCTTACTAATTATGCAAGAATATCTAGTAAATCCATCAAATCCTTTATTTTATCTGTTTTTCCTGTTTTTTCGTACGAAACCATGAGGTCTGCAACAAGCCTGCTGATTGTAATATGATTATCACATGGATTATAATAATCAATTTTTGGCTTAATATGTTGTTTTTTCAAAAAATAATCAATTTCCTTTTTACCAAGTACAGCGCCTTTATTAAATGGATTAATATAAAAAAGTACAGGATCATTTTTTTTGCCTATTACAGGATTTATGAGGTCTTTGTCAAGATAAGCAAGGATGAAATTTTGAGGCAAATTGACACCATGAATGGGTAAATCAAGCATTTGAGCTATGCTCGAGTATAAAATAGCCAAAGATACCGAATTTCCTTTTTTTGAATCAAGCACCTGGTTGATATAAGAATTTCTGGGTGCAAAAATATTCCTGGTATTTCCGGAAAATCTGTGGATGTCAAAAAAGACATGATTTAAAATTCTCACCTTTTCAAGTGAGGTCAGATTTTCGTTCAGTTCAAGCCAAATATCCCGCCTGATGGGTTCTACTTTCGTTTTTATTTCATCAAAATTCAGTTCCGGATAGTGTAACCGGGCGACAATGTAGGATCCGAAAAGCAAATCCGGCACATCCTGTTTTTTCCATTTTTGTAGCATTGATATGGCAGAATGAGTTTGTATATTTTCAATAATATCCTCTATTCTTTTATGAACAAGTTCATTAAAAGAATTTTCCCATGCTTTTTCAAGTTGTGGGACGACATCTGTGCCACGCTGCAACAGCTCCTTTTCCACCTCTTTGAATAGCTCATTATCAGGGTCTTCCAGTAAGGTTACAAGCGCCTTTAATTCGTTGTCTTTTATCATATTATTGTCTGTTATGACATTTCTGTGATTTTTTCAAGTACATGCTGCACCAGGGTTTCCATCGATTTTTTATAATCCCGGCTATAAGTCCTGTTTTTCCTGTTAGCTATGACATTACAAATTGTAAGAGCTTCATGTCCCAATAACTTTGACAATCCATATATTGCCGAGCTTTCCATTTCATAGTTAATAACAGCTATATTTTTAAACCTGAATCGTGCCAGTTTTTCATTCATGTCAGGAAATGTCAACGGAAGCCGCAAAGCACGTGCCTGTGGTCCATAAAATCCGGGTGCCGATATTGTAATACCTTCATGAAATCCGCTCTTGTGAAATACTTGAAATAAATCATCTGAACACTCAAAAAAATAAGGCATTAAGCGCGTTTCTTCCCAATTCATAAAACGTATAAATGCTTCCTGTATTTCAGTGTTATTGACATTCGGAATAGCTTCATAAAAACCAAGAGAATTATCAAAGCCACCTGAAATTTTTGTAATTACCGGACTATCAACAGGAATATCCGGTTGTAATGTGCCTGATGTGCCAATACGTAGGAATCGTAATTTTGTTAAC
>CAZVTW010000838.1:0-2294 GCA_964629805.1 uncultured Bacteroidales bacterium | reverse complement strand
ATTTTGTCCACGAATGTTTTTTTCCGGGAATGTTTTGTCCACGGATGTTTTTGTCTGGGAATGTTTTTGTCCGCGAATTTCGCGAATTATGCGAATTAAAGAAAAAGAAATTAGTTTAATTTGTTTAATGAGCGGTTTATTCTATTTTGTCCACGAATGTTTTTTTCCGGGAATGTTTTGTCCACGGATGTTTTTGTCCGGGAATGTTTTTGTCCGCGAATTACGCGAATTATGCGAATTAAAGAAAAAGAAATTAGTCTAATTTGTTTAATGAGCGGTTTGTTCTATTTTGTCCGCGAATGTGTTTTGTCCGCGAATGTTTTTGTCCGCGAATTACGCGAACTATGCGAATTAAAGAAAAAGAAATTAATTTGATTTGTTTAATTAGCGTTTGCTATTTTTCCGACTGAGAATGCTCTTAAACAGGAAAAAAACATGACAAGTATGCTGAAAAATACCATTAAAACAGGAAAAAACTGAAAAACACACAATAACTTTATACATTATCAAAAGTAAAAAGAATAAAAAATGTTGTGAGAAGACATACTTTCACCCCCATTTTTAAAAATTGACAATGAACGAGAATTAAATATTTTTTTATTATGATGATCATAAACCGGATAATCACAAAAATTTTGCCGTATATGCCAAAAGATTTTGTCTGGCTATTTTCAAAACGGTACATTGCAGGAAAAAATTTACAGGACGCCATTGAAACTTCCCAGGCTCTCAACAAAGCAGGTATAAAAGTGACCATAGATATGCTTGGTGAGTTTATTACAACAAAAGACCTTATTCAGAAAAATACAGATAATTATCTTCAGATAATTGAGGAGATGGAGAAAAACCAGGTTGATGGAAATTATTCACTAAAACCAACAATGTTTGGTCTGTTGATAGACACAGACCTGTGTTATGAAAAAGTGCGTGAAGTTGTCAAAACTGCTGCTGAGCATAACAACTATGTGCGTCTTGATATGGAAGATTCAACATGTACGGATTTGGAAATTGAATTGTTCCGGAAACTAAAGAATGAATTTCCGGCCAATGTGGGAATCGTATTCCAGGCTTATCTAAAAAGAACATTGCAAGACCTCAAAAATCTACTTGATGTAAACGCTCCTGAAAATCCACTTAATATCAGATTATGCAAAGGGATTTATGTTGAACATGAAAAAATAGCCTACAAACACCATCATACAATAAACAAACATTTTTTGGAAGACCTTGAATTTCTTTTCGCACATGATGTATACCCTGCCATCGCCACACATGATAAGGCGTTGATAAAATGTTCCCTGAAACTGATAAAAAAATATAATAAACAACCGCACGAATACGAATTCCAGATGCTCTACGGCGTGACCCCGAATCTACGCCAAAAACTTGTTGATGAAGGACATGTCATGCGTGTTTATGTGCCATACGGAGAAGAATGGTTTGGCTATTCAACCCGCCGGCTCAAAGAAAACCCCAAAATGGCCATGCAGATAATTAAAGCGCTGTTTGTGAGGGGGTAGAGGGAGTGGTGTCTCCCCCACCCTCACTCTACCTTCTCCATCGGTAAAATCATCATCACAGATGTTCCCTGGCCGGGTTTTGACTCGAGGCGTATCTGGCCGCCCATCAGCTCAACATAACCTTGGGCTATTGACAGGCCCAGACCGGTGCCTCCAAATCGTTTTGTGGATGATTCGTCTGCCTGCCTGAATTTCTCAAACACAAGCTCCTGTTTATCTTCGTCAATACCTGAACCGGTATCTTTCACGTAAAGAATGACCTCAGTTAAGTCTTTCTGACGGATGTTTTTTTCTTTAAGCAGGTATCCAAGTTCAACAAATCCCTGACAGGTGTATTTAAATGCATTATCAACCAAGGGAACAACAGCTTTTTTCATTATTTCTTTGTCGCAAAAAAAGCAGGCCAAATCGCTGTTCAGGGGTTTGTGGAGGTAGAATTTCAGGCCGGGATTTTGGTTGAGTTTATTTTTTTCAACAAAAACCCGGTGAATTTCATCAAGGAAGGTATTGAGACAACAGGGTGCGGGGATTATTTTCACATTACCTGACTCAATGACTGAAAAATCAAGAAGTTCATCAAACACTGTCAGTAACTCATAGCACAGATTATGAATGATTTCATGATAACCTTTTCTTTCGGTGAACACCATTTCGGCATCATTCAGTATTTCAACAAAACCAATGATATTGTTAACCGGATTTCGCATTTCATGAGAAACATTTCCAAGAAAAGCTGTTTTTAGCCTGTCGGATTCCTCGGCATTGCTTTGTGCC
>CAZVTW010000837.1:0-2294 GCA_964629805.1 uncultured Bacteroidales bacterium | reverse complement strand
GATACAGAAAATACCCGCGAAACTTGTCCACCTTCACTGTCGGTAACCGTAACCGTAACATCTGTTTGTCCCGCGTCCAAGGGTGAAAACACTAAATCAGCATAGGGACTTCCGTACTGGTGTGTTATTTCAAAATTGCCGATAACTGTTTCATCGCTGCTCGTGGCCGTAACGGTGAGTTCTTGGGCAATATCCCTGTCACCATCAGAAATTCCCGAAAGCTTTACAAACTGTTTTTCATCTGCTTTTACTTCAATATCAGACAATGCATCGAGTGTAGGTGGCATATTATCAGAAACGGTAACATCAAAAGTGATGCTTGCATCTCCATATCCATCACTACCCTTTGCAGTAAGTATAAAGTTTTCAGTTCCTGAAGCGTTGTCAACCAAATCAAATTCAATATGGGTATAACCATACTGAACTGTTTTGTTGTTTTCTATAAATTCGTTATACGTAATCGGTTGAACTTCCACATTTTCTATCAACCCCTCTCCTCCTGTCAAAGTGAGTGATCCTGCATTTTTAATCTCTGGGACAAGAACCGATTGCGTTCCGGAGTTAAAATATAAGCTTTGATCGGTCACCTGAGCGACATAAGAAAAAAGGCCGGCATCTGAGCCAATTTTTAAATCTTCAATATAATATGTGCCATTGTAAGAAAGAGCTGTTCCATTGCTAACCAAACGAATTCCGGCAATTTTGCTAAAATCAAGAACATGGGTATTCGCCCCTGAAAAATCGTAAGTAGCCAGCACGTAGTCCTGCCCGGGAAGTAAACGGTTTTGTCTGTATTCATTTTTCCCGTCAACCAGTTCATGAAAATTAAACTGGGTTTGAATCAGTTCTACTTCATAACCATTCCCAAATACATCAACCAGAAAGACCTGAAGAACCTGTGGATCGTCAGTTTTAATTTTTAAATTCAGATAAGGATTACCTGACAGATCATAAACGGCATCAAATTCCCAAAATAAACCAGCCCAACGGTTTCCATTTCTACCAACCTTAACCTTTAAAGCATGATTTTCAACAGAGACATTAAAAACCTGAGAGCTACTGATGCCCTCGGGCAACTGGCCATCTCCAAACTCAAAGGTACCTCCAGTGCCTCCGGATTCAACTACCACGACAAGAAAAGAAACGGTGTTGCTGTTTTCAACTGCCCCATCATCTGTAAGCTCAATAAATATTGTTGCCTGTCCTTCCATCTCCGGGGTAACGTCAAATGTCAGCGTTCCACTTGTTTCCGGAGAGGTGTATTCTACATTCAGGTTGGTAATTAGTTCTTCATTATCTGTAGAAGCCGAGATCGCGACAGGTCCACTCATTCCGTCACCATCTGTGATCCCGGTGAGATCAACAACCCGGGTATCCGAACCGGCAGAAACAACCATGTCGCTAACCGGGCCAATTTCAGGAACCTGGAGAGAAGGAACAGCGGCATCACCCAGTTTTACTTCATCGAAAACAAGTGTTCCAGAAACAGCTTTACCAGGTCCCACATCAAACTGAATCTCTTTTATATCGTTTGGTTGGTCAAAATCAGAAATGTTTCCAGTCAAGTTCAGTAAATAGAGACGATATTGATTATCCCCAATAAGTTCGATGGTTTTTCTCACGGTAACTTCAGCTCCATCCTTGAAATCAACATAAACAGTTCTGTCCTGGTCTGATTTCAATCGTACATGATAATACGGGTTATCTTCCAGGTTAAATGGCCCAACCCATTGAACAAGCCTGTCCCAACTATTGGCAGAGGTTTTTTCATAAGTTACGGTCATTTCGCCCGCATCGGCATCGAAGGCAGGTGTAAAACCTTCGTCCCATGAATACCAGGTACCAGTGGGCTCACCGGGACCAAAACCGGTTTCAAAACTGGTGGGAGCAGGTTCTTCATCCTGTGCTATGGCCTGATTGCTAATAAAAAAAAGCAGCAAAACAGGGATAAGTAAATTGATTAAACGTACATTCATAAATTCATGCTTTTTGTTATAAAATAAAACAACATTTCAATATTTGCATTTAAAGCTTACGATATGATTTATTAATAACCTGCATGAGCTTACATTGTGATTGTAAACTCTTATCAAAATAACCACTTAAAAATAGTGAACCAAGTATATTTTGAAAAAGGCCTGACTACAATGTAATTACTCATGCAGATTTTTTTAAAGGTTTATTACTTCAATTACTATTCTGTTACATATAATTTTTGTGAATACATCGTGTTTCCTGTCATTATACGGATTATATACATACCTTCTTCAAGATGCCCGACAGACAACGTAAAG
>CAZVTW010000836.1:0-2307 GCA_964629805.1 uncultured Bacteroidales bacterium | reverse complement strand
CTGGAAATTATAGCACATTGCCTGTATGAAATCACATTTATCAGTTTTGATGAAGAGGAAATAAGAAAAGAATGGGATAATATAAAAAAAATGACAGACGAAATTGATAACATGTCAGAGGAAGAAAAAAAGGAGAAGTTCATCTCACTTGATGATTTACTGGCCGAACTGGATAAAGAACATACCATAAGACGCGCAAATCCTGAAGAAGCTGATATCCTGACAGACATATCCTTTGCTTCCAAAAAACACTGGAATTATCCTGATGATTATTTTATCTTGTGGAAAGACGAACTAACCATAAGCAAAGACTACATTCAAAACAACAATGTTTTTGTTTTTGAGGAAGAGGGAGAAATTCAGGGGTATTATTCACTGGTACATTTGAAAAAGCGCCTGAAAATTGGTCCTGCAATCCTGGAAAAAGGTACCTGGCTGGAGCATATGTTTGTCCTGCCGGACAATATAGGAGAGGGAATTGGAAGCGAACTAACAAATCACATGAAAAATTTTTGCGAAGAAAATGATATTCAGGAAATTAAAACCCTTGCAGACCCCAATGCCGTAGTTTTTTACCTGAAAATGGGCTTTGAATACATCAAAAAGGTACCATCCACAATTCCGGGCAGGTTTACCCCAATGTTAGTTTACCGCTTATCCTGATTTTCAAATAACAGGATTTTTTATTATTTTTGAAACCAACAACCTGGTTTCCTGATAAAAATCATATGGATAATCAACAACCCATAGAATTATCTAAACTTGTTAATAAAACAACCGATGTTTCCCTTATCATCATTTCTCTGGTAGCGATACCTTTGAACATCGTTGTGTTTTTTGCGCTCGAAAAAGGTGAATTCTTGTTTCCCCGTATACCGCCTTTTATTTTGACCATTGTGATATTCACTCTCACAATATTCAGGAAAAAAATCCCGCCTGTGACAAAAAAATGGATGTTTATTTCCCTGTTTTTTGCTACTGCTATGTATTGTCTTATTCTTGGTCTGATTGACATGGCCGGATTGTGGTTCCTGCTGATGATCATGTATGTGATTATGTCTTCTGACCGGAAATATGCCCTGAGATTACTGATTGCCTCCCTGATTTTGACATTTCTGACCGGATTTCTTCTCATGGCAAAAATATGGGTTATCCCGCTCAATTATGATTTTCGTAATTGTGAAGGAGCCTGCATTATGACAAGAACATTACATTATATCATTATCAGTTCAATCGTTTTTTATATCCTCAGCTCGACCATCAAAAACATCAGGAAATATGTTTCCATCCTTGAGGAAAAAAATCGTGAACTAAATGCACTTTACAAAGCGCTTGAAAAAGAAATGCAGGAAAATAAAAAAACAGACAGAAAAATCATGGAAACCATTATTCAGACAGAAGAAAAAGAAAGAAAACGAATAGCAACAGACCTACATGACGGTATTGGCCCGATTTTATCTACAACAAAGTTGTATTTTCAGGCATTTAAGGATACTGAAAATGAAACACAAAAACAAACCATTTCTGAAAAAATAGAAAATGTCATTACAAATGCTATTAATACAGTATCGGAAATTTCTCATAATTTAAGCCCCGGAATCCTGCAAAAGCACGGTTTAGTTCAAGCAATCAAAGATTTTATTGAAAAACTTCAAATCATTGATAGTCCGCGTATTTCATTTGCTCACAATACGATTGGACGATTTGACAGCATCCTGGAACTTTCGTTATACCGCGTTATTTGTGAATTGATCAATAATACACTCAAATATGCAAAGGCTTCAAATATTGAACTGGATATAACATTAGAAGCAAATAAACTATATGTTCAATACAATGACAACGGAACCGGATTTTCAATAAACGCAGAAAAAAAAAGGGATGGTTTCCATGGTATGGGTCTTCAGAATATCCGGGGCAGAATTCGTTCACTGAACGGGGAAGTCACCATTGACAGCCAACACGGAAAAGGAATGCAGGCAAAAATAACAATTCCAATCAACAATAAATGACATGGAAAAGAAAATTGATATTGCCATCGTTGATGATCATGAGCTCTTTAGGGACGGACTGAAACTGGTCATCAGCCAAATTGAGGATTTTAATGTCTGCAATGAATCTTCCGGCGGAAAGGAATTTTTAGCATATATCTCTCATGGTACGTATCCGGATGTTGTTTTGATGGATGTTAATATGCCGGAGATGAATGGCATAGAAACAACTGAAAAAGCGTTGAAGATTGCTCCTGGTCTTAAAGTGATTGCCCTGACCATGCACAAGGATGAATCATATTATATGCAAATGATA
>CAZVTW010000835.1:0-2310 GCA_964629805.1 uncultured Bacteroidales bacterium | reverse complement strand
GTCTAATAATTTTTGTGGCGTGCCATCAGGCATATCCGGGTTAAAGGCTATTTCACCATTAAAGCCTGCTATTTTTCCTATAAGTTCCGCCAGCTCTTTGATAGAGATATCTTTACCTGTACCAATATTAACATGTGTGTTTTTTATTTCTTTGGATGAAATTTTTTCCTTCAGTCCGTAAAAAGATGTGTGTTGCATTAAATACAAGCATGCATCAGCCAGATCGGATACATGTAAGAATTCCCGTTTTGGATTGCCGGTACCCCATAATTTTATCATTACAGGTGTTTTCCCTGAAATGCCATTTTTTTCCAATGTTTTTATCATTTCTCCTTCATTTGCCGGCACGCCTGTGTTGTCAACCGGCCTTTTTGTCAGGTCTGTACGAATAGCATCCATATCGCCGTTTTGGAGGCATACGGCAAGATAGAATTTCCGGATAAGTGCAGCCAATACATGTGATGTTTTTAGATCATAGTTATCATTAGGGCCGTATAGGTTTGTTGGCATAACAGGAATAAAATCAGTGCCATATTGAAGGTTATATGCCTCACACATTTTCATGCCGGCGATTTTTGCTACGGCATAGGGTTCATTCGTGTATTCAAGTTCACCGGTAAGCAGGTGTTCTTCTTTCATGGGTTGGGGGCAATGTTTGGGATATATACACGAACTACCCAGGAACAATAGTTTTTTTACATTGTTTTTGTAGCTTTCATGTATAATGTTATTTTGTATTTGTAGGTTTTCGTACAGAAATTGTGCCCTGTATGTATTATTAGCAATAATACCTCCAACTTTTGCGGCAGCTAAGAAAACATATTCAGGTTTTTCAGAGAGAAAAAAGCCTGCTACAGCTTTTTGGTCCAAAAGGTCAAGTTCTGCATGCGATCTGGTGATAATATGTGTATAACCATTCTTTTTTAATGCCCTGTAAAAAGCACTTCCTGCAAGGCCTTTATGGCCTGCTATATATATTTTAGCACCTTTGTCCATAAATAGTTATTTATTCATAATATTTCATTGTCCTGAACCCGCCGTCATTAAGATATTTGTCTTTTTTAATAAGGTGCAGGTCTGATTCCATCATTTCTTTGATCAAAGCTTTAAGGTCATATTCAGGTGTCCATTTTAGTTTTTGTCTTGCTTTTGTTGCATCACCTTTCAGCAGTTCAACTTCTGTAGGCCTGAAATAACCCGGGTCAATCTCAATTACGTTTTTTCCTTTTTCTAACTGGTAATCCTTATGGGTACATTCTTTTATGTACCCTTTTTCGTCTGATCCTTTCCCTTTGAATTCCAATTCAACACCCACTTCTGCAAAAGCGAGTTTAACAAATTCCCTGACAGAGGTAGTGATACCGGTAGCAATAACAAAATCTTCCGGTTTATCTTGTTGCAACATGAGATGCATGGCTTTAATATAATCTTTAGCATGTCCCCAGTCACGTTCGGCAGAGAGGTTTCCCAGGTAGAGGGTGTCTTGCATGCCTAAGACTATTTTTGAAACAGCGCGGGTTATCTTGCGTGTCACAAATGTTTCTCCCCTGATAGGGGATTCGTGGTTAAATAAAATGCCATTGCAGGCAAAAATATTATATGCTTCACGATAATTAACTGTGATCCAGTAACCGTATAGCTTTGCCACACCATAAGGGCTGCGTGGGTAAAAGGGGGTATCCTCGTTTTGTGGCGTTTCCCTTACAAAACCGTATAATTCGGATGTAGAAGCCTGGTAGAATTTTGTTTTCTTTTCAAGGCCAAGTAAACGTATGGCTTCTAATATCCGGAGGGTTCCGATACCATCTGCATTGGCTGTGTATTCAGGTGTTTCAAATGATACTTTAACATGGCTCTGGGCAGCAAGGTTGTAAATCTCATCCGGCTGTATTTCCTGGATGATGCGGATGAGGTTGGTGCTGTCCGTTAAATCTCCGTAATGCAGTGTGAAATTTTTATTTACAGTATGAGGGTCCTGGTACAGGTGATCAATACGATCGGTGTTAAAAAGAGAAGCCCTGCGTTTTATGCCGTGGACAGCATAACCTTTTTTTAAAAGGTATTCGGCAAGATAAGCGCCATCCTGGCCGGTTATCCCTGTTATTAGTGCAATTTTAGACATATCAATAATAATATTTATTATGGAAATGCCAAATTTAAAGTAATTTATTCTTTTTTTATAATTTAGTAAGCTATAATTTTTTGGTGGCAGGAAATATTAGCCACTAAAACGACAAAACACCAAAATATCAGAAAAAAGATATTACAAGACGCCTTTGGTAGAAGGCAGCCCATCATTAAAAACATCTT
>CAZVTW010000834.1:0-2310 GCA_964629805.1 uncultured Bacteroidales bacterium | reverse complement strand
ATCTCTTTACAGCAAATTTTCATTGGTACGGTTCTCTTTCAGGCTTGTTGGTAACGCCGTGGTCTGTTTATGTGTTGCTAAAAAGTTAAATAATACTATTGATGCTAAAAAAATCACTATTTAATAACAACAGAGTTGTATGTAATTGTTATATTTGGTAGCGGAATTTCACATTGCTTTTAAATAGAAGACAGAAAGGCAATTATTATGTAACACCTAAAATATAACAATTATGGCCAAAACGACAAAAAAGGACAGCGATAAAACATCGCAGGATACGCATGACCGGAAAGATAAAAAATTAAGTGTTGAGGAGATAAAAAATTCTTTTTTAGATACACTCCACTATGTTATTGGCAGTTCACCCATTGCAGCATCGAAAAATGATCTGTATACTGCCCTGGCCCTGACTGTTCGAGACCGTATATTCAGGGAGGACTATTGTGCGCTTGAAAAATACAGTGAGAATGACGACCGTGTGGTTGCTTACCTTTCTGCTGAATTTCTGCCCGGGCCCCATCTGGCAAATAATCTCCTGAACCTGGGCATAACAGAAGAGACACGCCAGGCTCTATCTGAACTTGCCTATGACCTTAACGACCTGATAGAAAAGGAAGAAGAGCCTGGTCTTGGAAACGGCGGGCTGGGCCGTCTTGCATCCTGTTACCTCGATTCGCTAGCCACACTCAAAGTACCGGCTGTTGGATACGGTATCCGCTACGAATTTGGTATATTTGACCAGGAAATCAAGGACGGCTGGCAGGTTGAAATAACTGACAAATGGCTTCGATTTGGCAATCCCTGGGAACTAAACAGGCCGGAGCTGGCTTATGATGTCAAATTTGGCGGCTACACCGAATCCTGGGAAGACGAAAAAGGGAATTACAGGGTGAAATGGGTGCCGGACACCGTTGTGAAAGGGGTGGCCTACGACACGCCGATACTTGGTTACCGGGCTAAAAGCTGTAATCCTCTCAGGTTATTCAAAGCTGAGGCGGTTGAATCCTTTGATTTTGCTGCTTTTAACCATGGAGATTACTACAGGGCAGTGGAAGATAAAATGTATTCGGAGAACATCACAAAGGTTCTTTACCCTAATGATGAGGGTGTGGAAGGCAAAACACTGCGACTGCAGCAACAATTCTTTTTTGTGACATGCGCACTGCAGGATATGATACATGTGCACCTGTTATTTGGCCGTAACCTGGAGAGGTTTCACGAAAAATGGGCTGTTCAGCTAAATGACACCCATCCTGCTGTGGCTGTGGCTGAGATGATGCGGTTACTGCTGGATGAACACCAGATGGACTGGAGCACAGCCTGGCATGTGACACAAAACACCTTTTCTTACACAAACCATACACTGCTGCCTGAAGCGCTGGAAAAATGGCCGATATCACTCTTTGGCAGGTTATTGCCACGTCATCTGCAAATCATTTTTGAAATCAATTCGCGGTTTTTGGTTGATGTCCGCCTGGCGTTCCCGGGGGATGAGACTAAAGTCAGCAGGATGTCCATTATAGATGAAAGCGGTGAACGCTATGTGAGAATGGCTAACCTGGCCTCTGTTGCTAGCCACAAAATAAACGGGGTGGCAGCCTTGCACTCAGAACTGCTTAAAAAAACAGTGATGAAAGATTTTGCCGACCTGTGGCCGGAAAAATTCTGCAATGTCACCAACGGAGTCACACCAAGGCGTTTTATGGGTGTCAGCAACCCGGCTCTGTCAAAGCTTATTTCCGATGAGATAGGTGATGACTGGATGAAAGACCTGAAACAGCTAAAAAAACTCGAACCATTGTCTAATGATAAGTCATTCAGAAAAAAATGGCAGAACATGAAGCTGACAGAAAAAAAAGAGCTTGCTGAAATCATTAAACAACGGACAAACGTAGAGGTTGATCCTGAGTCGATGTTTGATATACTGGTAAAGCGCATACATGAATACAAAAGGCAACACCTGATGGCCCTGCATATTCTCTATTTGTATATCAGGCTTAAAAAGAATCCTGATGCAGATGTACCGGCCCGCACATTTATCTTTGGCGGCAAAGCAGCGCCAGGGTATTTCATGGCCAAACTCATCATCAAGTTTATTAACAGCATAGCAGACCTGGTGAATTACGATCCGGCCATACGCGGCAAACTCAAAGTGGCCTTTTTCCCGGATTTCAATGTCAAAAATGCACAGTATATTTATCCGGCTGCTGATTTGTCAGAGCAAATTTCAATGGCCGGGAAAGAAGCATCAGGAACAGGGAACATGAAATTTTCGCTGAACGGCGCACTGACAATTGGCACGTTGGACGG
>CAZVTW010000833.1:0-2311 GCA_964629805.1 uncultured Bacteroidales bacterium | reverse complement strand
TATGTTTTTGAGGTAAAAGCAACCAATACCAATGGAGAATGGAGTAAAAACATAACAATGCTACATATAAAAATTCATCCGCCGTGGTGGAAAACCTGGTGGGCCATTATGATATATGCTGCTGTTATTGCAGGACTCAGTATTCTACTTCGTAAAATGATACTTGCCCCCGTAAAATACCGGAACCAGTTGAAGATTGAACGAGTACAATCGGATAGTCAGCAAACCATATTAAAGAAAGAAAAAGAATTGGCCCAATTGCGTATCCGGTTTTTTATGAATATTTCCCATGAATTTAGAACCCCACTCACGCTGATACGCGGTTTGGCCGAAGAACTGTTTCATAAACACGAAATTCCGGATAAATTGAAACACCAACTTGTTATCATCCACAGAAATTCTATCCGCCTTACACAACTTATTAATCAATTGCTCGATTTTAGAAAACTTGAAACTGGTGCGATAAAACTAAATGTTCAAAAAGGTAATTTACCTGCTTTGTTGATAAAAATCTTTGAAAGTTTCAATTACCAGGCACGTACCAATGAAATTAATTATTCTGTCAAATTCCGCAGCAATAAGCCGGATTGGGATGACATCAGTTTTTCATTTACATCCATAAACGAAAAGCAAATAACCCAATTTAATAAAAACAATTGTGAATACTGGTTTGATAAAGATATATTTGAAAAAATTCTTACCAATTTACTGGCAAATGCTTTTAAATTTACCAATAAAAATGACCAAATAGATTTAATATGCGAATTTAATATTGAAAAGGCTTCTGATTCCTGCCCAGCCTTTGTAAAAATTGTGGTGTATGATACCGGGAAAGGAATACCCGGGAAAGATTTACCTCACATTTTTGAACGTTTTTACCAGGTAAAATCAGACACCTTATCCAGTCAACAAGGGAACGGAATAGGCCTGTCGCTGGTAAAAGAATTGGCAGAACTGCATAAAGGCAAAATAAAGGTTGATTCTTCAGAAAACGAATATACTAGTTTTGAATTTATAATTCCTGTTAAAAAAAGCTTTTTTGATGAAAATGAAATGAGCGAAAAGCAAACAGAAATTGAAAGTTTGATAACTGAACAAAAATTACCCGGTGAATTTGTACCAAAGCAAAAAGACGAAAACATCCATAAAACAAAAGACCGTCCAGTTGTTTTGGTGATAGATGACAACAACGACATGCTGGATTTTATTGAAAATGCCCTTAGTGATGCCTACCAGATAATCACCTGTAAGTCGGCCAAACAAGCGTTGGAAACAGTCAGGAAACACATCCCCGATTTGATTGTTAGCGATGTGATGATGCCCGGTATGGACGGTTTTGAATTTTGCAGAAATGTAAAAAACAATGAACTGACTTCTCATATTCCGGTTATATTACTTACAGCATTGGCTTCTGACGATAACCAAATTGAAGGTCTGGCCAAAGGGGCTGATGATTTTATTACCAAACCATTCAATGCTCAAATATTAAAACTCAGAATAAAACAACAAATTGATTTACGAGAAAAATGGCAAAAAAAGTTTAGAAATAGTTTTATTGGCAATGAAAATATTCAATTTGAAAACAACCCTGACAAAGCATTTATTGACAAAGCCATTGCTGTTGTTATGAAAGATGTTTCAAATGCAGATTTTAGCCAGGAGGATTTTGCATCAGAATTGGGTATAAGTAAGGCTTCACTTTACCGCAAATTAAAAGCGATTTCAGGACAGTCAGTAAATGAATTTATTCGTACTATCCGGGTAAAACAAGCTGCAAATATGTTAATTAGCACCTCACTTCCCATTAATGAAATTGGCTATAAGGTTGGATTTAACCAATCAGGATATTTTATGCGGAGTTTTAAAAAATACTATCAGAAAACCCCTTCAGAGTACAGGAAAACAAATTCTTAGTGATGGCTAAAGATAGCCCTGCACCCAGTGCCAGTCAGGTGTTTCTCACCTGACAATCGCAGGAATATATAAAAATCATTTTCAAACCAACAAAACAACTATCTTATTTTCTCAAAATGCTATACTTTATACTCAAAAACGAGTTTTGAATAAATAGTGTAGTAAAAAGAATATAAAGTGCAGCTTTATTTATCTCATAATTCATATTTTTATACAAATTTTTTAATTTATGGATAAAACAATTTTACATCAAAAAGCCATGCTGCTGACTCTATTTTTATCAATAGCAGCAACAACAAGCTGTTTTGCTCAAACTTACGCTCCTATATAAATTATAAATTAATATCATGTAAATAATTATGAAACGTGTTGCATTTAAAATGAAACTGAAACCCGG
>CAZVTW010000832.1:0-2314 GCA_964629805.1 uncultured Bacteroidales bacterium | reverse complement strand
GGTTCTTTGGTTTTCTCATGTGGAAGGCCATGTCCGGCATAGTAAAAAATAAATTCCCCCTGTCCAAAAGTATTTTTTGCATATAGATTCATCTTTTTTATGGCTTTAAGCATATCCAGTGCCCTTGCATTTGTTTTGAAAACAATATTTTCTTCAGGTACGCCAAGATATTTCATGGCATACTCTTTAAAAGCTTTTGCATCACTGATGGCAAAATCAACATCCACTTCGGTTTCAAGACCTGTCTGGAAAGAAGAATAGTCCTCATTGCCAATGATAAGAGCAAATTTAAACTCATTCAGCTCTGTTTCTGCCGCAATCATCTCTTCTGCTTTTTCGAAGTTGATAGATACGGGATTTGATTGTGCAATTCCGGCAGCGTTTTTAACTGCTAAGTAGATGCTATTGTCTCCTTCCTTTAATTCAACGGTTTGCCTGAGCACGTAGCTGCATTCAGTATCAGAACCGGAACTCACGTTTTGCTCTTCAAAAACAACAACCTCATTATTATGCAGCCGTATTTCCGCAATATCTGACTGAGACTTTATACATGCCTCAATTGCATAAGAAGGAATATCGCTTGTTACATTTGCTTCAACCGGTTTTAGCCAACTTATTGAAGCTTTTACCGGCTTGATGTATTCAATTGTTTTGACATCTGATTTAGTGAGGCCCGTGGCAGTTTGTGTGGCAATAGTTAATTTGTTTTCACCTTCTGTCAGAATAAGATTTTGATTAATATTGACATTACAGCCTTCGCCAGTGGCAAAAACAAGGTCAGTCAATTCTTTAACAACATTCCCGTTGACAGCAATAGAAACAGATTGAGGTTTTGAGTCAGTCTTGATACAGGCTTCAATATCAATGTTATCCTGGTATGTCGTTGTCAGGGCGCTTGTAGGGGCTATCCAATTGATGGCTGTTTGTGTTGGTTTCACAAAAACGACTCTTTTTGACCCCGATACTGTCTTTCCGCCCTGATTGATCGCAACAATGTTAATGTTATTTTCACCTTCGTTAAGAATCAACTCAGAGGTTAAGTTATAGGATTCAGCAGTGAAGTCCTTTTTCGAATCAACGAGTTCGTTATTCAGGTATACACCAACAGCTTTAAAATCAGATTCAGACTTAATGAAAGCGCCAATCTGGAATTCAGGAACATATGATTTGACCATATCATCCATTGGGTTCAACCAGGTAATTTCCGGTTTTTTGGCTGATGAATAATTGAAGTTAACAGTTGGGGAAGAAGTCTGTCCTGCCGTATTTGTCACAGCAACCCGTACTGTATTTTCGCCTGTTTGCAGTTCTATCTGTTTACTAAAACTAATTTGACAATCCTGGTCATCACTAACAGTCAAGTTTTTGTCTCTTGAGAATAATTTTCCGTTCACAAACACAAAAATATCTTCAACATCAACATCAGATTCAATGCACAGGCGAATATTCTGAACCTGGTTTGTAACATTATAAACATCCTTCACGTGGCTGACCCAGGTCACAACCGGTTTTTCCAAAGGTTTATATATTATTTCACGTACCTCTGATTCAATGTCACCTGCTTCATTGGTCGCAACCAGGATTATCTGATTACTACCCTCCTTCAGGAAAATATTTTCCTGTACACGGTAGATTTTTTCTTCTTCAATGTATTCAATTTCACTACCTTCATCCGTAGAATAAATACTACCATTGACCATCACGGTCACTTTTTTGACCTTGTTTTCGGATGAAATATCAGAGACAATCTTATAAACCGTCCGTCCTGAAATAATTTTTGATTTCTTAGGACTATTCCATGCAATAACAGCTTTCTTTTTCTTTGCAGTTGCTTTTTTGATGTCTTCTTCATCCAGGGGCTGAATATCGAGCGAAGAAGCATCCCATATATTCAGTTCATCAGAGTAAAGGACTGCTGAAATGAAATTCTGTCCGTCAGGCCTGAAATCAACAGATAAAACATAATTGTCCTGTTTTTCAGACTGAAATACGATTTTACCTGTTACTACTTCTATCAAAATCAAATATTTATCATGCGAGCCACTAAGCAGGTATTTTCCGTCCGGGCTAAAAGTCAGGGTTTCTACCCAGTTTTTATGGGCAAGTATGGTGTTTTGAAGTTCTTTGGTATTGGCATCCCAAATCTGGATTTTTTTGTCATCGCCCCCGCTGGCAATTCTTTTCCCGTCAGGGCTGTATGCCACGCACCTAACCCGGTTGTCGTGGGCTTCAACCACGGCAATTTCCTCTCCGGTGGCTACATCCCATTCCCTGATGGTGTTGTCAAATCCGGCAGATATGAATTTTTTCCCGG
>CAZVTW010000831.1:0-2315 GCA_964629805.1 uncultured Bacteroidales bacterium | reverse complement strand
GGGCGTGGGCACAAGTGGGCCGTATTGGACACAATTATTCGCGACACAAAAATAAACACAAAAAACGAAGCTATAGGCTGGAAACATATTTACAGGAGGAATTGAAGTACAAACGCAGGCTAACAGAGGCGCTCAACCTGCCGGCATGCCTGCACCCGGCAGCGTTGTAAAGAGTCCGCCAGGATGGTTTAAGCGTCATGGAGCTGTGGCACAGGTTGCACACAAGCGCCCCATTCTTCAATCAACCGCTTCAAGGGTTTTCAACCGCTTGAATGATTTTGGTTTTACCCAACCCTCGAAACGGTCGCAGACCCTTCGAGCGGTCAAGCGCAACCCTCGAAGCGGTCGAGCATGAGTCTGAATAATAATATGACCCGCTTGCTTGCTGATTAAAATCCGGAAGATACTGCAACAGGAATAGGAAAATTTAAAAATATATGAAATGGACTGTCAGCAATGGTTTTTATAAAAAGACTTTATTACAGACACATAAGCAAGATCCTATTCTTCGGGTAATGTTTTTTTTTTAAAACAAGTAGAATTTTGACATTGATTATATTTGAAAAAACAAAAAATTATTACATTTATCATCTAATTTTTACGAGGATGCCATAAATAATGACATATGACAAACGAACAGGAAATTAATTGTCTTAATAAATCTCCTGATAAATTAATCGTTCATTATCAGGAAATGATCAGAATTATTACCAAGTCATTTATTAAATCAGGATATTTCAGATATGAGGAGTTTGATGATATCGTCCAGCAAATTAACCAGCTCCTGCTTGAGTCCAGGCTGGAGAAGATACAATGCAACTACAACGGAAAAGCGCTCCTGCAAACATACATAAGCAAAGTTATCCGTAATATCTGCCTTGAGATAGCCCGGAAAAAGAAAGCAGACCAGCAAAATATTAAGAAGCAACACGACAGGCCCGGGCAAAACACACCTTTGAATCCTATGGAACAACTTGCCATCCAGGATGAAGCTGATAATCTTGACAAAGTGTTGCAGATTTTGTTTGACAACACCAGGGCTAAAACTGAACTTTGTTTAAAAGCCTTTTTTAAAATCCCGCTGACAGTTGCTGATATTAAACAATACCACCCAGGATATGCTAAATTTCCTTACGGGCCACTACTTGAATTACAAGATTCGCATAAGAACAAAGAAATTTATCAGGTACTGACCGATTTTTTTAACCAGTGTGAAAATAAATCAAACTCCAGGGATGCGATACGCATACAAATTGACTCTTATGTCAGGTCAATTATTGAAATATTAAACGGCAAGAGCGAAAGTTCAAACTACTCTGAAGAAACCCTGAGATACTTATTCGAGATTTATACGAAAAAAGCGCCTAAAAAAGTTTCACTTTCGACGTTTTTTTTCATCTATATAGTAAATATGGCAATTTTGCTTTTAACAGAATAGTAGACAATATGCAACAATTCTTTACAAACCACACATATCATTTATCAGATGAAGACATCGCATTGTATGCCGATGCGCTATATTTTGATAAAACTCGGGAAGTACCTTCCCACATCAGGCAGCATATGAAAACTTGCTCCCGGTGTGCAACTGAAACATTTGAACTATATAAAATACTGAAACAAACCCGGCCCTCAAAAAATCAAAAGCACCCTTTTTTTGCCGGTACGGGACGAACAATAAAATTGTCCCTTTTGATAAAGATTGCAGCGGGTTTTATCATAGTTCTTACAATCAGTTCTCTTGGTTATTATTTATTCTACCCGAGCTCTAACAAGATACTGACAGATAGGTTGATAGATAAAAAAGAGCAACATTCAGACTCCTGTGGGAAAAATAATAACAAAAAAATAGTAACCACTGAAAACGCCGGTGGAACAAAAAACATTGAGCAGCAATATCGTAAATACATGTTTAAAACAAATCCCCGGTTGAAAATCCTGGAACCAAAACATCCTTATGACATGGTTGAGGATAAAATAATCCTACGATATAAATATGAAGGCAAAGAACCACTCCAAATCATAATTTACAACAAAGAAGGAAAACAAACATATTCATCACAGCTGAGCAAAGGATTTTTCCGCATGGAAAAAACTCTGGCACCTGGCATATATTATTATAAAATCAAAGACAAAAGGAATATTATTTTTGCTATTGGCAAGATTAATCTTACAAAATAAATATTCAGACATTTTCATTCTCCGGAATTTGATATTTTTTATTTTTTTTGCCAGCTGGCTTTACATTTTTTATCAAAGGTACCAAATTTAATTTTTCTCATATGCCTGACAATCAATAATTAATGTGTTGCGCT
>CAZVTW010000830.1:0-2315 GCA_964629805.1 uncultured Bacteroidales bacterium | reverse complement strand
AGCTTTTGTAATTCATCCACTTCAGAGGGCACAATACCTTTAAAATCATTGACTAAGGTTCTGGCCATTCCTATGAGATGTTTCGATTTATTATTTGGATACGAACAGCTTTTAATATATTCGAATACTTCGTCCTGGCTTGCCACTGCCAGGGAAGCTGCATCAGGAAATCGCCTGAAAAAATCCCCGGTAATCATGTTAACCCTTTTATCAGTGCATTGTGCAGATAATATCACAGCAACAATGAGCTCATAGGGTTCTTTGTAATGCAGTTCTGTTTCTGCAATTGGCATATGCTCCCTAAAAGCCTGAAGAATATATTCAAAGCGTTCCTTTTTCCTCATAAATGAATTTATTTGATCATGTGTACAAAATTTTGCAATATTACGTTATTTTTGTGACTTTTAAAATCTATGGCATTGATGAAAAGGAATATCAATAAATGATCAGTATTTTTTTTCCAATGCCTTAACCTGATCCGAATTCATGGTTGTTTATTTACAGGCAGAAAACATTTCAAAATCTTTTGGTGATCTGACGCTCTTCGAAAATATTTCGCTGAGTGTGCATGCTAACCAAAAAATAGCTCTTATTGCTAAAAATGGCAAGGGCAAAACAACACTTCTTAATATCATGGCAGGTACTGAGTCACCTGATCAGGGTGAAATAATCCTAAGAAACGGTATTTCAACCGGTTACCTGCCACAAAATCCTGTAACTGATAAACACACCACTGTTCTTGAACATGTGTTTCAATCATCGAATGAACTTGTGAAGACGATAGAAAGATATGAGAGAGCGCTTCATTCAAATAATAAGGCAGAACTCGGAGAATCAATTGAGGAAATGGACAGGTTGGAAGCCTGGGATTTCGAAGTCAGGATAAAACAAATACTGACAAAATTAAATATCACAGAATTTGATCAGCCGGTAGAAATACTTTCCGGAGGACAAAAAAAACGTCTGGCCCTGGCTAATGTGCTCATCAATGAACCTGATTTGCTTGTCCTGGATGAACCGACAAACCATCTTGACCTTGAAATGATTGAATGGCTCGAGCATTTTCTAAAAAAAACAAAAAGTGCGCTTTTTATGGTCACTCATGACAGGTATTTCCTTGACCGCGTTTGTAATGAAATCCTTGAAATGGATGATAAAGTGCTATATCAATATAAAGGTAATTACAATTATTTTCTTGAAAAACGGGCTGAACGAATTCAGATCTCCAATGCAACGGTAGAAAGGGCACGCAACCTTTTGAAGCGGGAACAGGAATGGATGAACCGCACACCTTCTGCCCGCGGGACAAAAGCAAAGCACAGGATTGACCAGTATCATGAGCTGAAAGAAACTGCTTCCCATAAACTGGTAAACGATCAACTTGAACTGGATATTCAGACCAGGCGGTTAGGCAAAAAAATACTCAACCTATACAATATTTCCAAACAATACGACGAAAAGACTCTGTTTCATGATTTTTCCTATAAATTCGTAAAAAACGATAAAATAGGTATTCTCGGGCCAAATGGCTCAGGAAAAACGACTCTGCTTGATACAATTGAAGGCAGCATAAAACCCGATGAAGGAAAGATTGAAACCGGTGAAACCGTTGTTTTCGGGTATTATAAACAGCATGGTATCAAACTGAGAGAGGGGAAACGTGTTATTGAGACCATCAGGGATGTGGCAGAAGTTATCACACTTGGCAGTGGTAAAAAATTAACTGCAAAACAGTTTTTGGAATATTTTCTGTTTCCTTCTGAGATGCATTATAACCTGGTTTCCAAACTGAGCGGAGGTGAAAAGAGGAGACTCTACCTGATGACTGTACTGATGAAAAATCCGAATTTTCTGCTCCTGGATGAGCCGACCAATGATTTGGACATCATGACGCTCAATGTCCTTGAAGAATATCTGAATCATTTTCAGGGGTGTGTGTTGATCGTCTCTCATGACAGGTTTTTTATGGATAAAGTGGCTGATACCATGTTTGTTTTTGGCGAAAACGGTAAAATAAGCCATTTCCCGGGTAATTACAGCGCTTATAAAACATCTGTTCAAAGACAGCAGAAAAATCTCAGTGTCCCCAAAAAAGAAAAACAGGAAAAGCCAAAAACGAAAGTTAAGAAAAAATTTTCATACAAGCATAAGAAAGAACTGGAAGAGACAGAGAAACTACTTTCAGAATTAGAAGAAGAAAAAGCAAATCTCGAACAAGAGATGAATTCCTCAGAACTGGAACAAAAAAAACTTGTGGAAAAATCAGAACGTTACCACCAGGTACTGGATTTAATCGGTGAAAAAGAAATGCGCTG
>CAZVTW010000829.1:0-2316 GCA_964629805.1 uncultured Bacteroidales bacterium | reverse complement strand
AAATTTGATAATTATTTCAATGGTATTCCCCGAATATATCGAGGGCAGGCCCCGATAAAATCGAGGGCAGGCATGAGATCGCTTCGCTAAGTTCTTCGTTACGGACATTTTGAAAACAGTCATCCCGACAAAAATTTGTCGGGACTCCTTGATTTTCAAAATGTCCAAGCCTCGAACCTGGAGCCTTCTTAAAGCCACTTCAAAAAAAATCAAGCGTTTTCTTATTGGCACTAATTAAAAATGTGTTATCGATTTTTCATTACTATGGATAAATCAACACCAATAAAACGCTATAACTTTTTCGGAGATTATTTTGACAAACAGTCAACACAAAAAACTGTTTATCTGGCAGTCTCATTATTGCTTAACTATTGGTTACTAGAAAATACTATACGTATTCTTTTGGCTAAGGGCTTGAAAAGAAATAACCTGTCAAGAATAAATGAATTTATTTGGCATCACACCCAAAAGGTTGTTTATATTGTTTTTGACATATAAAAACACTCCATCATTTTGCTTGTATTGATGAGTCCACTCCTAAGAAACGCTATACTCCTGTGGAGATTATTTTTGACAAGTTGACTGAACAGAAGACTGTTTTCTTGGCAGTAAGATTATCGTCAAAATCAAGTCTGCTCTTGTAAATAAAATGTCAGGGGCATTTGTCTCGACTGAGTCGAGATGGGTAGGAGTCTCGGCTTAGTCGAGACAAGGATTCGAAAATTTCAAATAATACCAAACCGCTTTTAGGTTAATTACATAATAATTGGTATACTGTGTACCGCTTTGATAAATCGGGAATGCCGACGGATTTGCATGCTTGTGCCGAGTGATTATCATGTTAGGAAATTTTAATTTCCGTTATATCGATTAAATCGTGCACAGGGATGATAACCAGTCGGTATAACGAAGAGTTTGGCGACAAAAAGACTTTTAGGAGTGGACTCATTGATTTTAAGATTATCAATTAAGGATATATTTCAAAAACCTGGCCTTGTATTATATTTTGATTACATTAAGGAATAACAAGCATCCAAAGTCCAATTTTATCATAATAATGCCTTTGAGGCATTAAGCTAAATCAATAACTGCCTTTTTGGCATAAAAATGAAATGGCACATACTTTGATTTTAAGCAACGGGAAAAAATAATTAATTGTTTAACTCAAAAATACACAGAAAAAATGCAAAAAGGTAAAATTGGCGTATCAACAGAGAACATTTTTCCAATTATTAAAAAATTTTTATACTCTGAACATGAAATATTCCTTCGCGAATTAATATCAAATGCAGTTGATGCTACCCAGAAACTAAAAACGCTGGCATCATTGGGCGACTATAAAGGAGAATTAGGAGATTTAAAAATTCGCGTGTCTGTTGATAAAAAAAAGAATACCATTACTGTATCAGATCGGGGAATTGGTATGACAGCAGAAGAGATTGATAAATATATTAACCAAATCGCCTTCTCGAGCGCTGAAGAATTTCTGGAAAAATATAAAAATAAAGTCGATGCGATCATAGGTCATTTCGGGCTTGGTTTTTATTCGTCATTTATGGTATCAGAAAAAGTTGAAATAATTACAAAATCCTACCAGGAAAATGCTCAGGCTGTTAAATGGTCATGTGACGGCACTCCGGAATTTTCATTAGAAGAAACCGAAAAAGAAGTCCGGGGAACTGATATAATACTTCATCTCGACAAAGACTCAAAAGAATATGCAGAAGAGCAAAAGATAAATGAACTTCTGACAAAGTATTGCAAATTTTTGCCTGTTGAGATTGCATTCGGGACAGAAAAAGAATGGAAAGACGGTAAAGAAGTTGATACCGGAAAGGATAAAATCATTAATAACACAAATCCCACATGGACACAACAACCAACTGATCTGAAGGAAGAAGATTATAAAAATTTCTACAAAGAACTATATCCTGCCACATTTGAAGAACCTCTGTTCAATATTCATCTGAATGTGGATTATCCATTTAACCTGACAGGAATTTTGTATTTCCCGAAAATCAAGGAAAGGATTGAAGTCCAGAAAAATAAAATTCAGTTATATTGCAACCAGGTATTTGTAACAGACTCAGTAGAAGGGATAGTACCAGAATTTCTTACTTTATTACATGGTGTGCTGGACTCACCGGATATACCACTTAACGTATCGAGAAGCTATCTTCAGAGTGATCCGAATGTCAAAAAAATCTCTAATCACATCACCAAGAAAGTAGCAGACAAATTAGCAGATATCTTTAAAAATGATCGCGAACAATTTGAGAAAAAATGGGATGACCTCAAGATTTTTATTGAGTATGG
>CAZVTW010000828.1:0-2319 GCA_964629805.1 uncultured Bacteroidales bacterium | reverse complement strand
TTCAGCTAATTCATCTGCTTTATCGCAAATAATGGTTTTTGCTTTCAGATTGTTTTGTTGCTCCTCCTTTATCCTTTCAAAATGCTCCTGGTGTGCTTTATTAATTTTTGTTGTCGCTTCTTTAAAGCGGTCCCACAACTCATCTTTTTTATCACGTGGAACGGGTCCAATTTCCCGCCATTGAGCATGGTATTTTTGCAGCGTCCTGAAAGCTTTTACAACGGATGATTCGAGGAGTAATTCCTCTGCTTTGGCACATAATTCAATCTTGGCTTCCAGGTTTTTCTTAAGATCAAGATCGCGTAATTCTTTATTGAGCTTTATATAGTCATAAAATTTTTCTACATGATGGTGATAGGTTTCCCAAAGCATTTTTACTTCAGACTGGGGAACAAGCCCGATTTCATGCCATCTTTTCTGCAAATCACGAAATTCCTGAAATGTTTGATTGAGAGATTCAGTCCCTTTTGTTAATTCTTTCAATTCCTCAATGACCTGATATTTCAATTTTAGATTTTCCTGCTTTCCTTTCTCCTGTTCTTCTGCAAATTTCGATTTAGCCTCTTTGAAGCGCTTTAATAATTCTTTAAATTCATCATCATATGGATTGGTCCCCGGATTAAAATCAGCTTCAGCGCCTCCTTTCGAGATAAATTCTTTACGCTTTTCTGCTATTTCAGCATGGTGTTTTTTGTAAAAATGCGTTTTAAAAACATCGGCAGCATCCCGAATCGTATCAAAAGGATAATTATCTATCAAATCCCTGAATTTGTCAAGCAATTCCTGTTGAGAAAGAGAGTTAAAATCTATACTTTCAAGTTCTGATTCTACGCCATATCTCTTGCCTGTATCTTCTTCTTTTTCTTCTTCAGTAGATTGTTTCTGTTCACTATTCTTTTCTTCTTCGATTTCCTGTTCACGGGTTTCAGGTTCCGTTTCTGAGGCTAACTCTTGTTTTTCAGAAGTTTGTGTTTGTTCTTCTTTGCCTGCTGAAACTGTTTTCTCCTGAATTTTCTCCTCTGAGCTTGTAATATCTGGTTTATTCTGAATTACTTCATCTGCGGATTTTGTTTCCTCCGGGCTTTCTTTTTGAGGCTGTTTGTCTGTGTTCTTTTCTTCCTTAGGTTGGGGCGTATCCTCTGATTTATCCACGCGTACCGAACTAACAGGTTTTTCTTCCTGAGGTTGGTTATTCACCGGATCGGCTACTTTTTGCTCCTTTACAACATTTTCTGATGTTACTTCCTGTTGAGTTGATTTGGATGATTTTTCGTCATTCTTATCATTTTTATGATCAGAATGATTGTCTGATTTTGCCTGAGCGATTTTCTTCAGTATCAGGTCAGCAGCAGACGTCTTTTTGTTTTGAGAATCAACAACATCTTTTTTTGTTTCTGACTGAAGATTGTTAACTTCCTCTGTTTTATTTTGATCAGAGGACTGAGATGATTCACTTTGTGTTTCCGGTTTGGAATCACCATTTTTACTCGATTTTTTTATTTCAATTTTTTCACTGGCTTTTTTTTCAACATTCAGTTTTTCTGATTGTTCTTCTGCCGTCATTTTTTTGAGATCATTGGTTTCCATGTCACTAAGTATTAAGTATCTAATTCAGATACGAATGATTAAACATTATCAGATAAATTATACAAAAATTATTTAGCACATCTGTGCAAGTTCATTCATTACAAAGTTCCTTTTTTCTTACAACGTGCGAAAATACACAAATGAAATTTTGCAGCGAAATATTTAAGTGATTTTTTTCATGGTATTATATTTTCTACATTTGCAAACAATGATAATATGAATCAACTCCTAATAGTACTATTTTTGTTACAAACAAGTCAAATAACAAAGAGTTTGACAATAAGGAGGCATTTAGGAGTGAACTCAAATATGGTTTTCCAAATAATCAAGGTTGATGCGTTTTGATATTCTGACAACACTCCCGGAATTGCTTTCCGGGCCAATAGATAATTCTATTGTAAAAAGGGCAAGAGAGCAACATGTGGTTGAGATTGTGATACATAACCTTCATGAGTATTCCTCAGACAAACATAAGAGGACAGATGATTACCCTTATAGTGGGGGTGGTGGCATGGTCATGACAATACAGCCTGTCCATAATGCTATTAAAAAGTTGACAGAGCAGCGACAGTATGATGACATTATATATACATCACCTGATGGAACGCTTTTTAACCAAAAAGAGGCAAATACACTCTCGGTAAAAAATAACCTTATTATCTTATGTGGCCACTACAAAGGGATAGACCAGAGAATCAGGGATCATCTCATTACAAAAGAAATATCCATAGG
>CAZVTW010000827.1:0-2323 GCA_964629805.1 uncultured Bacteroidales bacterium | reverse complement strand
GCCGGCACTTACCAGGACGACAGGCTTGAAAACCACAGGCACTGGCAACGTGAAGATCACAAGACTTTCGTTCAATTTTTAAATAAAAAGGGCAATTTAATTGATCATGAGGGTCCGAGAGGAAATATCAATGATTTGCCAAGGCCTCAGGAAAATAAAACATGGGATGTATATGAAGACGACAGGCATGGACCTGAAACAAGGCCTAAGAATGCTTATGTAAACTACATCATTAAACTGTAATCTGGTTTGTATTTCCAGATAGTTTAATTGCATTTACAGAATATTTCTAACCCATTAAAAAGGATCTTGTTATGAAAAAAATATACATCTTTTTAACTTGTTTCATTTCCTGCATAATGTTTTCCAAGGCACAGGAATCCCCGGAACCTTATGTGCTGGGTTTTGGAAACCACTTTGGTTCGGTCACAGCAGGGGCAAGTGAAACACATTGCAACTATGCAACCGGCCAGGTTGTCTTATCTCCGAACAAAGTCCTGGAAGTTGCATCTGCAAATGAAACCATGAACATTACAATGGGCTTTCCCTTTGGCGTCCTATACCTTTCGGCGGCTTTCAAAGGCGATTTGTTTTGTTCTAAAGGCTATTATTCCGATTACATCCGCCTGAGATGGGATGTAGGCAAGTATAATGAAACAATAGAAGAGTTCCTTATTTACAGGTCAAAAGTAGGTGAAGCTGACTCTTTTCTTGTGGCCAATGTTGCTGCAGGCATCAGGGCATGGAAAGATATCTATGCTGATGCCGGGATTTTGTATAAATATACCGTGTATGCAAAGGGTGTACATCCTCAACCTCAGAAGGGGATAAACTATATCCAGGGTATTGGGTTCAGAAACCCGACAGGAACAGTCACAGGACGGATTACCTACTCTGGCGGTACAGCGGTTGAAAACGTTGAGGTACTTGCCGAAAGCGAAACAGCGCTCAAAGGATACAGCATGTATTTTGACGGGAATGATTATTTGTATGCTGAACACCAGGACGGGACAGTTTCTGCTGATAATTTTTCTTTCCAGGCTTATATTCAGTTTGAAAATTCCCTGCATAATGCATGCTTTTTCGCCAAAGGAAATCAATACGCAATTTGGTATGATAATTCTTCGGGGGAAATTGTGTTTGACATTGGTGATGAAACTTTTTCTGCTGCATATTCACCGCCGATTGATAAATATTTTCAATTGACCACTGTTTTTGATGGTGATTCTGCCTTTATATACACCGATGGTGAACTGTCGGGGAAAGGGGCTATAGCCCAAAAACCAACAACTGACAATGCGTCAATAATTCTGGGAAAAAATTCCGAAACAGGACATTACCTGACAGGGTTTATTGATGAAATCCGGATTTGGAAAAAAGCACTCGGCGCTGAGGAAATTCAACAGGATTATACAAGGATCTTGTCAGGCAGTGAAGACAGCATGACTGTGTATTGGATGTTTGACGAAGGATATGGCGGGGAATTCTATGATAAATCAAAGGAAGGATATGATTATAATGAAAACCATGGCGAAATAGTCGGGGCTGAATGGACAGAGACAATCCCAAGGGAAGAACAACTTTCTGTAAAAGGGATTACTGACAACAACGGGAACTATATTATCAGTGGGATACCGTATGAAACAGATGGTTCGACATACACATTCACGCCTGCGTTCGGCATACACTCATTTGACCCGAAAAAAACAATTCTTTTCATAGGAGAAGGATCAACAATCCATAATAATATAAATTTCACAGATATTTCCTCATTCAGGGTCACAGGAACAGCATTTTACAGGAACACAACATATCCATTAAAAGACGCAATATTGTTTGTTGATGGGAAAGAGGTTATGGGTCCGGACAACCTGCCTGTCAAAACAGATGTTGACGGCGAATTTGATATTGATGTACCAATAGGTGACCACTACATTGCTGTGAAGAAAAACGGGCACACTTTTGAAAACAATGGTCAATGGCCTTCTCCAACTGATGATCAGCCATACAAAAAGCATAATTTCCAGGAACCGGTATCAGGAATTGAATTTGTTGACACAACACTGATAAAAGTTGCCGGGCGTGTTGTTGGCGGAACCAGGGAAGGAGACAAACCAGTTGGTTTTGGAAAATCTTTGAACAACATTGGGGTGGCAAAAATCGAATTCCAAAGCGAAAAAACAGTTGATTTAAACACAGAGGTTGATGATATCTACGACAAAATTACAATGTACACACATCCCGATCATGGTGAATATGCACTCTATCTCTTACCGGAAAAATATAAAGTGAACAGTGTTGGTAATACAAACTATTCTATCCC
>CAZVTW010000826.1:0-2325 GCA_964629805.1 uncultured Bacteroidales bacterium | reverse complement strand
TATTATTAAAACAAATGGCTATTTGGATAGTTCACAAACCGGTTATGAGTCAAAAATAGGATTTTTTATAGAAGGAACAATTAAATCAGACAAAATTACATGTTAAGATATTCGATTTGGTTGTTTTTAATATATTCCATTGTTTCCTGGCGTTGAATCTTTCCGTTTTCATTTTTTATCAGCAATGGCAAAAATGTTAATATACGTGGCCATTGATAGCCCGGTTTTTGCTGAGTGTATAAAGCCCTAAGCGCTGATACTATTTTTTGGCAGTCTGAGGAACATTCTATAACCAATAATGCCTTTTCGCCCAAAGATGAATCAGGTATGCTGCCGATAAAAAAGGGGCGATGTTTCAGAACAGGAGCTAATTCAACTTCAACTAGTTCGGGTATTATTTTTATACCACCACTGTTAATAACATTGTCATTCCGTCCAAGCCAGGTGAATTTTTGGGGAGAAAAGATATCAACCAGATCATTGGTTATGATTTTTTTGTTGTTCATATATGATACATGCAATGTGAGGCAACCCCGGTTGTCCTGATCAATTGATATTCCGGGCAGAACCGTGTAATGGTTGTCTTTTTTGTGACCGTTTAACATTTTCAGGGCGACATGTGAGCATGTTTCTGTCATGCCGTATGTTTGAATCACACGGCATTTGAGCTGCCGGATTTTCTGTTTCAGTCCATAGCCTAGCTCCCCGCCGCCGATAAGCAAAGTGAGGTTTTCCTGATTTTTTATGTCATCAAGCGATTGATAAAACTGGAAAGGCGTCACAGCAGCAAAGTGTATTGATTGTCCGATATCAGAAAAGGGTTGTGGAGCCGGTTTTTTGATGATGAGATGAAATCCGCCAACAAAAGCACGTACAATCATCATTTTACCTGCAATGTACCGGGCAGGAAGGCACAACAGGGAATTCAGTCCTGAATTAAGATTCAGGGCGCTTATGGTGTTAAGGGCAGAAGATACCATCCAGCTTTTTTGAAGGTTTATTAACTTTGGGGTTCCGGTTGTCCCTGATGTTCTGACAGAAATATAAGCTTTCTCATCCAGCCAATCCAGAATAAACCGGTAAACATCTGTATCCCGGTCATCTTCATTTGCCGTTTCCAGCCCGGAAAAGCACCATTGTCTGAGTTCATCACCCTGAAAAGTCGTATTGTTGATGGTGAGTGTTTGAGAACTTGTCATACGATTGAATTGTGTTCGGGATTTTTGCTTCATTTTTATGCTAAAATTTACAGACCTGCTTGAAACAACATTATTCTGCTGGCTCAAAAACGTCGCTCAAATCTATTTTCAGGTCTCCTTTAAAAATATGAACAGGAACTACATCATCCTGTGCGTAAATTCCGGCCTGTATATACTGTCCGCTTTCTGAAAGGACAAAAACATGGACTGTTTGTGCGTGGGGGTATACGAGCCAGTATTCTTTAACCCCTGCTTGTTCATAGATGTTGTATTTGTCTTTTGTATCCTTCTTTGCTGAAAAAGGAGAGACAATTTCAATCACCATGTCAGGTGCGCCCAGGCAGCCTTTTTCGTCCAGCTTTGCCAGGTCGCATACAATGAAAATATCAGGCTGAAGGACAGTTTTGATTTCATTATCTGCTTTGCTGTTCTTTATTGGCAAACGAACATCAAAAGGGGCATGGTAAATCCTGCAGGTTTTGTTTTTCAAATAGTCATAAAAGACATGTTCAAGGTTGATACTAATATCCTGATGCATCTTACTTGCCCCGGGACTCATAAGTTTAACAAAACCATTGATGAGTTCCCTGCGCTTATCATCCAGCCAGGTGAGATAGTCAGCATAGGTGTATTGTCTTTCCTGGTCTAATTGTACTTCCATCGTATGAATAATTTGTAACAAATATAATATATTTCCATAACAATTGAGGTGAGAATAGTGAATACAGACCTCAAAACAAGCAGACTAAATAAAACCTTAAAAGCCAAATAACAAGGCGTTTAAACAATAATTGGAAATTTGATTTAACGTTCTTTAGAATTCGTTAAATTCAAAAAAACAAAATTTGACAAAAAATACATCAATCAGTGAAACATAAAGGCAATAAAACTATAAAGAAAACTATTTGTGTCCGGTAAAAATCTTGAGATTTCTCCCGTCGGTCGAAATGACAATGCATTGATTGATTTTTGCAGGGGTGGGCGGTGGTGGCGGTTTCACCGCCACCACTGCCCACCCCATATAGACCTAACTTGCTGTCATTCCGAACGTAGTGAGGAATCTTAACTGAATCATTCAATTAATTCAATTTTACCGGACAATACTGATTATTAAAAAAAATAAACT
>CAZVTW010000825.1:0-2326 GCA_964629805.1 uncultured Bacteroidales bacterium | reverse complement strand
TGGCCAAGATGTCACACTCACCGGCATCCATCAGGTTATGCAACATGGCCAGGGCGCCAAGGTCGTCGGCATCGCCGCCAATGTCTGTATCAAAAATGATTTTTTCCTGAGCATGTACATGATGGAAAATTTGAAAAAAAAAGATGAAAATGAGAAGGAAAATTGAAAATTTCATTTGTTTATTTTTCATGATTTCCGGTTACTTTGGAGGTTGAGAAATAATTTTGTTGAATATAATTTTAATTTCCTCCGGATTAGACCCTTGTTTAAATTCAGACACATAAGTTCGTAAAGGATTATCCTTTTCAGTAACCCATCTGTTTCTGCCAAAGCGATCGAAATAGTTATACCCGTATTTAATTTCATGGAAAAAAGTCTCAATCCCCTCAACAGCAACATGTACTGTTATGATATCAGCCGAATGGTGCTCCCAGTTATCGGATTTCCAACCTTTGCCCAGTTCATAAATTCGCCGTACCGGGTTGTCTTTAGGGGTTTCTTTTAGGGCATTGCCACAGGCAACCACCCTGGCAAAGTCACCACCACCAGTATAAACCATTGAAGTTGGCCAGTTTTCTTCCACGTATATTGACGCCAGCGGATCGGGACGGAAATTGCCTGCTTTGCTTTTGGTTTCTGCAGAATCAGCAGGGTATCTGCCGGCCATACAATAATAGGTTTTTACCTTCTTACGCACCAGTTCTTTTCCATTTAAACCGCTGAATTCATCCGGCCCGGATTGCAATAATTCATATAAATTGTTTAAATAACCAAGGCTAATGATAATCACACTTTTATCTTCCTGTTGGGAAAGGATTTTTCTGTACAGGTGATTGGAAGTGGGGGCATTGCTGATGTTAACATCATGCGGAAATTCTTGTGAAACCTTGAACCCTTTAACAATCCATTCTTTTGCAGGTGCACCCTGTTCCGGTTTGGCCACCGGAATATCAGGCCTGTTGTAATAGGTGTTGATAATATCAATCAACTCAACCGTATAAGGCATTGCTGAACAAGCGATAGTTGCAAGGATTTCAACCTTTCCTTCATTGGCATAGTGGTGCAATGCTGCCAGGGCCGCGGCATCATCAATATCCGAGTCCAGATCGGTGTCAAGAATTACTTTTAAAGGTTTATCTTCCTGGGCAAAAAGGGTTATGCCCGCTAACATCAAAAACAATACAATAATATTCTTCATAATAGTAAAATTATTTTTTAACAAAACTATTAATAAAGCTTGCCATGCTTTTGACATTTTTTGCCATTGATTATTCATTTTTTTTACCTTTCATAGATATTTTCAACCGCCAGTTGAGTTTTTCGGATTTTTTCCTTGTATTCTTTCGGGGTAAGCCCTTTGATTTTTTTAAATTGACGAATAAAGTTTGAATAATTATCAAACCCGACATCGTAACAAATTTGTGAAAAATTCATGTCATTTTCAATAATTAACCTGCAGGCTTCACCAATCTTAAGCTCATTGATAAAATGAATAAAAGTTTTCCCGGTCATGGATTTAAAATACCGGCAAAAAGCATTGGGAGACATATTTGACAATTCGGACATATCATTCAAAGTAATGCACTCCCTGAAATTATCAAGGGAATACTGGTAAATTAGATTAATTCTATTACAATCTTTTTCATTTACCTGTGATGAATATATTTTACTGGAAAGGACTTTATATTCTTTTGACTGCCCGATTGCTTTTAATATATTTAAAAGACAGATAATTCGATCAATACCATTGAAATGGACAATATCATGAAGGAAACCCGCAACCGTATTTTTTGTTTGATTTAACAAGAGCAATCCTTGTTTTGACAATTTAAGAATATCAGTTAATCCATACATTTCAGGGATATTTTCGAGATTCTTTCCTAAAAAATCCATATCGAAATAAATAACAATCGCTTTAGCCTTTTTTTTTGTTGCTTTATGATAATATGTGTTATCATTTTTCCAGATATGCGGGAGGTTCGGGCCTAAAACGACAATCTCGCCCGGTTTGAACCGTTTGATACTATCGCCAACAATTCGTGTACCTGTACTTTCCAGGACATACATGATTTCGAGTTGAGGATGAAAATGCCAATATGAATAAAAATGCGGTTCATTCACTTCCATTATTTCGAATGATTGCGCTTTGGAGGCGCCAACTTTTTTAATTTTGGGTTTCATAAATATTTTTCTCTATTTCATATAAAATAACACAGTTTTACCAAAATTAGAAAAAAAATGTTAAAATAGTATAAACATTGGCAAGTTTTGTAGATGACTAATCCTATAAAAGATTTTATACTTGCACCAAAATAAGAAATATGAA
>CAZVTW010000824.1:0-2327 GCA_964629805.1 uncultured Bacteroidales bacterium | reverse complement strand
TTCCTCCCATAATCAAAAAACCTCAGTCATTCCGACAAAAATTTGTCGGGACTCCTTGATTTTCAAAATGACCAGGCCTCGAACCTGGAGCCTTCTTAAAGCCGCTTCCAAAAAAACAAGTGTTTTCTTATTGGCGCTAAATAGGTCCAAAGAATTATGACCCGGTTTAAATCCCTGTGAGCTGTTCATGTAATCTCAATCTTCCACTTATTCCCAAAGCCAATATTGTGTTGTTTTGCAAAATGAGCCTGGTTAGCTGCTATGCCAAGTTGTCCGTTTGAGTCGGGATATAAAATTGGCTGACCGATATGCACATGACCAAAGGAAGTAATAAGGGGCAACTGCTCATCAAACTTCAGTGACTGGTTGTGTAAAATGCGTGTTTTGTATGCAGAGCCGGACCTGTGTTTTTTGAAATCAAAAAAGAGTTCTTGCGGTATGTTGGTCACCAGGTTGCCAAAAGGTTCTTCAATTTTCATGACTGTTCCGCTGAGTTTGCCCGATTTGTTCAGTTCAGCCGGTTGGTATTGCAATTTTACCGGTTCTGAAGTCATTAACCTGCCAACTTCTTCGTACCTCATTATACCTGAGGCTAACCTGGCACCTGTGTATGCATAAACATCCCGCCCGTGAAAGGTGTTGAAGTCTTCACTACCCGGTCGTCTGTTTGTTTGTTCGTTTATTTCCCGGATAGCCTGTATGGCGGGTTGCTCCAAAACAAATGTCAGTGTGCCGTTATCAGGAGTAACAATATATTTATCGTCATTTGTAAGGGCTACAATCGATTTCCTGCTTGTGCCCACTCCCGGGTCTGTCACGCAGACAAAAACTGTTAAACGGGGCCAGAAAGGGAGTGTGGAGGCAAGTGTCAGACCTGCCTCCCAAATATTGTATGGCTTTATGTGATGAGTGATATCAAACAGACGGATATCAGGGCTTACAGAGAGAGCCACGCCTTTCATCGTGCCTGTAAAATGCTCTTTGAGGCCAAAATCCGTTAAAAATGCCAGAATATTCATATTATCCTATTGTCACTCTAATATCATTCACATCCCTGAGTTTATTGGCCGGAATGCTGTTTGCCGGCAGTTCTTCACCATTGAGGATCAATTTTTTCACCCCATGTTCAACATGAGTAGGATTATCAACCTCTATGTTTAGTCTTTTACCCCTGAATATCCGCTGAACGGAAAAGTTGTCCCAGTTTTTGGGAATACACGGATCAATGATGAGCTCTGAATACCCCGGTCTGATGCCAAATATGTACTGTGTAATAGCAAAATAGGTCCAGGTAGCAGCGCCGCTCAGCCAGGGAATCCGGGAAGCGCCTTGTTTGGGACTGTGTTTGGCATGTGTGGACTGGCAAACAACATAGGGTTCAATCTCCCTGATTTCTGCTGTGGTATTATAAGCAGCAGGCAGGTAGGCTCTGAGGTATTTATAAGCCTGGTCGCCGTTCCCGAGCATGGCCTCTGCTATGACGCCCCAGCCCTGTGTGTGGTTGAAAATACCACCGTTTTCTTTCAGCCCCGGATTCATCAACTGTGCCCTGACAATGTTATAGTCAGAGTTTGTGTACGGCGGATCACACACCATGATACCATAATCAGTGGCCAGTGTTTTTTTAACGTTTTCCATCGCTGTTTTTGCCTGTTCCGGGGTTGCGGCTCCGCTCATCACAGCCCAGGCCTGTGGGTTAAGAAATAGTTTTCCTTCCGGGACATCTTTGGAACCGAATTTCATCCCGTCAAACCTGTAACCGCGCATAAACCATTCACCATCCCAGGCATGTTGCTGAATACTTTTATCCAGTTCCTCAAGGAGTGTTGTGCCCCATTCCGCTTCATCTTGCTTGTTAAGCATTTGTGTAATTTCAACATATTCACGCATAGCCAGCCGTAGTTGCATGGCCACAAACACGGTTTCACCGTTATGTCCGAATTTAAGGCAGTCGTTCCAGTCAGCAGCCAGGCCACAGGGAAGACCGTGAGCGCCAACCCGGTCGAGGTTGAACTGGATGGCTCTTTTCATATGCCCGAGTACGGTATCCTCACCTTCATCAGCATATGGCAGCACCTTATCATAAAATGAAATATCGCCTGTTTCTTTCACATATGCAGGAATAGCATTAAAAAGCCACATACAGTCATCCGAGCGATACTGTTCTTCCTCAGGGGCTTTTTCTTCACCCGGTTTGTGCGAAATGGGCAACACAACAGGCATGGCGCCACCTGTTGAAACCTGCCCGGTAATCATCAGTTCAAGCCTTTTCCCGGCTTCTTCGGGAATGGCATGGATGATACCAAGTAAATCCTGCACTGAATCGC
>CAZVTW010000823.1:0-2333 GCA_964629805.1 uncultured Bacteroidales bacterium | reverse complement strand
GCACCCGGAGCTGGTTTGCCATCTTTATATATGGTCCCTTTTATTATTCTTTGGCTGAATAAATTACTATTCCAAAGACATGTTAATAGTATAGTCAGGATAAATACGTAAAGTAATTGCGTCTTTTTCATTTTTACTTTTCTTTCAATTAAAAACTACTATTATATATTGTATTAACTATTAATAAAACTTCCTTTTGATAAACCAGGTATCCCTTAGTGAGAAATTAAGCGAAAAAATAAAATAATCTTCCTGTAAAAGATTGTGTGCAGTTGTCCCCCGGCTTCCATATTCAAAGTTAACATTTATTGATGTTTTGGAAGTTTTCAGGGGGAACTCAGCGCCAAGTGTTATCGCGTAAGAATTAATTTGTTCGTATGAGTTCCCGTTGTCATCTAATTTGAAATTGATATACGAATTGTCAATACTGGCCCCGATTCTGTAATGTATTATTTTCCAGTATTTTGTTGATAATAAATCCGGAATATACTCCAAACCCGCAGAGATTTGTTCTTTGTTTGTCAAACGGGAATCTGTTTCTCCGAAAAAAGTGGCTTCTGACCAGTTTTGTCTCTTGTAATCTGCCGTTAGTGAGAATTTTGGCGTTGCAAGATTAATGCCTATACCAGTATTTAAAGGGAGTTTTACTCCTCCTTCCTCAATTGTATCATTTTTGACCGGAATATTACCTTCTCCATTTGGATTAATTAATATGTTTCGTGTATTACTTCCGTTGATTTCCTGTTCGTTATCCACAATGATTCCGATACCTCCATATAGTTTGTCATTTATCTTTTGGGAATACTGCATCCCCCAATTGAAATAAAAACCATGCAGGTTGAGGCTTTCTGTTGAATTGAGTTCTGAATAGGTTCGTTCCTGGATGAATTCAGTGGTTACATTTCTGTCTATGACACCAAAAAGATAGGTAAGATGAAATCCCACTGAGAAATGTTTCAGAAATTTAAATGAATTACCAAAAACAAATTGATTAATACCTCCTTCACCAGTCATGGTTGTACGGATATTCATTTCAGTTGGATTCGATATGGATTCAACATTGGTAAGATCATAGCCAACTGTACTATATGGGACCAGTCCAAAACAAGATGACCACCATTTGGTGATTGGAAAACCAAAGGTTAGATAATTAATATTTGCATCATATACAGTTGCATTGGTCTGTTTATTTCTGAATTCCGTCATTTTACCCGATAAACCTAACTCAAAAATAAATGTTTGAATAGGTATTGAGCTATATGATGCAGGGTTCATCAAATTCAGATGTGTCGGACTCCGAAGAGCAATACCCGAGTATCCTGTTCCCTGGGTTTGTCCGTTATATTTTGGTAGTATATCTCCTAGGCCATACCGGGAATAAGGAGAACTTGTGTGATGTTGCCCTTTTAGGATTGAAAAAGAGAAAAAAACGAAAACAGAAACGAAAAACAGTTTAAATTTCATATATTAATATATTGTATTCTAATATTTTTCTGAGACCAATTGCTACCAGATTTGGTTCGGCAAATATGGGCTTTTTTAATTTATTATCAAAGAAAAACGTATCTCCACCTGTTAAAATTACTTTGATATCTTTGAATTTATCTGATAGTTTTTTTATATAGCTTTCCACTTCGAATAACACACCATTTTGAACACCTGAGATGATGGCTTCCCTTGTATTTTTCCCTATGATTTCATAATTTATATCAGTTGTGTATAAAGGTAAATTGTCTGTAAATTTGTTCAGGGCTTTAAATCTCATATTAATCCCGGGAGATATATTGCCTCCGATATACTCATTTTTATTGTTAACCAGGTCAAAGGTAATAGCCGTCCCTGAATCAATTATCAAAACGTTGGAATCCGGAAAAATATTATTCGCTCCGCATGCACCGGCAATACGGTCGTATCCTAATGTTTTTTTTGTTTCATAAAGGTTTTTAATGGGTATGGGTGTTGTATGATTGAGTTGAATTACATGTTTGCATTTTTTATTAAGTAGCCTGATGATATGACAATTCTCTTTTTTGACTGAAGATATGATGGCTGAGTTTATTTCAGGAAATTTTTTCAAAATGAGTTGAATATATTGTAATTCTTTTCCCCGTGAATGTTCAGCTTTTTGTTGATGTATAATCAGTTTGGATGAAAATACAGTATATTTCGTGAAAGTATTTCCTATATCAATAACAAGCTTCATTAAAAAAAAGAATTACAAATGGAGATAATAAAAACAATCTTTGTCAGCAAAATATGATATTTCAAACAAAGAAACAGCTAATTAATAAAAAAATCAATTATAATTCGTAGCTTAGTGATTATTTTTGAGA
>CAZVTW010000822.1:0-2339 GCA_964629805.1 uncultured Bacteroidales bacterium | reverse complement strand
TCATTCTCCATTCCTGCTTTTCCGGGTCAACATATACCGATCGTCCATGTTCTGAATAGTTACTGGCTTCCACATTCGTTTCATTTTTAACAATGGCATAATCCGAGGTGTTGATATATAATTTTCCAGCATAGGCGGTTGCATAATAGTCTCCGGTGACACTTAACGAAGGCTCTTTACAGGTATATGAGATAACATACACTGAATCATTGTCATATTCGGTTATTTTTTCAAGTTCAAGATCATATAAATGCAGGTGGTTTGTATCCAGGATATTACCCCTGACCCTGACAATATCCATTTCAAGAAGTCCGTCGAGATAGGTTGAACCATCGACAAGAGAGGTTAATTGAAAGTTCCTTCTGACCTGTGTAAATTTGTAATTTCTCTGTTTATAAACTTCATAGGCATTCCCCCGCTTATATCCATTTCTGTCGAAAATGGTTACAGCGGCTTCACGCAACCGGTCCAGGGAGTCGTTTCTGACGACTTCGCTGCGGTAGTAACACTCATAATTGAAGGGTTGCTGAGGATAGTTATCATGAATTGATGCAACAGCTTTTTTAATAATTTTCAAATACCGCATTGATTTGGCTGTTACATCAACTTCTTTGATTTTATAATTTTGGGGTTCTAATTCTATAACAACATCATGCTTATCAGCATATTCAGAAATAGGAAGCGTGAGGTTATTAAATCCGACTGCTGAAATAAGCAAATTCTTGCCACTGTGTTCTGTGGGTATCCTGATTTCAAAAAAACCCTCAAGATTGGTAATCGTACCCATATAAGTGTCGCTTATGCCTATATTGACATAGGGAATGGGTTGCCCGTCTTCTTTACTGATAATCTGTCCTTCAATGATGATAACATCATCTTTGCTTTGGTGTGAAATACTGTATGAGGAAAATACTGCAAAAATGAAACAACAAAAAAGGATTGGTTTCCTGTTGGCGGATAATTTTTTTTTTGTATTTTTCATGGCCGGATAATTAATCTTTGAAGTTTATACAACAAAATTGGGTATTTTTTTTTGCAATAAACGAAAAAACAGATAAAATATTGATAAATTCAAAAACTACTGTTTTTTAAACGAGCATCACATCATACAAAAAACTAACAAACAATGACATACAAAAATGATTGTTAATAACCTTGCAATTATTAACAATTAAGATACGAAATAAAAATTGATTATTTAATAAAAATTGTAACTTTGGAGTTTGCAAGTAAAGATAAAACATGATTTATAACACCCTTAAAACAAAAATGATATTATGGGAAAAGTAATTGCACTTGCGAATCAAAAAGGCGGTGTAGGTAAAACAACAACAGCAATTAACCTTGCAGCAAGTCTGGCAGTTTTGGACAAGAAAGTGCTGTTGATTGACAACGATCCACAGGCCAATGCTACTTCAGGGAATGGATTTGACCTGAAAATGATCAAAACAAGTATCTATGAATGCCTCATAGATGACGTTGATCCTAAAGGTATTCTTCTTGAAGCAGAAGTTGATGGGCTGTATGTACTACCTTCACACATTGACCTTGTTGGAGCGGAGATTGAAATGTTAAGCCTGCCAAACAGGGAAAAAATATTGAAGCATGTTGTCAATAAAGTCAAAGATGATTTTGATTTTGTACTCATTGATTGTTCACCTTCCCTCGGTCTGTTAACCCTTAATGCGCTTACAGCCGCGGATTCGGTTATAATTCCGGTTCAGTGTGAATATTTTGCACTTGAAGGATTGGGGAAACTGCTGAACACCATAAAAATGGTACAAAACAGGTTAAACACGGAATTGCAAATAGAAGGTTTTCTGCTGACCATGTATGATGCACGTCTCAGGTTATCAAACCAGGTGGTTGCCGAAGTTCGTCAACATTTTGAAAGCATGGTATTTGAAACAATCATTCAACGGAACATAAAATTGAGTGAAGCCCCGAGTTATGGCAAACCAATTCTTTTGTATGATGCCTCATCCAAAGGGACTGTGAATTATCTGAATCTGGCCAGGGAAATTTTTCAAAACAACGATATGACAGCAATAAAAAATAACGACAAAATTTTAAAAGGTAAATAGTTGAAATAAAAAGTTTTTAGTTTACTATCAGACAAATATGGCAACAAAGAAAAAGGCAGCGTTGGGAAGAGGATTAGGAGCGCTGATAGATGATGCAAAATATGAACAAAAACAGCCCCAGGAACAAGAATCCCAACTCCCCGGCTTACATGAAATATCTGTTGAGAAGATTGATATTAATCCTTTTCAGCCCAGAAAAGAATTTGATGAAGAATCATTGAAGGAATTGGCTGATTCTATTAGCCAACTCGGCAT
>CAZVTW010000821.1:0-2340 GCA_964629805.1 uncultured Bacteroidales bacterium | reverse complement strand
TGACAGCCTGATTTCCGGCGTATTCGTATGACCGGTTAATCATATTCTAAATGTTGTAGTTAGTGCATTCTCCATTCTTCGGTCAATTCGTAATTTGTGCTTCGACCACCTGATTTCTCCTGTTTTAATATTCCTTTTTCAATTAAGTCTTTTATATCTCTAAGTGCAGTATCTGGGGAACATTTAGTGATCTTAGCCCATTTAGATGATTTTAATTTACCCTCAAATCTATCAAATAACCTATTCAAAATTAATCTTTGTCTGCTATTTAAAATAGTCTCTTTATTTCTATCCCAAAAGTCAGCTTTATGAAGAACCCGTTTTAATGTTTCTTCTGTATTCTCTAATGCGCGAAATAAGCAATTTAAAAACCAATCTAACCAATCTGTTATATCGCAAGAGCTATGCTGAGCTTTTTGCAAAATCTCATAATATGTCTTTTTCTCAATTAGAATCTGATTTGACAAACTATAAAATCTCTGAGGACTTTGCTCTGAACGAGCAAGTAACATATCTGATATTGCCCTTGCAATACGTCCATTACCATCATCAAATGGGTGAATTATTATAAACCAAAAATGTGCAATCGCTGCTTTTAAAACGCCATCTATATTGGTTTCTTTGTTAAACCAATTTACAAATACATCCATTTCATTCTTAACCACTTTGGCTGAAGGAGCTTGAAAATGCACTTTTTCTTTTCCCATTGGACCTGATACAACGTGCATTTCACCATCACGATAACATCCTGTATCAATCCGATGCATTCCACTCCAACCAGTAGGAAATAAAGCAGCATGCCAGCCAAAAATTCGTTCATGTTCAAGTGTCATGTCATATCTTTGCGTTGCATCAAGCATCATTTCAACAACGCCTTCTACATTCCTATCAACATGAACAATTCCTGCATAATCCAATCCCAGTCTTTTAGCTATTGAAGAGCGAACTTGTTCTTGAATCAAAAATTCACCTTCTATCTCAGAAGATTTCAAAACATCAAGTGTCAAAGTCGATAAAATTGTTTCCTCTTTTATTGAAAATCCAAGTGCACTCATTTGTCCTAAAATCTTTCCTTGCAGATGACGCACTTTCCCTAAAGTCACTACAATCTTCTTGTCATCCCATGTAAATTCAGGCCAAGTGTCATATTTGTAGATATATTTTGTCATAAACTTTTATCATTACGCGGTAAATATACAAATTATTCTCCGCATATTTAATGAGATTAGTGCTGTTTTTCTCCGCACGACTCTTTTTGGCATTAGCTACAACGATTTTGCGGTATGAAACGTTTGGTAACGCGGGCTGCGTTCGTATCCACCGTTGCAGAAAGTTGATGCGTGGCAGGATGCTCAAATAACCACTTCACCTCAAATGAAGGCTAATTGGGATACCTATTACCCCATATTTGGCGAACCGCGCAGTAGTGGCCGGTACGCTGGGTGGTCCCGACATTTCATGTACGGGATAAATAATGAGAGGTTCATCGATAGGTTTACAACCTATCGGCAGCCAACTCGATTAAGGGCTTAGTATTCAGTTTTATTCATAGTCATCAAGCTCTATCAATTCTATTTCAGTAATGTTTTTAAAATCATCAATATTTAGGGTTGCTAATTTGCTTATATTATTGGTTATTAGAATTGAAGCTATTTCTACATCAAATACTCTGTTCCCACGCGGCTTGTATTTTTATTCAATTGTTCAAATGTTGCCAAACTTTGCCGGTCGGGGTAAAGTATTGTTACATTGTTTTTTATCTCATTGTAATATCCATTCATTTTATCTCTTTCAACCCCAATCTTAGTGCAAACGGCTATAAATTCAGAAATATTTTTTGTTGTTGTAAATAATTCATTTTCTGAATATTTCAAAAAGTTGTCACACTTTTTATGAAACGGCGAAGAATTGTCTATTGAATAGATAAATATATTTGTATCAACTCCTATTTTATTCATAAGCAAAATCTCTGATGTTTACATTATCCAATTGATTGTTAAGGTTTACACTGCCGGAATAATTCCACGTCCGCTGTTGGGGCTTGTTTTCAAACTGTTTGTGTTGTTGTTTATGTTGAAACTTTATAAGATATTGGTTTAACTCATCAGGCTGAAATGCAACGTATTGCAGCCAATTCATGAGGTTCAGGATATAATCTGCATTCAATTGGTTCTTATCAATTGTAATAATAAATTTATTTTCTACTTCTTTTATGTTTAAATCATAAGTTCTCATATCTGTCTGTTTATTTTTCTAATTTATTTGTTCTGTAAATTTACTAAATTCTTTTGGCTCTATTCTAATTTAAGGTTGATTTGTTTAAACATCAATAAAATCAAT
>CAZVTW010000820.1:0-2342 GCA_964629805.1 uncultured Bacteroidales bacterium | reverse complement strand
GCTCAGGAAACTGGGCTGAGGATTACGAATATGATTATAAATCTCTTAATCTTGAGATTATTGACGGTGAATAAATAACAGACTCAGATTATGAAGTAAAAAGGCCGGTGCTGTGTTAGTATCCGGCTTTTTTTATGAAAGTATTTATTTATTACTTTTGCAATATAAATCAAAAGAAAATGAATATGAGATTCAGAGTAGGCGATAAGGTTAAATTTATGAATGACGTTGGTGGCGGAAGGATTACCAAAATAGTTGATAAAGAAATAGCCAATGTTTTAAATGAAGACGGATTTGAAGTACCGGTGATGTTGAACGAACTTATTAAAATCGATGAAGATGAATTAATAAGCGGGGGAAAATCTGATTCTGAGCCACAGGAGGCTTTCAGGAAAGAACCGAAAAATACAGGCTGGTTTGCCCAAAACGAACCTGCCGGAAGTGAAGAGCAGGAGTCTGATGAATTGTTTATCTGTCTTGCATTTGTTCCACAGGATATTGATGATATTACCAATTCTGATCTTGACATATACCTGGTTAATGATTCCAATTATTCTTTTATGTACCATTATGTTCAAATTAAAGACCAGCTTTTTAACAGTCGTAAAACCGGAATTCTTGAACCAAATACGAAAGTTTTCCTGGAAGGTGTTTACAGGTATGAAGTGAACAGACTTGGAAATATTGTTATACAGGGAATCCCTTTTGTCGAAGGTGGATTTTACGAAGAAATGATGACAGTTCACAGGGAGATTAAAATGAATCCTGTAAAATTTTTTAAGCAGAAAAGTTATGAAGAAAATGATTTTTTTGAAGAACCCGCGGTTGTTTTTACTGTCGAATCACCTGAAATGCTCAAACACGAGATTGAGAACCTGCCAAAAGAAGAACTGGAAAAGGTGATACAAAAAAAGGAAATTGAAAGCCAAAAAATAAATAAACCGAAACAGTTCGCTAAAAAAAATGATCGTGATGAAATCATTGACCTGCACATTCATGAATTGATTGAAGATGAAAAGGGGTTAACACCGAAAGAATTGCTTGATATCCAGATGAAACATTTTCATGATGCCATGGAAAAGGCCATAAAAAGCCCTACCCGTAGAATTGTTTTTATTCATGGTCTCGGAAACGGAACCCTGAAGCATGAAATTCGCAGGGAACTTGAGCGAAAATACAAAAAATATCCTTACCAGGATGCTTCCTATGCTGAATATGGATATGGCGCAACAATGGTGATATTGAAGGGGAAGACTTGAATAGGGGAGAAGATGAGAAAGGGAAAAAGGTCAAGAAGAAATAAGCGCAAAGCAGACAGAAGGAAGATTCCGGCTTCATGGTGAATAATTCATCGATGTAATTGATAGCGCCCCCTCCGCGGGCACAACAATGAAACGCCATTGTTTTTTTTTATCGATGTCTTTCCAATTTCTATCGATATCTTGCCACTCTTTGGAAATTTTTATAGCACGATTTATCTTTTTCTATCATCCAATTTCATTCTGTCTCTTCTTCCCTTTAACTTCAACCTTTCACCTTTCAGCATTTAACTTTTTCCTTTCGGATTCTTCAGCATCTGAACGATATGAAACACCGCCGGACATGAAAGTGTATTTTTCCAGTTTATTTTGATGCGGTTTAAAAAGCCTGGCTGATTTGTATGGGGAAATTCGCGGCAGGCTTTAGGTCTTGACTCATAAACATTGCAGAAATTATCCTTTTCCAAAAACGGACAGGGTGTGGCCCTAAAAACCGTATCACCTTCGTTGTCGATCACACAGAATTCTTTAAAAAAATCAGTGGATTTCATCTTCAAATGTCTTGAAAGTCTTTTTATGTCCATTTGATTGATAATAGGACTAATGGTTTTGCAACAATTAGCACACTCAAGGCAATCAAGCTTCTCAAAAATGACATCATGATATCGGAAAACCTGTTTTTCTATCTTTTTTCTATCTTTTTTTTTCAGGTTTTTAAGAAATTTATGATTTTCATTCCTCAGTGATTCAGCCTTTTGTTTCCATTCTTTCATTAAGTCACTATTTTCGTTGCCTATGCTCATCAGGACAACAAAATTATAATGAATCTGTTTTATTCCAAAAATATCTAACATGAGAAAAATAATACTTTACATTTCATTATTTTTGCATTTTAATATCGGAAGGATTGGAAGAATTGAATTACCCCTGGAAACATACAAGAAGATTTAATGACTATTCCTCTTACATTAAGAGGAACTTTAGCAGCAGAATTCAAAAGATCAGTATAGATGCCGGATTTACCTGTCCCAACAGGGATGGAACAAAAGGTCGCGGGGGATGTATCTATTGTTATAATAAAAC
>CAZVTW010000819.1:0-2343 GCA_964629805.1 uncultured Bacteroidales bacterium | reverse complement strand
AAAAAAGCCACCTGTTCCGGATAAAAAAAGCCACTAAACGAATTTGAATTTTTAATATTCTCCGAACTTTTAAACCCTGGTTTTTCTAATTTCTTCCATAACGAACACAATGGAGGAATAACGAATGCCGATGAGGAGAATATCAATGGAAAAAATTCGAGAAACTATACGATTAAGAGAGCAGGCCGGCTTAAGTGAAAGGGCCATCAGTCGTGTTTTATACATCTCAAGAACAGCAGTAAAGAACTACCTTGGCGCAATCAAAACAGTAGGTCTGGATTATGCCGCAGTAAAAATAATGGATGATGATCAACTTCTCGATCTTATCGAACCACAGGGTAAAGATCAATCAAAGCGTTTCAAAGAACTTTGCTCCAAATTTGAATATTTTCTCAAAGAACTCAAACGTCCTGGAGTTACTCTTCAATGCCTCTGGGAAGAATATCGCCAGGAAAATGTTGACGGATATGGTTATTCCCAATTTTGCTATCACTTCCAACAATGGCGTAAAAATTGTAAACTCACAATGCACATTGATCACAAGGCCGGTGACAAAGTGTTCGTTGATTTTACCGGGAAACATCTGCACCTTGTTGATAAAAAAACCGGTGAAATCCATGACGTTGAAGTTTTCGTCTCCATACTTGGCGCCAGCCAGCTCACCTATGTTGAGGCAACATTAACCCAACAAAAAGAGGATTGGATAAAAGCCAACCAAAATGCTTTTCTTTATTTTGGCGGTGTACCCAGAGCGATCGTTCCAGATTGCCTGAAATCTGCGGTAATCAAAGGATGTAAATATGAACCGTCGCTAAATCCGGAGTATATGGATTTTGCCCGCCATTATCAAACAACCATTTTACCAGCCCGGCCGAAAGCACCACGGGATAAAGCCCTTGTTGAAGGCGCTGTAAAAATCGTGTATGCCTGGATATTTGCCCGGTTAAGAAATCAAATTTTCCATAATCTGGATGACCTGAATTTTGCTATTAGGGAAGAACTTGAGATATACAATTCCAAACCCATGCAAATTCTCAAAGTCTCAAGAAAAACCCTGTTTAATGATATTGAAAAAGATCATCTAACTCCTCTACCGAAAGAATATTATTATATCCGCCGGTTCAAGAAACTGAAAGTTCAGTTCAACTACCACGTTTTTTTGAACGATGATAAACATTATTTTAGTGTGCCTTATCGTTACAGGGGAAAGCAAGTTACTGTTATTTATACCAATACAACTGTTGAGCTTTTTCATAAAAACCAGCGAATTGCTTTTCATAAGAGGGATCGTACGCCAAATGGGTATTCGACAATCAAGAACCATATGCCCTCACACCATCGTTTTGTAAGTGATTGGAATCCGCAGAGATTTATAAATTGGGCTGAAAAATATGGAAATGAGGTCAAACAAGTTATTATCTATATCCTGAAAAGCAAACAGCATCCAGAGCAGGCCTATAAAATCTGCATGGGCATACTCGGTTTGGAAAAACGATATTCAAAAGAAAGATTGAACAAGGCATGCAAGATAGCGATTGACTTTCACAACTATTCTTACAAAGGAATCAAAAATATACTGGAAAATGGCTTGGAAGATAATTCAGTGGATCAGTATCAGACTCTGCCTGTTCATAAAAACATTCGCGGTAATCAATATTATCAAAAGGAGGAACAAAAATGATACACGAATCGACAATTGATAAAATGTACAAAATGAGGTTGTATGGCATGGCAGAAGCATTCCGGAATTCAATGGACAAAGGATTAGCGCATAATTTTACAACAGACGAACTTGTCGCCCATCTTGTCGATTCCGAGTGGGAAAATCGATACAATCGAAAACTCGACAGACTGTTAAAAGCAGCAAATTTCCGATTAAAATCCTCTTGTGAACAAATTGATTTTTTACAAAAAAGAAACCTGGACAAGAACGTTATCTTACGGTTGGCAAATTGCGCTTGGGTAGAAAAGGGTGAAAATATTCTCATCACCGGCCCAACAGGAATTGGGAAAAGTTACATCGCTTGTGCTATCGGTCATCAAGCATGTATGAATGGCTTTAAGGTTATGTACAATAATGCAATGAAACTATTTTCCAGATTAAAATTTGCCAAAGCCGATGGAACATATGCCAAGGAACTACAGAAAATCCAAAAACAAAATATTATCATTATCGATGATTTTGGTTTGCATCCAATAGATGAACAATGTAAATTGATTCTATTGGAATTACTTGAAGACAGATATGATCTACAATCGACGATCATGACGTCACAGATTCCGGTAAATCAATGGCATGAAATCATTGTAGATTCAACAATCGCTGATGCCATATGTGACCGC
>CAZVTW010000818.1:0-2348 GCA_964629805.1 uncultured Bacteroidales bacterium | reverse complement strand
GTATTTCTCCTGATAATAACGAGCATTCGTCCCCATCTGATAACAGCCCATAACCGCTCGTGTAAAAAGTATAGCAACATTTTAGTGAAAAGCTCAACACTTCCGATTGCTACTGCATCTAACGGTTTTCCGGTAATAATATAGGAAATAAGAATTGTATCCGCTGTTCCTATAATTCTCCAGGTAATCGTTTTAATAATACTTTTTAAGGGCCTGTCCCTTATTGTCGAAGTTTTCCTGGGTTCTTCCCTTCTCCGGGTAATCAACTTCGACCTGCTAAATAAATCTATCAACATCGCCCCTCAATATTAAAAAAAAACTGTTTTTTTATAAAATTCAATATTAGCACAAAGAAAAACAATAATTTAAAAATATGCAAAAATGATGTATAAATATCAAATTAACAACTCAAAAATATAACCTAATATGCAGTTATCTCAAAATTATTTAACAGAATAGAAGAACAGATGTTGAAATTTAGGAATTTTGTCTACATTTGCAGATTCAAAGTTGCCTGTAATTCAACTCAGGATGTATTTTTTTTATTTGCCTGGTTTGGGAAATATGATCATATATGATTATTCTTTACATACTGAAATTCAGAAGGTACCGAAAAGTATTAAGAATATTCAGGCAATATTAATTTAAAATTCTGTTAATGAGGCCATTCCTAAAAGGATGATTGATGCTTTTGCGGGTTGAGACAGGTCTCGACTGAGTCGAAACAAAGAATGAAAAGTTTGGCAATAAAGAGACTGCCAGGTAAACAGTTTTCAGTTTCAACATTTTGTCAAAATAATCTCCACAGGAGTTATAGCGTTTCTTAGGAGTGAACTCATTGATGGCGGGAAAAAAGAAAACACAATTGTGAATTCTGTATTTTTTTAACACAAAGAATTAAAAGCTTGATTTTTGATCATTTTGGCATGATAATGGTTTATTTGTATAATCATCATATTTAGTTTGTATAGTATGAATACAAAAACACTCATTCTCGATTCGTTGAACTTAAAAAAGGGAGATATCCCAAAGTTTTCCCTGCTCTTCTTGCATTCTTTTTTCATTTATATATTCATCTCAGTCTATTTTGTACCGGCAAATTCCATTTTTATACATCATTTCGGCGCTGAGTATCTTCCTTTGGCATATATGGCTTCCGGTGTTATTGGCTACCTTGTAAGTTTATTGTATTCCGAAGTTCAGAAAAGAGTCAGAAGTAAAATACTGTTTTTATCAGCAGTTATTTTTATGATGATCATTCCTCTGATTTCGCGGATCGGCCTATTTTATGTAGATGAAAAGGTGCTGAGTTTCTTTGTATTTATATGGACCTGGCCTTTTATTTCACTTATCAATGTCGAATCCGGCGGACTTGCTATTAATCTTTTAAATATCAGGCAGGTAAAACGATTATTTGGTTTAATCAATATTGGAGGTATCATATCCGCAATTTTGAGTTATTTTGCCATTCCGCTTATCCTGCCTTTGCTCGCACATGCCTATGATTTACTTTATATCTCTTTGATTGGCACAGTAGCTGCGTTTATTGTTATTGTTATTATCTATAAACGATTTCCCGAGCGCTCAAGCGCTGAGATTACTAAAAAAACCGAAAAAGATAAAAGTACCAGTTTTAAACAACTTATCAGGGAGAGGTATTTTTTGCTGATTCTTATATCTGCAACATTATCAATGGTCGTCTTATATTTTATTGACTTTGGTTATCTTTCATCTATCAGAGAACAAAAACATTTACTTGACACAGCCGAAAAAGTATCTAATTTCATTGCCATTGTCTGTGGTGCATTTAAAGTTGGTGAATTGATTGTCTCATATTTCTCTAACAGAATTTTAAGCCAGTATGGTGTAAAACTGGGACTAACAATACTTCCATTTACATCTGCAGGTCTTATTTTGTTAGCAGCAATTTCCGGATTTAGTCTGGGAACCACAAGTATCGTTTTCTTTTCACTCATTGTTTTAAGCAAATCATTTGAACGAATTCTCAGACGAGGGCTTGACGATCCCTCATTCAACATTTTGTATCAACCGCTGTCAGGCCAGATGAAACTTGCTGTGCAAACAAGAGTTGGAGTTGTTCTTCAGTTTGCGATTGGAATTGCCGGTATTTTATTACTCGGTGTTAGTTATCTGCTCAAAACAGATGAGGGATTTGCTTTAAAATATTATCCGTTTATTTTGCTGCCGATTTTGCTCATCTGGTGTTATATTGCACTCCAGCTCTTTTTTGAATACAGAAAGAGATTACGGCAGATACTTACCGACATGAGCCGGGATAAAAAACGTGATATTTCAAGTTATAGTTATGGAGATGAATTGTTAAAACG
>CAZVTW010000817.1:0-2350 GCA_964629805.1 uncultured Bacteroidales bacterium | reverse complement strand
ATAGGATAGGATAGGATAGGATAGGATAGGATAGGATAGCTCTACCTCTCTAATTCAAAAATCTAAATAACTTCATAAGCAACAAATCCGGATTGATTGGCTTGTGGATGTAATCATCACATCCGGCATTCAGGCTTTTTTCAACCTCTCCCTCCATCACAAAAGCTGTTTGAGATATGACCGGAAGTTCGTTTTTAGCCTGCTTGATTTTTTTGGTTGCTTCATATCCATCCATAACGGGCATTTTGATGTCCATTAAGACCACCGAAATATTGTTATTGAGCGCTAAATCAACAGCTTCTTTACCGTTGGTGGCCCATACAATTTTGGCTTTTGTTTTATGAAGAATTGTCTCCAAAAACAGATAATTTGATTTTTCATCCTCTGCTATCAGGATAATTTTATTGTTCCAGTCAATATCCGGCGGGGCCTTTACAGCAGATGCATCAGGCTCTTTTTTATCAGGAATTTCAACAGGTTTATGTGGCAGGGTAAAAAAGAAAGTCGATCCCTGCTGGTAGTTAGATTCGACCCAGATATTTCCGCTGAGCATGGTAATAATGCTTTTACAAATGGTAAGTCCAAGCCCGGCCCCACGGTATATTTTTTTACTGTGTTCATTTTCAGCCTTATTGAAACGCTCAAAAATCAATTTCTCCTGGTCCGAAGTAATACCTATGCCTGTGTCCTTGACATAAAATAAGAGTAAATCATTTGGAAGCACCTTATAGCCAAATTCTATGTAGCCTTTTTCAGTAAATTTAAAAGCGTTGTTCAGAAGATTCTGAAAAACTTGTCTCAACTTGAATTCATCTGTCAGGATAGTAATATCTTTGTCAGGTGTTTTTAATACCAGGTCAATATCCCTGTTGGGTTGTTTTGAACGTAGCTTATTATATGTGATATACAAATCACTCAGGAGGTTATTGATTTTACAGACTTTTTCCTTGATTTGTATTTGGCCGGCCTCAATTTTAGATATGTCAATAATATCATCAACCAGGCTGAGCAAATTGTTGCTGCTGTTGTTTATGTGCTGAACAAACTCCAGGCGTTCCTTATCTGAAATTCCCGGTTCGGTGAGTAATCCTGCAAAACCGACAATGGCATTCATTGGTGTGCGGATTTCATGACTCATATTAGCAAGGAAAGCAGATTTGAGTTTATCAGCTTCCTCGGCTTTCTCTTTAGCCTGAAGCAGGTTTTCTTTAGCCTTGTCCCTTTCTTCTTCCCGTTTTTGTATTTGTTCAAGCATATTGTTAAATCCGTCAAATAGTACACCAATTTCATCATCTGTCTTTTGTTTAGCCCTGAGAGAATAATCACCTTCTTTGGAAACACGCCTCATCAAATAGGCTAACCTCAGGATTGGATTGGAAATAATCCTTTGAAACCAGTTGGCAAGAAAAAAAGCCATGAGCATTAAACCAATTATCAGGAGAGCCATTGTAAAAAGATAATTTCTGATTTCTGTTGTTAGTGTTGCTGTTGAAGCCTGAATATAGACCGTCCCAAGTTTTTTGTCAAGAAAAATAACAGGTTCACAGGTATAAAGAAAGCCGTCTTCAAATTTATAATACGGACATCTCCCAAATTCCGGGAGTTCAAGTGTATCCCCGGTAAGTGTATACACTGCATACAGTTTATTCTTATCATCATAAAGAACCCCGTTTTCAACAGCAGGCATGGATTCAAGTTTCGAAAGGATAAGACTGGCCCCCTGTTTTGAATCAAATGTCAGGGGAGAAACGCAATATTCACTAATAAGCCTGGTGGTCATAATAGTGTTGTTTAACATGCTTCTTCTCATTGTTTTTACATTACTGGGAATGATAAATGTAAATCCGACAATGATAATTAATATGGCTGTTAACAATATTAATACAAGCAACTTACTCCGTATCGATGTAAACCTGAATAATCTCATGTTTTGTTATTTAACAGGATGAACAATTCGTGCGAAACTTAATAATCTAAAATCCATTATAAATCCGGCTTTTTTTACTGCCGTCTCATTAATTTCGAATCGCACTTTTCTGTCCTCAATGTAAAAATTTATCAATACCCCTTTATGTGCGTATCCTTCTGTATCGCCAATGGTTAAAATCGGCTTCCCCGTAAGAATTTCTATGATGTTTTCAATATCTTTTTGTTTTGATTTGGATATAAACAATATATCTGTTTCTATAGTATCAGTTATTGTGTTTTGGTAATCAATCTCAACTTTTTTATTCTCTATTGTTTCTGTAGAATATATTTTTTCGAGGATATCTCCAAAAGGATTTTTCCCTAAGATTGTAATTTTAAATGTGTTTTTTTCGGAAGTACTTCTATCATCAGGCCATTCCGT
>CAZVTW010000816.1:0-2358 GCA_964629805.1 uncultured Bacteroidales bacterium | reverse complement strand
GTCTTCTATTGAAAAACCAACCTTACGTGAAAGTTCATCTGTCATTTTCCGGTCAAACATCTCAAACATATTAAGTGCACATTGAATAACCCATACAGCCATTAAATTGGTATAAGCATTATTGTTCAGACCAGGAGCCTGCGAATCCGGATATCCTGTATGATATTCATCCGGCCCCATAACGCCTCTAATTTCATATCTGTCACGTTTTGGATTATATTCTGCAATACATGACCAAAACAGAGCTGTACTGAAAATGATTTCAGCGCCATAGCTTGTTAAAAAATCCATGTCTTTGGTTGCCTGGTAATAATGCCAGACATTGTAAGGGATAGCTGCATTAATATGTCTTTGTAGCCTGCTGTTATCAGGTATCCAACGTCCGGATTTAGGATTCAGGTGCAACACCTGACTTTCTTCCCGACCGTTGCTTCCGCTTTGCCAGGGGAACATAGCGCCTTTATATCCGTTTTCCGTGGCAGCTTGCCTGGCAGCCGGAAGACGACGATAGCGGTACATAAGCAATGAACGTGCTAACTGGGGCATATGCAGGTTCAGATATGGAAAAATGTATAGTTCGTCCCAAAAAATGTGTCCTCTGTAAGCCTCACCATGCCAGCCGCGGGATGGTATACCAATATCAAAATCCATGCTGTTTGGTGAAATTGTCTGATATAAATGAAACATATGAAGTCTGAGAACCAAAAGGTCTTTGTTTTCTGTTTCCATCTCGATATCACCCCGGGCCCATATATCTGACCAGGCACGACGGTGATGTTTGAGAATATTCTGAAAATCACCGGCCTCCTTGGTCTTTTTTGTGGCTTCATTTAACGGATCGCTCATCGCAAAATCCTTAATCGTATAGATGGATACGATTTTCTCAATGTTTATTGGCTGAAGTTTTGAGCATGAATACCTGAATTCCTGCCAGACAGATTTTTCACCGTGCTTTACATTGTATTCAGGATGAAGATTTTTTTCATTACAGTATAGATTTGTTGTTGCAGCCTGGGCCATAATAACTTTTGACTGCTTTGTCTGACTTGTCAGGAAAATAATGTTGTCATCTGATTCACCTTTACCTGTAATGTCAATATGGTTACCATTCAAGTCACGATATCTTTTCACACCATTATTTGAAACATTCCCGTCAATGCCTGAACGAACGGTTATTTCTCCTGACCAGTTCTCTGGTATCAATGTCCATTCAATCCCTGCTAAATGGGGATCGTGCATACATGTAATCCTGCGGCTCAATAATGATGTTTCACGCTTATTCTTGTCCCGGAATCTCATTTTTCGTTCCAGGATACCCTCCTTCAGGTTCAGACGAGTGGTATAGTCCAATACTTCAAGCTGTGTAAGATCGAACCAGTCCGAATCACCGATTTTAAAAGTCAGATACAACCAGTTTGGCCAGTTAACAAGGTCCTCGTTTTCAATCTCCCTGCCATGTATTTCTGAGATTGCCCGGTTGTAACCGCCTGCCAGGTAAATGCCAGGGTAATTAAATTCATTTTCAGGGATTTCTTCCATTGCTCCCCTGGTTGCAAAATATCCGTTTCCCAAAGTGCACAGCGCTTCCCTGAGCGGATGTTCCTTCAGATTCCAGTCATTATATATTACTGTCCAGTTATCCATATTTATCTTTTTTGAATATTCAAATTGTCTATGTCCTTTATTCACTTCTCTCTCACTCTCACCCTCTCCCTCTCCATCTCCTGTCCTCTTCTCAGCTTTTTGCTTTCGACTTTCAGCTTCCTCCGTCTTCCATCTTTAGCTCCCAACTCCCAACTCCCAACTCTAAACTTCTTCCGTCTTTCCCAGTCAATGATATATTTTTATAGCGCCCCATCCGTTCGGGTGTCGTAAATCGATATATTTTCGATTTTTTTTTTCGTTCATATTTTTTCTTAGAATGAGGTTAATAAGGGTAAATATCTTAGAGTTTTTTATTCCTCTACTAAGGTTTCAAACAATAAATAAGGTCTTTTAAAAACTTTATTTCGACCAGCTCAATACTGAGTATTTTTAATTATTTAACCTTAGTAGAAATGAATATCCATAAAAGTTCAACCTTATTCATGTGTCTCGACTTAGTCGATGACCTTATTAAAATGTAGAACGCACTTATATTTAAAAATGATTGGATTTACGGCACCTTAGGCTACGGGCTCTTTTAATAAAACAACCACAATTATATTTTGTTATAAGATTAAGATATCAACTACATGATTAAAACGTATATATCATTACTAACAGTATTATTTTTTCTTAACAGTACCGATACATCTATTGGTCAGTTCTACAATGGTCATCAGATGACATTTGGGAAAAACCGTGTTCAGTACAGAG
>CAZVTW010000815.1:0-2359 GCA_964629805.1 uncultured Bacteroidales bacterium | reverse complement strand
ATTATTTACAACGCTGCCGGGTGCAAGCACGCCGACAGGTTTAGCGCTCAAACCCCAAAAGGTTAAAAAATGTTGATCTATACCGGCTTGACCTGGTTAGGAGCTGACTCATAAATAGTTCGAAGTACAGCTTTTATCTGAAAACAGAAAAAATAGCTTTACCCCTTTTTCCGGATTTTAAGCACCTGGCCGGGTTTTAAATTCTTCACCTCTTCAAAATCAAGATCATTGAGCTTCATGATGTCTATGTTTGAAACACCGGGAAACTTTTTGGCAATTGTCCAGAGATTTTCTCCGCGTTTTATTTTATAGTAGATATAATCACCATCATCAGGTGTATTTCGTGCGGTGAGGGTATTATCATTCTGCTCTGGCGCTTTACCTATTAATGCCATTTTTTGCTTGTATGACATGCTGTTTATTTTTTTGTAATATTTAACCTTGTCCTTTGGTACATAAACAACAAGTTTTTTTCCGGCATATATCCTGTTTCTGTATATCCTGTTCCAGTGTCTGAGTTGTGAAGCCCCAACATCATACCATTCACTGATAAAGCCTACATTATCCCCTGGCTGAACTGTGTAATACACTTTAGCCTTGCCTTTTGGAACAGGTGGGGCAGTGTAGGTGTATTTCCGGCTGTATCGGGGTGTCGCTTTAACAACAGGTTTTTTGTTAAAGAGTACAGAATCTTTATAAGCATACACAGAATCTTCCAGGTCTATAAAATCCAGTGTTTTATCTGCCGGCAATCGCAAAGTGTAAGATTTTGATTCATTTCCTGGTATAATGTCGTGTTTATACTGTGGATTTAATTCCCTTAACTGCCCCATTGGAATATCCAGAATTTCGGATACCTGTTCGAAATGGAGATTCCTGTTGATTTTTATAGTGTCATTTTCTGTATTATTGAGGCTTATAGGGACAATTCCATGTTTATCATAATAATTCATGGCATAAGTAGCTCCGATGAAGGCAGGAACATATCCTCTTGTTTCCCGCGGCAGGTAGTAATAAATATCCCAGTATCCCTTTTTGCCTCCTGACCGTCTTATCGCTTTTTTAACATTTCCCGGGCCGCAATTATAAGCTGCAATAACAAGCGTCCAGTCTTTAAATTCTTTGTAAAGCATTGTCAAATACTGTACTGCTGCATAAGTTGATTTTTCAGGATCGCAGCGTTCATCAACATATGAATTCATTTCAAGTTTAAACAGCTTTGCTGTGTAAAACATAAACTGCCAAAGACCTGTGGCGCCGGCCCAGGACCTGGCCCTGGGGTTCAATGCAGACTCAATGACAGGCAAATATCGTAATTCTATCGGCAGATTGTGGGCATCAAGTACCTGTTCGAAAAACGGGAAATAATATTCTGCCAAACCAAGCATAGCAGCTACCTGATCGCGCTTTTTATATGTATATACTTCGATGTATCTTCTGACTATCTTGTTATAGGAGAGATTCATAATAGAAGGTATCTTATTGAGCCGGTCAAGGTAAATTGAATCGGGTATATTTGGTGATGCTTGTTTCCCCTGGTTATCAGTATTTTTCTTTTCTGATCGGTGCTGTCGTATTTCCCACATTGTCAGAACACTATCAAGGGTATTTTCAATGTGTTGATATTCGATGTCAGAGGCAGCAATCGTATCAGTAGTACGGTCATACTCATAGTGTTGGTAAGCAAAACGCTCACTTTCAGTCATTTGTTTCTTTTCAAACGCCGGTTGGAAAACCGGATGCAGGATATTCGGATTGGTAATCGACAGACTATGCAGTAGATCAACATAGGAACTGGTATCACGTATTTCTCCTGTGACCGTCTGACGGGAATTAGAATTCTGGCAGGTAGCATCCTGGTAAAGGAAAAGAAAGCAAAGCGACAAGATAACAGTAAAAATTGTAAATGATTTTATTTGTATATTCATATGGTTCAATATTTATTTGATTCAAAAAATAATTATGAGCAACTAACCCGGAATAATCGGTAAATACAAATATGCTACCAAATATCATGCAAAGAAATAAAATGTATATTCAAATTCCAATGAATAATTGGTATAAATATGTAGAATAGTTAATATTTGTTAACTTTTTTTGTCCTAAAGAATAAGGTTCAAATTATTGCCGGGATTGGCTTTTTATTTATGGAAGTATTTAGTACTACCTTATTAGATTTTTCTTTCTATTAATCAAACACTTAGAATAAGGCCGTTGATTTTGTCGAGGCAGGTTAATAAGATTACGGCATAAACCCATTGGCTTACACACCTGATATTTATTCCGTTTCCTTTTAGATATACCTTGAATCCGCAAGTCTTCTTTTTATTTAACCGCTAATTAGGCGAATTATGCAAAT
>CAZVTW010000814.1:0-2361 GCA_964629805.1 uncultured Bacteroidales bacterium | reverse complement strand
GGCACATGGTGCTTTCTGGCATGGTTTCGAAGACTATGGTGTTGACATTCTGAGACGGTCTAATGAGATGGCACAGATCAGTAATAATTTCATGAAATGCCTATACCGCGGTGCAATGCCTGAAAAACCAAAAAGGAATTTCACGCCACTCTCATTTAAAGATATTGCCAATGCCGACACACATGGCACAAAAGGGGCAAAAGGCGTGCCTGCATTTACAGGTGAAGGCGTGAATGACATGCACAATTTCCCCACAGGAAAATATGTTACCCACGATGTTCCTTTTGAATTCGTTGACCCGGCAAAAAATGACAGAAAAGCATGCCTTATCCTTTCGGGAGATGAAGGATATACAAAAAATGCCCAACTGAAAGTCAATAAAAAAGCAGGTGCTGTATATGTTGTTCATGCACAAAGCCACGGAAACTACATGGGAGATGTAACAATAAACTATACCGATGGATCAAAGCATAAGGAGCATGTTGTAAGGGGACAAAATATTTCAGGCTGGTGGTATCCTCATGAAACAGGACGGGGAAAAAACTATAAAATGGCATGGGAAGGAGAAAATGAAAAATCAAATTCTATAGGAACCTTTTTATGGGGGTTCAACAACCCAAACAAAAACAAAACCATAGAATCTATTGAATTTGAGGGTACTGAGGGGAGCCAAAAATGGATCGTGATGGGTGTTACAGTAAGTGATGAGCCTGTATTTTTTATGCCTTCTCCGGTTTCGTATGGTGCGCCTGATAACTGGGGCGCAGCAGCAGTGATCTATGCCTTGCTGGAAGGATTGGCCGGATTAAAAGACACCGGTGTAGCATTTAATAAAGCAACCCTGGCGCCACGCTGGGATGCTGCAGGAATTAATGAAGTGGAAGCCACTGCTAAATATGAAGCATCCGGAGGATACCTGACCTATAAATATAAAAAGCCCGATGATAACACCATGGAAGTTGAATTCACCGGTAGCGGGGCAGATACAACAGTAAATATACTGCTGCCAAAAAGCAAAAGCCTTTCAGGCATAACGCTTAACGGCAAGGCTATTGAAGCAATTCAGACAGAAACCATCGAAGGGTCTGAATACGGCATTCTTCAAGTAAATGGTATTGGAGCACATAAAGTGGAAGTTAAACTTGTATAAGCAATGTACTTGGTTTTTTGATTTACAAAGACCTTCAAGGTTTTCAAAACCTTGAAGGTCTGTAGAAAATAAAAAATACTTCTATCATGCAAAAACCTGTTCTGCCATGAAACAATTATTAAGACATCTGATAAAACCTGTCATCGCCATTTTTTGTTTTTTGTTGTTACAATGTAACATTAAAGAAGAATCCCGGCAAACTGTGTGTTTGCTGACAGACCAAAAAGCAACACTGGGCGAAGGGGCACTCTGGGATCATCAAAAACAATTGCTTTACTGGATAGATATTGAAAATGGTGTTTTATATACACACAAACCTTCCACGAACGAATCAAAAACATACAACATGGGTTCGCGTATAGGAACCGTTGTTCCGGTGCAATCCGGAGGTGTTTTGGTTGCGCTTGAAAAAGGAATCTATAAGATGGGCCTTCAGGATACATCCATGCAGCTTATTGCTCATCCCGAGAGGAACAAAACCGGCAACAGGTATAACGATGGAAAATGCGGACCTGCCGGCCGGTTCTGGGTAGGGTCCATGTCAACAAAAGGAAAGAAAAAACATGGCGCTTTGTATTGCCTCGACAGAGGAAAAATCCATAAAAAAATTGATAGTGTGAGTATCTCCAATGGCATCGTCTGGTCGAAAGATAAAACAAAAATGTACTATATTGATACGCCCACCAGGGAAGTGCGCGAATACAATTATGATGATAAAACAGGAGCAATTACATATAACAGGGTAGCAGTTCGTATCCCTGATGGCAAAGGCTATCCTGACGGCATGGCTATAGACTCAAAAGATAACCTCTGGATAGCCCTTTGGGCAGGCGAATGCGTTACCTGCTGGAATCCGGAAAACGGAACATTGTTAAAAGAAATAAAAGTTCCTGCACTAAATGTTACTTCTTGTGCTTTTGGTGGCAAAAACCTTGATAAACTATTTATTACCACTGCAAGGGCTGGCATGAATGAAGAACAATTAGAAAAATACCCGCTGAGTGGAAGTGTTTTTGTTGCTGACCCCGGGGTAAAAGGCGTGGAAAGTTCATTTTACATCGAATAAGGCAGGCCTCCTGTAACCCATGTTATTTATAATAAATGGCATTCTGCAATAACAATTTTGATATATAAAATAATTTTTTAATATTTGTGATATTATAAATAATGTTTAACCCTTTAAAAATATAATACTATGAGAAAAACAATCC
>CAZVTW010000813.1:0-2361 GCA_964629805.1 uncultured Bacteroidales bacterium | reverse complement strand
AGCATGATAAGATGATCTGACTTTTGGGGCAGACTCGACAAATTTGAATCCTTTTTTCAAACCTGTTTTTTTATATTCTTCGAACTGTTGGGGAGTGATATAATCCACTACCGGCAATTGTTCCGGTCCAGGCTGGAGATATTGACCAATAGTCATAATTTTGGTGCCTGTCTGCAAAATGTCATCCATTGTCTCAAACACCTCGTCCGGTGATTCTCCAAGACCAACCATGATACCGGATTTTGCGGTGATACCTGACCGGGAAATAACAGAGAGTACCTTCAGACTGATATCATACTTTGCTTTGCTTCTGATTTGTGGTGTCAGTCTTTTAACTGTTTCCAGGTTATGAGAGATAATCTCAGGTTTTTCATCTATCACTTTTTTAATCAATTCTTCCTTTGCGTTGAAATCCGGGATAAGCGTTTCAATCGTCGTTTGGGGGTTTTGCTTTTTGACCTCTCTGATGGTTTCGGCCCAAAGAGAAGCGCCTCCATCTTCAAGATCATCCCTGTCTACCGATGTAATAACACAGTGCTTTAGTTTAAGTAGTTTGACAGACCTGGCTATTTTTTCTGGCTCATGAAGGTCCAGGGGCTCCGGCTTCCCGGATTTAACTGAACAAAACTTACAACTCCTGGTACAAATATCTCCAAGAATCATAAATGTAGCAGTGCCGGCAGACCAGCACTCTCCAAGGTTGGGACATTTACCGCTGGTACAAATCGTATGCAGATTGTGTTGTTCCAGTGTTTTTTTCACTTCCTTATATTTCTCTCCTGAGGGCAATGTAATTTTTAGCCACTTAGGTTTTCTTTGAGTTTTGTTTATCATAGTATATCTCTATCCTCCTTTAAAACTTTGTAACCACAATCATATTTTTTTTGATATAAAACACTACTTTTGCAGAATTTGTTAAAATAATTCTTGCAAAAGTAACAAATCAAATACAAAACCGATGGATTATTCAGAATTAAGTGAACAGGAAGTTATCAGGAGAAAATCACTGGAAGAGCTAAGAAATGCAGGGATAAATCCATATCCTGCTGAAAAGTATGAAATTAATACAACAAGTGGAGAGATACATTCAGGTTATAACGCAGAGCTCAAAAATTTTCAGGATGTCAGTCTTGCAGGCCGTATCATGTCAAGAAGGATCATGGGAAAAGCCTCTTTTGTTGAATTACAGGATACAGAAGGAAAAATACAGCTCTATGTAACCAGAGACGACATTTGCCCGGGTGAAGACAAAACAATGTATAACCAGGTTTTTAAAAAACTTCTTGACAGGGGAGATATAATCGGGGTAAAAGGATTTGTTTTCAAAACTCAAATGGGAGAAATCACAGTACATGTCAAAGAACTCACTTTACTTTGTAAATCTGTACGTCCTTTGCCGGTTGTGAAGGAAAAGGAAGGTAAAGTATACGATGCCTTTTCAGACCCTGATCAAAGGTACAGACAACGATACCTGGACTTAATTGTGAATCCCGGGGTTAAAAACACGTTCATAAAAAGGACTCAACTCATGAATTCAATGCGTTCTTTCATGAACGAAAAAGGTTACCTGGAAGTAGAGACGCCTGTTTTACAGCCAATTTATGGCGGCGCAGCAGCTCGTCCCTTCAAAACACACCACAACACGCTCGATCAGGATTTGTACCTACGTATAGCAAATGAGTTATATTTGAAGAAACTCATTGTAGGTGGTTTCAGTGGTGTCTACGAATTTGCCAAAGATTTTCGAAACGAAGGTATGGGTCGCTTCCATAATCCTGAATTCACACAAATGGAACTATATGTAGCCTATAAAGATTATATCTGGATGATGGAGACTGTTGAAGAAATGGTGGAAAAAATAGCCCTTGACCTGTATGGCAAAACACAGGTCGAAGTGGGAGAACATGTGATAGATTTCAAACGGCCATGGAAACGCTTCACCATGTACGAAGTCATCAGGCATTTTACAGGTATTGATATTTCAGAGATGGATGAAGACGAGCTGAAAAAGACTGCCGGGGAACTTGAGGTTAAAATAGATGACACAATGGGAAAAGGTAAAATTATTGATGAAATATTCGGAGAAAAATGTGAAGGACAACTTATACAACCAACTTTTATTACTGACTATCCAATTGAAATGTCGCCTCTTGCCAAGAAACACAGGACAACAGAAGGACTGGTTGAACGGTTTGAAGCCATCTGTAACGGGAAAGAAATTTGTAATGCTTACAGTGAGTTAAATGATCCGATAGACCAGAGACACCGTTTTGAAGAACAACTCCTCCTGGCAAAACGTGGTGATGAAGAAGCGATGGTTCTTGATGAGGATTTCCTCAGAGCTATTGATTATGGCATGCC
>CAZVTW010000812.1:0-2362 GCA_964629805.1 uncultured Bacteroidales bacterium | reverse complement strand
GCCGGCAAAATTAGATTTTTTTTTGATTTTCAAATAAAAAATGTCATTTTTATATTAAACTTTTATGAAATTTCGTCCTCTTTCTGAAATAAAACATCAATCAAATTTTATTTTGATTGGTAAGTTGATTATTTTTGTGTGATTATAAAGATGTAGTTTAAAATTATTGGTGTCCGGTTAAATCATAAGATTACTCCCTCGAGTTACCCGAGGGAGTAATGACAACGAAGGCATAGATCATTTCAGTTTTACCGGACAATACTGATTAAAAATATAAATTCCTAAAACCATGACTATCCGAATTAATATTGATACTCATTCTCTTGATACAAGCACCTTGATCGCTTTTGCGAAATTTTTGACAGAAAAAGCTCAAACGCTCATATCGGATGATACATTTTTAACTGATCTGTTAAATCTTATTAGGTCAGATATTGAGGAAGTCCAACAGATTGTTTCTGAAGGAGGCCAGATTGCTTCCGGTATCAGTTCGGCTGTCAAAGACAGTCTTCGTGACGAAGCATTTGTCGCTTTGCGGGATTATGTTAAGGCTTGTGCAAGCCGGCATATCGCTGAGACTTCTGAAGCTGCAAAATTCATCCTGGATATATTTAAAAAGCACGGATGGAGCATTAACAGGCTTGATGATGAAATGCAATCCGAAAAATTGAATGAGTTGATTCTTGAACTGAAGACAGACAAGGCATCCAAAGCATTAAATAAAATAAACGCCGCTGTTTGGTTTCGTGATTTAGAGGAGGCACAAAATGAATTCGAAAACCAGGAGAATAATCATCAATATGATGCACATGACTATCAAAACCTTTCAAATGCAAAAGCCCATCTGAATAAGCATCTCTCTGTTTTACTTGATTGCATTGAAGTTATGTACGAGATATCACCCCACGAAAAGTTCGGGGAAATAATTCATGATCTCAATCATTGGCCTGAGTAATTCACACCCTGCACAATCTCAACCTGTTCCATACCTTTGTTTATTGCCTCCAGATTTAAAGGGACAAGTTTATGGTATCTTTCGGGAAGGGATTTATAAAGCCCTTTTTCCAGGTTTTCAGGTAATACAAGTGGTTTGATTTTTAGATATCCACCGAGCATCACCATATTAAAGGTTTTGGGATTACCAAGTTCCACTGACAGTTCAGCTCCTTTCAGTCTGTATATCTGCAGGTCTTTCCTTTCAGGATGCCTTGATATGCCGTTTGGATCATAGAGTATTAATCCTCCGGTTTTAATTGTGGATTCAAATTTGTCCATTGACTGTTGATTAAGGATAACAGCCGTGTCAAATTCATTGAGTACAGGTGAACTAATTCTTTCATCGCTCAGGATAACAGTAACATTGGCTGTTCCACCCCGCATTTCCGGGCCATATGAGGGAAACCATGATACTTCCTGCCCCTGCATAACACCGGAGTAAGCAAGAATTTTACCCATTGAGAGTACACCCTGGCCACCAAAACCTGCTATAATAATTTCTTCAGTCATTTTTTTCTTGTTTTCAAGTTTAGTCGAACAAAAATTATTACTATTCATGAGTGGGCTCATTCATCTTTCAATTCACCAAGAGGATAAAAAGGTACCATATTTTCCCGTAGCCACTGATTTGACTTTACTGGTGTTAATTTCCAGTTTGAAGGACAATTGGAAACGACTTCAATAAGCGAGGTGCCCTTTTTATTCTCTGCATTTTCAAAAGCCTTTCTGAGGGCTTTTTTGAGCTTTCTGATTGCCGGAGCTGTATCGGCTACCTGCCTGGTCACATAACATGTTCCGGGCAATTGTGCTACAAGATCACTAATTTTTATAGGATTACCGTTAAGAAACTGATCCCTGCCGTGTGGAGATGTCGATGTTTTTTGGCCAAGCAGTGTTGTTGGCGCCATTTGCCCGCCGGTCATTCCGTAAATTGCATTGTTTATAAAAACTATGACAATATTTTCACCGCGGTTACAGGCATGGATTGTCTCATTGGTCCCGATAGCCGCCAGATCACCATCGCCCTGGTAGGTAAAGACATATTTATCAGGGTTGAGCCGTTTTATACCGGTAGCCAGTGCCGGAGCACGTCCATGTGCAGCTTCCTGCCAGTCAATGTCAATGTAATTATAGGCTAATACAGAGCATCCCACAGGAGCAACACCAATGGTTTTGTCCTGAATACCCATGTCCTCAATTACTTCTGCCAATATCTTATGAACAACCCCGTGTGCACACCCGGGACAATAATGTAAAATTCTATCAGTTAGTACTTTCGTTTTTTTGTAAACAATATTTTCTTCCTGGATTATTTCTTCTGTCGTAAGTTCTGCTATTGACATATGCTTATCCTCCTATAAGTTGT
>CAZVTW010000811.1:0-2380 GCA_964629805.1 uncultured Bacteroidales bacterium | reverse complement strand
TTGAGGTGGAACCGATTTCATTCGATTTACAGAAAATCAAAGAATTCTCCTCATATACATCTCGCCATATCAGACAACCTGTATTCTTTGATAATTCTCGAGTCAATTCCTCTCAGCATTTAACCCTACACGATCTTTTTACGGGAAGAGCCTTAAAAAATATTGATCGTATTTTGGATGCCATCCATAAATGTCCTGAAGCTCTTCAAAAGCCCCTATTATTGACCCTCACGTCTTCTGTTGGACAAATGTCAAAAATGGTATTTGCGATATCAAAACGTCATAAGACAAAACATGATGTCAATTACAAAGAGCGGTTAGAAGTAGGTAGTTGGGTCATAGGGTATTGGCGTCCAGAATTGCATTTTGAGATTAATGTCTGGAACTGTTTTCAGTTACGCGCCCAAAGATTGTTAAAAATTCTCAAAGAATCTCCCCAACACGCCCATCGTATCCCAATAGCAGACAATCCAAATGACGTATTAACTGGAAAACATACAATCTCTCTCGTCACAGAAAATTGTAATCGTGTATTGGAGACATTACAAAAGGAAACGGTTTCTCTGGTTATTACAGACCCTCCACATAGTGATCGTATTCCTTATTTGGAATTAAGTGAACTGTGGAATGCGATACTCCACCATCAACCACACTTTGAACAAGAAATTGTCGTCTCAAATGCAAAGGAACGGAAGAAAGGAAAACAGGAATATATCCATGATATGGTAGAATTTATGCAACATTCCTCCAATATCCTGAAATCTGGAGGGTTTTTAGCAATTATATTTAATGCACGTGATACATTGAGTTGGACGTATCTTCAACACATTGAGCAATGGGTTCCTCATCTCAAGTATCTTGGGTGTTTTCCTCTGAAGTACTCTGCCGGTTCTGTTATGCAGGACAATAGAAAAGGGGCATTAAAGCATGATTTTATTTTGATGTATCAAAAAACTCCACATCACGAAAATGGTAGTTGTATTCGAATGTTAGAATCAATTACGGGCTGGCAGACAACATTTCCAAAATCATGAGGTGAAGAGATGCCTTATACGTTTCAGCAAGCGTTACATGCATTCAAAAATAATCGTATTCGAGAATTAGGTTTAGACGCAGATGGGAGACGATTTTTAAAATTGCGATCTCTTTCCAGAAAAGCTATGATGGAAAGACTGTTACAAGAACATGGGATACCATCGCCTCGTGTCTCAGGAAATGACTTGCTCCGGTTCTTGTATGAAAGTCATCTTCATGAAAATCAGATTGAGCAAACAATTCAACATATTTATGAAGAAGACCGACAAGAGAGACGCTTACATGAACCGGCATTAGTCAGTGAACTGTATCGACTAACAAGTTTTGATTGGGGAGGTTTACATCAGAACAGTTTGGAAAAGACTATCGTTGATAACTATGTCAAGAAAATCACATCTTACAACGAATTATGTGAGAATATTGATAATAGGCTATATCCAAGTATGAAGTCGTATGTATTATGCTCATGGTATAATCATTGGACATCAATTATCATTGAAGATATTTTTAAAGATCATCCCAACGTGTTACCTGCTGTTGGGTTGATCAAGAAGATCGATTTTTTTATCAACAATATTCCGTATGATCTCAAAGTGACGTATTTACCTGAAGGATTCATCAAAGAACAACGCAAACATCAACACCTGCGTCCGGAATTAACGTTATTGAAGCAGTTTTGCAGAAAAAATAGTATCCATTTTTCACAAGATTTACCAGATGCCCGCCTACTTGAAGATTTATGGACGAAGGTCAACGATTATCCATCTGAGGCTGCCAACGAGTTGATCACACAACTTGAAAGAATACGGATTCAAACATTACATTTAGTGCAAGAAAATCCTGTCACCCTTATACGCTGGCTTTACGAAAATCAGGGAATTCGACGGTTTGATTCAGCCAACAGACTCTTTCTTGTTCTGGTTGATAAAAACGATTTTTTCAACTCCTGGAAGTTAAAAAGAGCAAAACCTCTGCTAGAACAAGAAATTCATAGCCATTTGGATCGACTTACAGAGAATTCCGGGTATCACGTTGATTTTGAGTGGGAGGGACAAACCTATACAACGACTGCTGATATCATTATCATTTCACCCTACCGATAAAAAAGGGAGATGATATTGAGGTCATAAAGAGAGGTAATTGCCTGTAAATAGAGAATTTTGCTTAACAATAAAAATGGAGGTGAGCAAAACCCGCTGCGCCAAGTTACGTTGGTTGCTCGTTTTAACGTTCCGTGCTATATTACGTTTCTTGCCTTCGTTCAGGTGCGGGCTTTGCCACCTCATTTTTGGCGTTAGCCATTTTTGACGAGAATCGTGGGAGAATTTCAAATGAGAAATATTTT
>CAZVTW010000810.1:0-2382 GCA_964629805.1 uncultured Bacteroidales bacterium | reverse complement strand
GATAATGTAAATAATGTTGAAGATAAAACAAAACCGGCAAACAATTTCAAATTCTATCTTGACAGAAAAGTTCCCGAAGTAGGTATTATCGTTGAAGGCGATCAATATCAGAGTCCTGCAAATCTCTTTATTTCAGGAAGATCAAAAATAAAGATCGAGACCTCTGATAATCACAGCGGCATTGATAAGGTAACTTATTTGATAAAAGGCGCTATTGCATCTGTACCAATCCAGGGAGTTCCTCCAACTGAATATTCACAACCTTTTTCTATTTCTGAAAAAGGGCCACAGATTGTTATAGCTCAGGCCAGTGATAAAATAGGGAATTCAAAACAAAAAAACCTGAAATTATATGTGGATAATGAATTTCCGACAACAGGTATAAAATTCGGGCGGCCACAAACATTTAGTAGCGAACTTTCAATTCTCTGTATCACGTCCAAAACAAAAATATCCTTATTCATGACACAATACGATTCCGGCGTGAAATTCACAAAATATACCATAGATGGAGGTCAGGAAAAGGAATATACCGAATCATTTGTTATAGATAAAGAGGGGAAACATAAAATTCAGTTCTATACCGTTGATAATGTAAACAATCAGGAAAAAACAAAAACAAGTTGGGTACTGGTGGATGATACACCTCCAACTGTTGATATCAGATTTCCAACACCGGCAACTAAGAAAACACTTAATACTGGCAAAGTCATTGATGCTTACCCGCCCCGTTCACGGATGTATCTTGATACAAAAGATAATTACAGTGGGGTAAAACTTGTAACTTTTTCAATAAACGGGGGTAATCCCATTGAATATGAAAAAACATCAAGCGCAGTGATGGAAGAACTTTTTATGGAAGAAAAATATTATAGTGTCAAGGCTGAAGTTACTGATAAACTTGGGAATACAGGTATAAAGGTATTTGAATTTGTGATTGCTGCAAAAAAGTAATTTTATTTCAATTTTTTACTGCCTGAATATTCCTTTATTTCAACTCCCCGAGCTTGTTCTTATAAATGTTATAATTCTCTTCATCAAAAGCAACAAAAATAACCTTTTTTATTTTTTTTGTTTTTGAAAGAAAAGAAGAAACTTCCCTCAATGCAATACTGGCTGCAAATTCCTTTGGAAAACCATATACACCAGTACTGATATTTGGAAATGCAATAGATTTAATATTATTATCTAAAGCCATTTGCAGACTATTTCGATAGCAATTCGCCAGATATTTTTCCTCTCCTTTAATTCCATTTTTCCACACCGGCCCAACAGTGTGTATAACATACTTTGCAGGAAGATCATAACCGGATGTTAATCGGGCTTCACCTGTTGGACAACCGCCTATTTTTTTACATTCTTCCAATAAGCCCTTTCCTGCGGCTCTGTGTATAGCTCCGTCAACACCACCTCCACCGAGTAAGGAGTTATTTGCTGCATTAACAATGGCATCCACCTCTAGTTTCGTAATATCTCCCTGTTTTAATTCAATCCTTTTCATAGTGTTTTATACGCTTTGATTATTTTCAATATAGTAGCTCCAAAAAATATCATTAATCCAGGTTTCTTTGGTAATAAAGCTGATATTTCCGCTCCAGCACTCAAATTCTCTCAGGATATTATTACATTTAATGGATTTTAGTTCGACTCCATTCATAATTTCTTTCGCTACAATTTGTTTTGTTTGCTCCACCATAGTAATATATTGAATTAATTCAGCTTTATTAAGAATTTTTCCATGACCGGGTACTATGATGGTATCATCATCGCACAAATCTAATGCAAAATTCAAATCTTTTTGCAATTTTTTGACATCATTTTGTTTTTTATTACCTATCAGGGGAAAGGATTCCGACAACAATAAGTCGCCAAGATGAAGAATATGATTTTTATCAACACCGATGATCATATCAGTTATTGAATGACCACCTCCTCTTGGATATAAAGAAATCTCAAAATCATCGAAAAAAGTCGTCGTATCAGCATCTACCTTATTTATTTTAATTCCGCCAGGGCAATTTATCTCTGCATTCTTATGAATGTATAATTCTCCATGTTCTGCTGATAATATGCTATTGCCCCCCACATGATCACCATGGTGATGTGTATTGATTATTATCTTTACTGCTTTTTTATATTCCTGATTCAGGTACCTCTTTAATTCTTCCTTTGTACTTCGGTATCCGCTATCAATAAGCAAAATATCATTAATTCCTTCTAAAAGTAAAAGATTTCCTTCCCATTTTTGTTTCAGGGTTAAAACATGAATATTTTCTGATAATTTCTTTCTTTCTATTAAATACTCCATCATTTATTTCCCAAGTTTTTTAATACGTTATAATATTTCTTGCTTGTTTTGTAAAAAAAATCCTTTTTATGTTG
>CAZVTW010000809.1:0-2385 GCA_964629805.1 uncultured Bacteroidales bacterium | reverse complement strand
TTTTTGTTGTCAAATGTGATTTCATACGATTTTATTTTATAAATGTAAACCAGTTAATATTAAAAACATAGGTAAATGTGTGTCGGTAAAAATATGTTTTTATATTCATTAAATACTATTCACTACGTTTCAAAAACCATTCATGAGGTTGCATAATAAATTTTATTTATCTTATTCCTTTATCCGATTTGTTTAATTTGAAATTAGACAATACCACAACCGACATTGGCGGCAATATAAGGCTGATTTTACCTGATTTTACCATTTCTTCTCTAATTGGAACAATAAAAATACCCTCTTTGTCTTCATCTTTTTCAGTAACTTCATAATAATAAAACAGTTTTTTGCTTTTTTCAAGTCCATCAAATTTTAGCAGGGTTGGGTAGGGTTTTTTATCATCATTGTTAATAAAAACCGAGTAATTACCAGATTTTGGGCAACGAAATGCTGATGCAAATACATGCCTTATTAGCGTGTCAGTTCTTTCGTAAAGGTCGGCTATGGTGATGGTATCCTTTCCTCCTGATACTTCTGTTTTTATTACTTCCGAATATTTCGCAGTAAACCTTGGCAGCAATCCATACATATTAAAGCTGTTTTTATGCGGTACAATTTTTTCAGCAGGCAAAGGTTTGAAGCGTTTAGTATCCCAGGTATCAATCAGTTGCCACTGACCATCAAGATCCCCTCGGTTAATTAAACTCCAGCGGTTAAAAGCATCAACACCCACCTGGCTTGTACGTATAACATACTGCACATCGCGGATAAGTGACAGATAGCGTGACGGTCCATCGGTGTCTTTTAAAATGCCATACATAAAAGTTCCGAATTCAGCTACAAACAAGGGTTTATTGCCATCTTTTACCGCCTGTTTTTTCCAGTCGTTTAAGGATTGTACACTATGAAGGATGGGCGGTTTTTTGTCCCACCAGTCGGGTTTTGCGGCATAATCATGAAAACTGTATGCTCCTGCATATTTGCAGCATTCTATGGTATGCTGATCAAGCCCTTTGTGTGTGTATTTCATGGGGAAATCGGGGGCTGCAATTTGCACAGGAAGTTTTCTTTCATCAATTTCATTTTTCACAGCTATTAACCCCGGCAGAATATCCTGCGGGCTTCCGTCTTTTGCTTTCCACCAGCTCCAGTGTTCCATGGGTTCGTTGGCAATAGAGAACCACTTGATGCAGGTATAATTTTTATCCTTTACCAGGAAATCAAGCAATTGCCCGATACCATCTGCCCAGGCTTCAAAGTCGTTGGGAGCGCTTCGGAGCAGTTCCACCGGATCGTCCCTGAAACTCTCATGCGCCAGCCATTCCACGTTGGGCCACATTTCCTGCAAAAGGACGTCAATGTTGTTGTTTTGACAGTAATCAAGCCATTTGTAAAGCACTTTCATCTCGTAACAGGTGGTATCAAATACCTCTTTCTCTGGTTTAAACATTTGGTGTTCAATTTCTACGCGACACCAGTCAAGTCCAAGCCAATCGGATAACTCAAATGTCTTTTGCCAGGCTACTTCATCATCCAGTGGTGGATTTGCGCCCCAAACGCTTCCGCCCCACGAGCGGTATTTGCCTTTATATATTGTTGAAACCGTAATGGAGTCTTCAATGGCATGCATAGATGCGCCAAAGCCACCCTGCATTTTGTTTATTATCTGATTGGTGTTAACGGTAATGGACAATTCATTCTCTGCATTTTTTTTGTTGTTGGTACAACCCAAAAGCAGAATTATTATAATTAAAAAATTTATTCTTTTCATGTGTATATAATTTTAAGTTATTCAATGCTGTTCAAAAACTATTCATGAGGTTGCATTTTTTATGATTTTTAATAAATTGTTTCAATATATCTGTACTTACCGCCCCATCTGTACTGTTCTCGCATTTCAGGTTGTGCCAGGCAGCGGCATGCGCCAGTTGCAGGCATTGCCCATAAGGCATCTCCTGATTTATTCCGTAAAGTATTCCTGCACAAAAGGCATCGCCGTCCCAGAGTTTAAAATCGTGTGCCCATTCAAAATCATGCGTGCTCAGGATGGAGGCATGATGCTTCCAGGTAATAAAATCTAATGTACTGTATGCCTGGTTATCCATTATATTGTGCCAGCCGTCCTCGGATCTCTGAAAATTAACCGTACTTTGGTCGTGGCTGGTAAACACATAAAACCTTCCGTTGATTTCGTGGCAGGTAGGGTCGGAGTTAAACAGATAATCGGGTGTTATCAGTTGCGCATCTGTTGATCCTGTTTTGACCAGCAGTATCAGGCAAATAAGATATGTTCTAATGTTCTTCATACAATTCATATCAAAGAATAGTTATTTTTTATTCCGCCAGAGGATCGAGCAGGTTATCATTAAAAATTCTTTCGCAATCATA
>CAZVTW010000808.1:0-2397 GCA_964629805.1 uncultured Bacteroidales bacterium | reverse complement strand
CTGATGGGATAAAAGTTGATTGATCGGCCTATTCCTGAAAGGGTAGGATAATAAAGTCCGTCATATTTTGTTCCGCATAATTCCTGGATGATGATAGCCATTTTTTCTTCATCTATCACATTTTTGGTTATCTCCATATATGTTTTGCTTTCTTTATAAAAAACAGAAGCATAAACACTTTTAATGGCATTTGACAGATGCTTAAGAGTCAAATCCGGATGGTCTTTATCATTCGGAACCATATAGGTTGAATAAATTCCGGCAAATGGTTGATAATGTGAATCTTCGAGAAGACTGGAAGACCGGATAGCTATAGGCTTTTCAAAAACAGAAACAACGAGTCTCAAATCATTGATAATATCATTAGAAAAATCAGCCTTAATAAAATGTTCCAGTATTTCTTCATCAGGCAGGTCCTTCAGCGCAACATTATACAAATCATTTGATTCCATAAACTCATCAAAAATATCCGTACAAAGGACAACAGTTCTTGGAATCATGATCTCAACCCCTTCGAACCGGGACGAAATATGATGCTTTTTTAAGAAAGAATCAATAAATGCCAGTCCCCGGGCTTTACCACCAAGTGAACCTTCACCGATCCTGGCAAACAAAATATGTTTATCATAGGTTTCCGTTTCGAACCTCGCAATAACGCCACGGCTCGTGTATGAACGGTAGTGAGAAATGGCTTGCAGAAGATAAGAAGTCGCCTCGGGCACACTGCTAAAATCATCCAGCGTCAGGTGTCGCAAGACTTTTGCAATGGAAAAAAGCGCCCGGGCATTTAACCAACGCGATAAATCATTCCGGTTAAAATGATGCCTTAATGAATCAAGGGGCATCCTAGGCAGGGTATTTTGCATTTCCTGCAGATTCGATGCCCTTCCGATTTCCCGTTTATCATCCGGATTCCTGAAAACGAAATCCCCAAATGAAAAATTATTTGACAAAAAATCTGAAAGCTCAATAGACAAAGTTTTTGAAAATTTATGTAAAAAGTCAACCCCAAGTTTATCCGCTGCTATTTTGTTTTTTAAATCTGAGGATTGAAGGATAAAAGGCATAAATTTGTCCTTTTCCCTGATTTTTCGGCATAATTTCAGACCTGCCTCAGGATCAAGCGTTCCATTGTGTTTATAACGAATATCCGAAATAATACCAAGCATGTTGTCTTTGTACCTTAAAAAAATGCTATGAGCTTCTTCATATGTAGTCGCCAGTAGTATTTTTGGCCGACCGCGCATTCTAAGCTTTTCTATAAAATCATTGAGCCCCTCTGTCATAAAAAACCTTGATTGCTTGAGGATGATTTTATACATAGTCGGAAGATAACTTGAATAAAATCGGATGCTGTCTTCTACCAGAAGAATAATTTGTACACCCACTTCTTTGACATCATGGCGTACATTCATCTTATCCTCAATCAGTTTAATAATAGCAAGCAGGATGTCCATATTCCCAAGCCAGTAAAAAACATAGTCGATAGCGCTTTGATCCTGGCGTTTAAGTTGTTGCATAACTTCACGCGAGAATGGAGTCAAAACGACTATTGGTACACCAGGATGTATTTTTTTTATCTGTCCGGCAAGTGTATAAGCATCAAGATTACCGATTGCCAGCATGGTGATGACAAGATCAATACTTTCGTCCTCAAGAATTTTAAGGGCTTTTTCAGAAGTATCAGCCTGAATAAATTGTGGCGGACTTGACAGATTAAGGGAGACATATTCTTTAAAAATCTGCTCATCGATTCTGCCATCTTCTTCAAGCATAAAAAATTCATAATTACTGCAAATAATGAGTACTTTATAAATCCGTTTCTGCATCAGAAATTTGAATGATGTCTCAGGAAATTTCAGTTGACGAGGGTCTATCATGCTTTTGTCCATCATGGTATTTCAGTGGTTTAATTAAAACGGATAGCTTTCACCGGAGAAATTCGTGAAATCACGAGTGATGGTATAATCAACATTGAATAAGTTATAATTATTGTTCCTGTATTTAATAAAACAAGATAAAAAATATTAATGTTTACAGGGACTGTATCAACATAGTATGAGGCCGGATCAAGAGGGATAAATTCGAATTTGTATTGAATCAAGCATACCAAAAGCCCGATAATATTCCCCCAAATCAAACCCCTGCCAATTAAGAATGTGGCAAAATATCTGAATATTTTCCGGATGCTGTTGTCCTGACTACCAATGGCTTTAAAAATACCAATCATATTAACCCGTTCAAGTACAATAACCAGGAATGCTGAAATCATATTAAATCCGGCAACAATTGTCATCAGAATTAAAATGACCCAGACATTAGTATCCGTCAGGTCCAGCCAATCGAATATCTGGGGATTGGTTTCCTTAATATTCCGTATTTTAAGCGCTGAACCAT
>CAZVTW010000807.1:0-2403 GCA_964629805.1 uncultured Bacteroidales bacterium | reverse complement strand
CGTTTCCTGATATTGGCAGTGTAATGATTGACCATTGAATCCATAGCGCCTGATGTCACTCCAAAAAACAAAGCTGGCGCCCCCAGTTTTTTAAAATCACGCAGATCGTCCCGCCAGTTGGGCTGAGGAACAATTGCAACCCTTAACGACATATTTTCCAGTACCCTGCCAATAACCGAAGCGCCAAATGAGGGATGATCAACATAGGCATCTCCTGTAAACAGTATAACATCAAGCTCCTGCCAGCCCCTGTCTTTGATTTCGCTAAGACTTGTCGGAAGCCAGTTAATTATATCGTGTTGTATTTTTATGTTATCGCTTTGATGCAAAATAATTCAATTTTCAATATAACTAAAAGTAACGCGTTACTTCTAAAAAAGTTTCGTTGATAATCAGGCTTCCATATAAAAAATGCCTGTCAACTTATTCAAATAACGTAAGTTTTTTCTCATAAAATTTTTATCTCATACAAGTTTTATTTATATTGTGAATGTTCATACTTATTTCCAGGAAGTCTATTTCGTATTTAAATTAAATGCTTATAAAATGAACCATAAAATAAATAAAATCAGTCAGTTGACCGAAAAACTTAGAAATTTTTTTATAATTTTCATTCTTACAATCATGACTATGACTTGTAATTCACAACAAAAATCTGATGATGATCCTTTTAAAAGGGACAGAAAACTGATGGTAAAAAATCAGATAAAAGCCAGGGGAATTGATGACGAAGAGGTTATAAATGCCATGTTGAAAGTTAAACGTCACAAATTTGTTCCGGATGAGTATATCCGTGAAGCGTACGATGATCACCCTTTACCCATCGGCCATGGACAAACCATATCTCAACCTTACATCGTGGCCATTATGACTGAATTTCTTGACCTTGATAAATCTGAGAAAGTGCTCGAAATTGGTACAGGATCAGGTTACCAGGCCGCAATACTTGCTGAGATATGTGACAGCGTGTATACCATAGAAATTGTTGAACCATTAGGGCAATCTGCGAAAAAAAAGTTTGAGGAACTTGGATATAAGAATATTGAAGTCAAAATTGGCGACGGGTATCAGGGCTGGGAGGAAAAAGCGCCTTTTGATGCTATCATTGTCACCTGTGCTCCGACACATATTCCTGAACCTCTGAAAAATCAGCTCAGAGAAGGCGGTAAAATGCTTATCCCTGTGGGTGAACGATATACGCAAAAACTGGTTATGTTGTCAAAAATTAAGGGAGAAATTAAGGAAGAAACCATCATTCATGTTAGATTTGTACCAATGGTCAAAGAAAATGGAAATACTTATTAAGGCATTGTAAAAAAACAAACTGAACATTTGTCCAATTTGGTTTTTTTTAACAATGTCTAACCAATTTTTTAGTCAATTATAAAAACTATACCATGAAAAAATTTTTTCGTTTTATTTTTATTCTGATAATTATTGGAATTGTTGGAATCGGTGGCTTCTATGCCTGGTTATCACTGTCAGGAACCAAAAACAGAGATGCTCTGACAATTGTCCCGTCGGATGCTGTTTTTGTTGCAGAAACAAACAATTTTGCAAAAGGCTGGAAAGAAATTAGTTCATCTGACATCTGGAAACATTTTCTCCAAAACAAGACATTTGGAGATATAAATAATGATGTCGCCAGCATCGACAGCCTCATGCAGAAATACGGTATCATTGAACGTATGCTTAAAGACAGGCGAATGTTGTTCTCAACGCATATGATTTCCGGTTATGATTTTGATTTTTTATATATTGTTGATCTGCAGAAAGCACATAAAATATCTTTTGTCAAAGAAGTATTACCTCTCATTGAGGGTGTTTCAACCAAAAAAAGTTATTTTAAAGGAATAGAAGTTATAGAATTGACAGATAACACAACAAAAGAAACTGTTTATATGTCAATTATCGACAATCTGTTTGTGGCTTCATTTTCAAAATTACTGGTTGAAGATGCCATACTGAACAAAGACCTGACAATGTGGTCAACAAACAGAACTTTCACGAATGCTTCCCAAATAGTGAGGGACAGAAGATTATTTAATCTGTATCTGAATTTTGAGCAATTAAATCGGTTCACAAATCTTTTTTTGGAAGAAGAAGAGGAAATGCTTGCCGCGCTTTACAATACATTGCTGTTTTCTGTTTTTGATATCAATATTGACAATAACAAAATAACCTTTGACGGGTACACCATATCCGACAGCCTGTCATCATACATTAAAGCCCTATCAGGCCTTAGGCCCGCAAAAATGGAATCTCCGGATATCATATCAGACCAGGCTGCCTTTTGTCTCTCTTTGTGTTTTGATGATTTTGATGACTTTCATGAAAACCTGGTTTCCGAATTCAAAAATGCAGAATCTGAGTATTACAAAGATTACGAAAAAAATATTAGGG
>CAZVTW010000806.1:0-2411 GCA_964629805.1 uncultured Bacteroidales bacterium | reverse complement strand
AAAAGAAAAGGAACTCATTGTAATTACGATGCATAAAAAAGGAATGGCTGTTGAAATGATCGGTGAATATATGAACATATCGAAAGAAGAAGTACAAAAAATAATATCCGGGAACAATTAGCAAACCTGTATCAACAAACAAGAAATTGCCCGTCTGGTTTAATACCAAAGATATACTTGTTCTCTAACTGCATCAAATTTGCAATTCACTGCGTATCAGTAAGGGATTTAAAATGCCGGTTTCAAACCCGGAAACGCAGGCTGGAAAGCCTGCGGCACATTCCTAACTGCCGCAAGTCTGCGACTTGTGGCTGGCATAACAACCACAAGTTTACAACTTGTAGCATAGTGAAAAAAACGGGGGATCAAACAGACCTTCCGTCTCTGCGTGCTAACTGACTGGAAAATAAACGTGTAAATCAATTATCCTGCGTTCTGTGTAAAACTTACGGCTAACCTTGCAGAGATTGATAACAATCAATCCAAATATTACATTTTTAAAACAAATCAGAATGAGTGCCGGTTCGTATGAGAGTAATCAGTTTTCTTTGTGGCTCTTTTTTAAAGATGAGCAACCAGTCTGGTTCTATATGACAACTTAAATAATTTTTATATTTCCCTTTCAAAGGATGAAGTTTATGTGATGAAGGAAGCTGAATATCATTCATTAGATATTGCAAAGTCATTTCCAGCTTTGAAATATCATAACCTCGTTTCTTTATTGTTTTGTAATCCCTTTTAAATTGTCCTGTTTTGGATATATCAAAAATCATTTAATCCTTGTTAAGGTCAGCCATGAGATCATCAATATTCGTGTATCGTTTGAGATTTTCCTTTTCTGCTTCCGCCATAGCCTGTTTGGTTGTTTCATTTGGCATATTTTCATCTAAAACTTCAATAAAACCCATCTTCTTCAGATCTTCTAAAACTTCATGAGCTTTTGGAGAATTATCATTTAATCTTAAATAGACCATATATTTCTTGATTCGTATGATTGTTTTGCAAATATACCAATATTTAATTTGTATTGCAATTTTAACTATAAAATTCTCATAACTACCTAAAGTTTGCAACTTTCAACACCAAAAATATTTTTTATGTTCTGCAGACGCCGTCCAGCTTAGGCTCTCTTGCGGTTAAATAAGTTCCGGCCTGAACAAAATATGCATGCAGGTTCTGCCTGGCCAGCTATTCCTTGTTTCTTCTCCCGAACCCGGAGAGTTCGCATGTTTATAAAAAGCAACCACAGGGAATGAATCTGCCTCCCTGAACTGCCGCAAGTCTGCGACTTGTGGCTGTCATGAGCTAAATATGTGTGTTTACTTTCCCAAAAGTATTCAAAAATGTTGTTTATACTCAGAAATAATTTTACATTTGCCTGTAATCTAAACAATGATACAAAATAACCCATGAAACATTTTGCCATCACGCTTTTATTAACATGTGCAGCGGTTTTGTCTTTTTCCCAGGAAAAAGATTTTATCATCAAACACTTTAAAGAAGATGCCCTGGATATTTCAGCCCGTGAACATGAAGTCATAGACATCAATGATGAAGCCTGTGCTTTGCTTAAAATACGCACCGGTCTCAAAGGGCTGCATTTTGAGGGCAACCGCGGCATAGAAAAAAAAGCTGATAAACAGGGCGAAGTATGGGTGTGGGTACCGGCAGGCACACGGATACTCAAAATATCAAAACCCGGTTTCCCGCTTAAAGAATACACAATCCCTGTCCCGCTGAAAATCAGTACTGTCTATACCATGCGCCTGTCAGCCAAAGGTGATGGCCACGTAAGGGATATTGATGCTGAACTCTTTTCTCTTAATTTTAAATTTGACCGGGAAAATGTGTATGTGGCCAAAGGGACATCGGCGCCAATGAAAACAAGCGGCAAAGTGGCTGTTTTCCAGGTACCGGAAGGTATGTATGAATTCACGGTCAGCAAAGAGGGGTTTCAAAAGCAGGTTATTTCCGTTCCTCTGCGTAAAGATACAACAATCAATATATCCCTCACTGCCGGGAAAAACACCTCCAGGTTAAGGTTGCCGGGTATTGTGACGATCAATTCAGAACCCAAAGGAGCTGATGTCTACCTGAACGACCAGTTAGTTGGCAAAACACCCTATACCGGCCAGTTGATAGCCGGGCCTTATTCGTTGAAACTCTCAAAAAAAATGCATCACGACTACAATGCCAATTTTGTACTGGAAGAAGGCGCCAGCAAAGAGCTCCCTGTGATAGAGATGAAGCCCGGGTTTGCTTTTTTGTCAGTAAACACCAGTCCTGAAAATGCAAAAATATTCCTCGACGGAAAAATAATTGGCGCCTCGCCACTGGAAAAATTAAAAATAGAAAGCGGAAAGCATACCATACGCACTGAACTTGATGATTACCATGGCAGCCAAAAAGAA
>CAZVTW010000805.1:0-2412 GCA_964629805.1 uncultured Bacteroidales bacterium | reverse complement strand
GATGGCGCAGTTGGCGGAGCCTTTTTGAAAAAAGTGGCTGATTATCTTGAATCATTTGATATGGACAGGGAAGTATAGGAGGAAGAGTTGGAAGACAGAAGACGGGAGACGGAAGTTGAACGTTGGAATTTTGTTGATTGAAATTGGAATATGGAAGGAAGATGTTAAAATAATAAAGGAAATAGTTTGAATTTTGTAGTTAGAATGAAGTAGTTAGTAGGAAGTAAAAAGTAGGTAATGTTAGAATGAAGTAGTTAGTGGGAATATCCGTAATTGTTATAGAAACACAAATGATGTTTTCTTGTATAAACAATTGGCAAATAATATGTCAATTAAATAAAACATGAAAATAGCATCCACTAACTACTATCTTCTAACTTCAAACTACTATCTTCTCTCAACTTCAAATAAAACAAAACATATGGCAAAAAAGTATTCAATAAAAAAAACAGACAAAGAACTACTCGAAAAGTGGTTTAAGTTGTTAACATTGGGAAGAACCCTTGATGCCAGGGCCCCAAATTATCTTAAACAGGCTATTGGCTGGTCGTATCATGCACCCTTTGCAGGACATGACGGTATTCAGCTTGCAATTGGCCAGCTATTTGACAAGGAGACAGACCACTTATTTCCCTACTACAGGGACATGATGACTGCTATCTCCGCCGGGTTAACTGCTGAGGAGATTATTCTCAACGGTATTTCCAAAGCCACAGATGTTGCGGGAGGTGGCCGACATATGTCAAACCATTTTGCAAAACCTGAATGGAACATCCATAATGTTTCCTCTTGTACGGGGAATCATGCTTCTCAGGCTGTTGGGGTTGCCCGTGCCATGAAACAATACAAGCATAAGGGCGTATCAATCAGCTCTCAGGGAGAATCTTCCGTATCTGAGGGGTATGTCTATGAAGCGATTAACGGCGCCACCACAGAAAAACTGCCGGTTATTTTTGTTTTTCAGGACAATGGATTTGGTATCTCTGTTCCCAAAAGTGACCAGACAGCCAACCGGAAAGTCGCTGACAATTTTACCGGATTTAAAAATCTGAAGCTTATTCATTGCAACGGTAAAGATATATTTGATTCCATGAATGCCATGGACGAGGCAAAAGAATACACCCTGGAAACCGGCATGCCTGTTATTGTACATGCTAATTGTATCAGGATGTTTTCTCATTCCAATTCGGATAAGCATGAGCTATACAGAAGTAAAGCCGAGTTGAGCTATACCCATGATTATGATCCGATGGAAAAATTCAAACGGATGCTTGTCAGGTATAAACGCTTCACTGAGGAGGAACTGGGCACGATTGAGGAAGAGGTTAAGAATATCGTAAAAGATGCCCACAAAAAAGGACTGAAAGCTCCTGATCCTGAACCGAAAAGTATTTTCAATTTTGTTATTCCCGAACCTTATAAACCAAAAAAATATCCTGATGGGATACATAATGAAGAAGGAGAAAAGATAAAACTTGTTGAAGCTCTTAACAGGACATTGAAAGAAGAATTCAGGGAAAATCCTGATACCTGCATATGGGGGCAGGATGTTGCACACAAAGAAAAAGGTGGCGTATTCAACGTTACCAAAGGCATGCAACAGGAATTTGGCAGGGAACGTGTTTTCAATGCACCAATTGCTGAAGATTACATTGTCGCTACTGCTAATGGCATGAGCAGATTTGACAAAAAAATACGTCTTGTCATTGAAGGCGCTGAATTTGCGGATTATTTCTGGCCGGCAATGGAACAATTTGTTGATACAACACATGATTACTGGCGGTCTAATGGTCAGTTTTCACCCAATGTGACCATTCGTCTTGCTTCCGGTGGATATATTGGCGGCGGATTATACCATTCACAGACCATTGAAGGTATATTGGCTACTTTCCCTGGTGTCCGGATTGTATATCCTTCTTTTGCTGATGATGCTGCCGGATTACTCAGAACCTGTATGAGGTCAGAAGGACTAAACATGGTACTCGAGCCAAAAGCGCTTTACAATTCACCCAAAGCAGCAGCCTTTGTCCCCGAAGGATTTGAAGTACCTTTTGGGAAAGCACGGGTTAGACGCGAAGGTAAAGACATGACAATATTGACTTATGGAAATACAACGCATTTATGCCTTGAAGCAGCCGAAAAAATTGCCAAAGAGTTAAAAGCAGAAGTTGAAGTCGTTGATTTGCGATCGCTCAGCCCATTGGATGAGGAGACAATACTCAATTCGGTCAAAAAAACAAACAAGGCGCTTATTGCCCATGAAGACAAGGTTTTTGGCGGATTTGGCGGTGAATTGAGCGCCATTATCTCAGAAAAAGCATTTAAGTTTCTTGATGCACCTGTCATGCGCACCGGTTCAACATATACACCGGTCGGATTTAACAGGATACTGGAAAAAGCTGTTTTGCCTGA
>CAZVTW010000804.1:0-2416 GCA_964629805.1 uncultured Bacteroidales bacterium | reverse complement strand
TATACAACTAATATAGCTGCATAGTATTCAACCCAAAAGAATTACGCTCAAATCAAATTCATACATGATGTTTTCTGTATTAAACACAAAGACTTCCGTCTTTCCCAAAGGTTTTTCTATTGATTTAACAGGATAATGTCTTTCAAATCCGATTTCAAGCTGAACCGGTTTTACAATTTGTGTCGTAATTGTAATGCTGTCGCCATAAAATGTCGCCCCGTTTTTCTCAAGCAATTCTAATGCATGCTTATAACCAATGTCATACACATCATTCAACGACATGGTTGTGTATTTAAAATCCATGTCTTCTACCGGGTAAACGCCCTTTTTCCATTTTTCGGGAATGTTTGAATACCCGATTATTGCTCCCAAAATTCCACCGGCTGATGCAGGGTTACAGTCCGAATCCTGGCCACACCTCGTGCTTATGTCCAGTGTCTTGGTGTAATCTCCGTTTCCATATAAAAGCCCGATGACAACATAAGCAGCATTTACCTTTGCATCAATATTAAGTGCTTTAAATACGCCATCGGGACAGCCTACATCTGACGACCATTTTTTTTGCACTTCAAACCAGCACCTTTTCCAGTCATCAGGGTATTGCTTATGCCACGAAATGACTTCATGAATACATTGATAAAACGTTGCATTTTCCGGAATACTTTTCAGGGCTTCTTCAACGATATAATCAATATCATCCGAAACAAATGCCAGGGAATACATGGCGGCCATGTAAACACCGCCATACCACCCATCACCGTAATTCATAATATGCCCTATTTTATCGCAATATTCCGAAGCTGTGTTGACCAGGCCAGGGCACATTAAACCGGCAAAATCTGCTTCAATCTGAAAATCAATATCCTCAGAATGGGGATTATTTGTCCAATGTCCTGATTCGGGAGGCATAATGCCGTTTAGTATATTGTACCGTGCAGCCTGATTGGCATGCCACAACAGGTATTCGGCATTTGCAAATGCTTTGGCATGCGCCGATGCAGGTGCATCAAGGCCTTCTTTTTCAAAAACGTCGACAAAGGTCAAATCCATGTATACATCATCATAGAGGCTTGGGGTGTTTTCAAAGTACCACAAAATGGCAGAATCTGTCCATTCAATCGGACGATAATCGTTTATAAACGCTCCGGGATACCTAAATTCTGTCGGCCCTCCGTATGTGAGTCCAATCACCTGTCCTGCCCAGCCACCCTTTATTTTTTCTTTAAGCTCCTGTTTGGATATTTTGTTGTTCAATTTTTGATTTACTTCTGCTTTCTGTTGACAGGCAACTAAAATCACCAATGAAGCAACAATTAAAAATGTTATTTTTCTCATACAGTTAAATCTTAATTTGATAATTCATAATTCATTCTTATATGGAATAGAAGCCTGTGCTCCCGGCCTGCTAACAGAAATTGCAGCCGCTTTGTTGGCAAAAATAATTGATTCCTCAAAGGTTTTTCCTTCCGAAAGCGCCACAGCCAATGCTCCGTTAAAAGTATCGCCCGCTGCGGTAGTGTCAAGGGCTTTCGTTTTAAATGCTTCAAAATGCTTTGCCGATTTTCCGTTGTGCCAAAATGCACCCTTATCGCCCATACTTATTATTATGTTTAATACGCCTTTATTATACAACAACTTAGCTGCTTCTTCTGCTGATATTTCATCTCTTACATCAATGCCTGTTAAGAATTTGACTTCGCTTTCATTCGGGGTAATTAAAAACAGGTCTTTTAACAGTTCGTCAGGTAATTTCATTGCCGGAGCAGGATTCAGAATTACTTTTACCCCGCTTGTTTTAGCAGTCTGTGCCATGTGTATTACTGTTTGAAGTGGAATTTCAAGCTGCATTAAAAGATAGTCTTCCTCTTTTATGAGGGATTGAATACCAAATAAATCAGACGGCTTCATTTTTGCATTTGCACCCGGAGCCACTACAATTGTGTTTTCACCCGATTCGTCAACCGTGTACGCCAAGAGAAGGTGCAACCATCACACCATTACAGAAACTTACTGTGACCTCGTAGGGGAAGCCCAAGCGAATCGGGTGGCCTCACAATAACGACACAGAAAGACTGTTGCAGGCGATGGCGAAACATCTTCGTAAGCCGGAAGTTATACGAAACCGCCATCAAGATTATGAATAAAATTTTGATGGTATGGTTGAGTTAATGCCGGACGACTGAAACTTGAGAAAATTTATTTTCTCTTAGTTGATAGCTGTTCGGTATTAAGGGACAGGATGGGGGAGAAGTCCTTGAAAATAACTATTGATTCCAGCAGAGCCTGTCCCGCTATTCGCGGGATGAAATTCCTGTCTGCCCAAAGCCCGCCAGCAGGGCAGCAGCGAACCAGATGGGTGACTCCGTAAGGATAGCAGACCCGACCGGAGGGAGAGCATGAATACCTTTAAAAATAA
>CAZVTW010000803.1:0-2422 GCA_964629805.1 uncultured Bacteroidales bacterium | reverse complement strand
TCGACTTTGCATTCTCCAGGCATATAATCCTTCATTATACAACGCATTTGTCAATTGTTTACTCAATCGGAAATAACAGTTAATAACATCATTCATTGAGGTTTGACAGACAATAAAACGATATTATTCTTAGTTATTGCTATATTTCAATGTTTCACGACATTTGCACAGGAATTACCTGAAAATGCCGGAACAATATTGCAGGATATCGTTGAATCCCGTCTTGATGAACTGGATGAAACGATAGAATACCAGGAATTTTACGACCAATTGGTCTATTATGCTCAAAATCCCCTGAATATCAATACAGCTACAATTGAGGAACTTCATCAGCTTTATATATTAAATACCTTGCAGGTTAACCAATTACTGAAGTACAGGGAGACATATGGTACAATTTACTCGATTCATGAACTTGCATTCATTGAAGGTTTTTCAGTTGAAGATGCCAAATTATTAAAACCATTTCTGTCTTTTGATAAAGTAGACAGCAGGGAAGATTTTTCAATGCATCCGCGATATATCCGGCATGAATTCATTTTGCGCACTCAATGGCTTGTAGAACAACAAAAAGGATTTATCAGAGACAGTCTTGATTCAAGAGACTTTCAGGGAAACAAACAAAAGTATTACCTCAGATACAGGGCAAAAGCCGGAAAAAATCTGCGATTTGGTTTTACAGCAGAAAAAGACCCTGGTGAGTCTTTTCAGTGGAATTCAAAAACCAAAGGATTCGATTATTTATCGGGTTTTGCAGAATTGAGAGATATGAAATGGTTAGACAGATTGGTTGTTGGAGATTATCATGTGAAGTTTGGGCAGGGATTGATACTGTGGCCCGGATTTTCATTTGGAAAAACTTCCGGCGTGCTTAATGTCTGTAAACATAATCAGGGCATCAGGGGGTATGGATCAACAAATGAGAATGATTTTATGAGGGGACTCGCATCCACCATGAAATCAGGAGCTTTTGACCTGACAACCTTTATGTCATCAAAAAAAATTGATGCAAACATCACCCTCAGAGACAGCACAGGAAACATAGCTGAATTCAGCTCTTTGCAAACAACAGGATACCACAGGACGGATGGTGAAATTATTGATAAAAACGCTGTTCACGAGTATTTGTATGGCGCCAGCGCCGGATTCCGGAACAATTGGTACACAGTCCATGTGAATTTTTCAGGTATTCAATATAATGCGGATTTCAAAAAGGACAGGAAGCCATATAACATTCATGATTTCAGGGGAAGCAGGAATCATAATTACAGCCTTTCATATAAACTGAGTCTGAATAATATGTTCCTGTTTGGAGAAGCCGCAATGAGCCAAAATGCAGGAAAAGCTATCATAAATGGTTTCATTGCCAACATCCACCCGGCAGTACAAGCCTCGCTGGTACATCGCTATTTTGAACCGGAATTTCAGACTGTCCGGGGAAGCGCTTTTTCTGAATATTCCAATACAACCAATGAGAAAGGTTTATATACAGGTATATCAGTTCAGCCTTTTCGGTGGATGGATGTTAAATTGTATGCTGATATTTTCGAGCATCCCTGGTTAAGATATAACATCAACAGCCCGGGCAACGGCAGGGAGTTTATGATTCTAACAGATTGTTACCTGTCTGAGAATACAAGTCTGCAATTGAGATATAAGGTGGAAAACAAACAATACAATGTTTCCGGTGATGAAGGTTACATTAAATATCCGGAATACCGTCAAAACAGATCATTGCGAATTCATTTTCAATATCAGCCTGCAAAACAATTAGGACTCAAAAACAGGATTGAATTTTCGAAATCTGTGCATGGTAATGAACAAGATAAGGGATATATGATGTACCAGGATATCAAATATTCCTTTGATGCACTGCCAGTCGTGATATATGCCCGTTATGCTTTGTTTGATACAGACTCGTGGTCAACTCGGATATATGCATATGAACATGATGTGCTCTATGGTTTTTCCGTACCACCATATTATTCGAAAGGAACCAGGTATTATCTTATGATGAAATGGAAACTGACTGACAATGTGGGAATATGGGCAAGATATTCGAAAACTGTTTACAGTGATAAGGAAGAAATAGGGTCAGGCCTTCATATGATTGAAGGAAATACCAGGACTGAATTTAAGATTCAGGTCAGGATTAAGTTTTAAATTGCCCCGGGTTCTATAGCGAGGAGGGCATTTTTCAAAAACATGTAAAAGTAGTTAACGCTTTTTTTTCAATATGATCTCATTTTTAGTACGAGGCTCCTCCCTGCGGTCGGAATGACCATGCCAGCGGTTGAATTTATGGGAAGAATGATGAGGAAAACGGAGCTTTCCTCATCATTCCAAAAAGACTCAGTCATTCCGACAGTAGGGAGGAATCTATTTATGCAATAGGTATCTGCCATGAGGCATAGAATTTTCC
>CAZVTW010000802.1:0-2424 GCA_964629805.1 uncultured Bacteroidales bacterium | reverse complement strand
AGCAAAATGAGTCGGGGTATCTTTGTTTACGGCTACGGCTCAAATGCTTATCGTTGTGCCTCATTGTAAAAAAGACGAAATCTAGATATTTGAACTATGATATTTGACTTAACAGATAATGATATTGAAAGAATCTTATTGATTCATCATTTAATTGTAATCTGCTTGACTATTGCAGTCTCAATTTTATGGGCAAAAATGAGAATTATGAAAAGAGAATTACAAAAACAAAAAGAAAAGAAAAACTAATGCATCTACCATTATTACAAGACATACTCATCCTTTTAGGTTTTTCGGTCGTTATTGTTTTTGCACTTCAAAAGCTTAAACTTCCTTCTATAATCAGTTTTCTGCTGACAGGGATAATTATAGGGCCTTATGGATTTAGTCTCATTAATGCAGTAGAACAAGTTGAAATCCTGTCTGAAATTGGGGTAATTCTGCTGCTTTTTGTGATTGGAATGGAATTGTCGATTAAGCAATTAATCTCTATCAAAAGGACGGTTTTTATTGGCGGATTTTTGCAGGTAGGTATTACAGTACTTATAGCAGGACTTGTATATTTCTTTTTGGGCAATTCATGGAATGAGTCGGTATTTGTAGGTTTTCTATTTTCTTTATCAAGCACAGCAATAGTCCTGAAAACCTTACAAGACAGACAGCAGATTACTGCACCTTTCGCAAGAAATGCATTGGCAATATTAATCTTCCAGGACATTATTGTGGTACCAATGATGCTTGTTACTCCAATGATAGCCGGAGAATCAGCAAATATTGGAATAAGTATTCTAACACTACTTTTAAAGTCTGCTGTTGTTCTTGCAATCACTTTTATCAGTGCACGGTATGTTATTCCAAGGTTGATGCATGCGGTGGCGAAAACCAATAGTAAAGAACTTTTCCTTCTGGTCACCATCACACTTTGTTTTGCGGTTGCATTTCTTACATCAGAGGCTGGATTGTCATTGGCATTAGGGGCTTTTCTTGCAGGTCTGATTGTTTCTGAATCAGACTACAGCCATCAGGCAACAAGTATAATCTTGCCTTTCAGAGAATTATTTACAAGCTTCTTTTTCATTTCTGTGGGTATGCTGCTTGATTTAGATTTTTTTCTGAATAATATCCCTGTCATTTTGCTATTGGTTTTGGTTGTATTTATCATTAAATCAACCATTGCATCAATAGCTGTTGCAATTCTGAAATATCCTACACGAACAGTACTTTTAACAGGGTTATCGCTTTTTCAGGTTGGGGAATTTGCGTTCATTCTCTCAAAAGTAGGCATTGAATACAATTTATTGAGCGCTCAAACCAACCAATATTTTTTGTCTGTTTCCATCGTGTCAATGATATTGACACCTTTTGTAATAATTTTTTCAGAAAATATTGCCAACAGGTTTATAAACGTTTCTAAAAAGTTAGGACTTGACAGCACATTAGTTTCAGAAGAAAGTAAAGCTGAAATTTCCACTCACGAATTGGAAAATCATTTGGTTATAATTGGGTATGGAGTGAATGGAAGCAATTTGGCAAAGGCAGCAGCATCTAGTAATATTCCCTATGTTGTTATTGAAATGAACGCTGAAACTGTCAAACGAGAAAAAGAAAAAGGGGTGCCTATAATTTTCGGTGATGCCACCCAGGACTACATTCTCGAAACGGTGCATCTCTCAAATGCCAGAGCAGCTGTAATTGCTATCTCAAACAATTTTGCGACCCAAAGCATAATTAAAAATATACGTTCTCATTCTGATTCGCTCTATTTGGTTGTGCGAACAAGATTCGTTAAGGAAACATCCGAGTTAATTGCTTTAGGTGCTGATAAAGTCATTCCTGAAGAATTTGAAACTTCAATACAAATATTTACCAATGTTCTTCAAAGGTTTCTTGTCTCCGAAGACGATATTGAACAACTTATCGAAAAGGTCAGGGCTGACAATTATCAATTATTTAAAGGTGATTTAAAACGTCCGAAAACCTATCGACCGAATGAATTAGCAGATTTCAACATCACGTGTTTAAGGATGAATGCTGACAGCAATAAATTTTTAGGAAAGCCATTAAAAGAATTGAACCTAAGGGCTGAATATGGGATAAATATCCTAGGTATTAAGAGGAAAAATGAAATGTTGGAAAGCATACAACCAGAAGAAATATTAAAACAAGGAGATATAATATACATACAAGGAAACCAAAGTAAAATAGAGCAGTTCCATAAACTGATTAAATAAAACAACGAAGGCACAACAATGTATAAAAATAATAGCCGAAGCAGTAGTAAATTCAAGGGTTATAGCCCACTTCAACTTTCTTGTAATTTGCTAGGAAAGTGCCACGCAATCGGCTACTATTCTTATACAAACCGTTTAGCATTCATTCAAGAGAACAAGACACATATCTGAAATGGCTATGGAATCACAAGAA